>ONMI01000019.1 GCA_900318915.1 uncultured Prevotellaceae bacterium | reverse complement strand
AACCTGACCTTCGACCCTATACGACGAAAAACAGCACCATGGCAGAACAAAGATTTTACGAACAGGAAGTAGCCGCCAGTCTCTTCGGCGAACTGCAAGACAGTCTGCGGCGGTTGCCCCACTACGCGATGGCCTACCGCACCCTGAACCGCGTGTTCCTCATCACACTCGACCAAAAGACCCGGATGGCCGGCGTACGGTTCAACGGTCCCTTTGCCAAGACCGACTACCTGCTCAAAGAGCATCATGCACCGAGAGCGCTGCGGGCCACCGTGAACGAAGCGCGCGTGCATCTGCGCCGGCTGCAGGAAACCGACGAGGAGACAATGGCCGCCAATTTCCTACACGACTGGAAAGCCGTGTGTCAGTTTGTGGCCCTAGTGTTCCAGACGCCCGTTCCCAGTCTGCTCGAGATACACTTTCCCCAACCGCGCAAGAGAGAGCGGGGAGCCCTGAAAGCCGAATACCTGCGGGTCATCGTGAACCGCTGGGACGCCACCTATCTCTACGCCGACGCCGACACGGAAGACGCCGAGGAGGTGAAGGTGTTCTACGGGGGTGCCAGCGAGCACGCCGTATACAGCGAGTGGGACTGGAGCTACCTGCACAGTCTGCTCCACGAAGACTGCCAGCTCAACCTGGTGCGGCCCAAGGAAAAAGGCGGGGTGCTCTATCCCGAACTGATAGTTTATGAACCCGACTACTTGGTCGACATCTCGGCTGTGGCGGGATGTTTTGAATCCTATGCCCACTCGCACCTGGTGCACCTTATCAACAAGATAAAGCCGGCCCCCAACAGCTCGGCCATCCTACTGGGCAACATGGCCAGCCAACTGCTCGACGAGGCACTGCAGACACAGCAGCCTTCCTACAGGGAGAGTGTGGAGAAATTCTTCGCCTCCAATGCCGTGGGACTGCTCACCACCACCCTCGACGCCGACTTCCACGCCCAGGCACAGACCCAGCAGCGCAACATTCAGCGGCTGCTCTCCGATACCCTGCCCCAACTGCTGAGCGCCGACCACATCCGCTTCAATGCCACCGATATCATGGTGGAGCCTTCCTTCTTCTCAGAGATGCTGGGGCTGCAGGGACGCATGGACTTCCTCCAACTGGACCAGAAAGTGGTGATAGAGCAGAAGTCGGGCAAGAGCGGATGGCCGCAAAGAGACCCCGACACCCCTAAGCAAAAAGAGCAGCACTATGTGCAGCTGCTGCTCTACATGCTGCTGCTGAGATACAACTACCGCGAGCAGTATGAGAAGAACCAACGCAATCTGCACGCTTTCCTACTATATTCGAAATATCTGAACGGTCTGCTACCACTGGGCTTTGCCCCTCAGCTCATCTTCGAGGCCATGAAACTGCGCAATGAGACGGTAGCCGCTGAGTTCAGCTACACCCACGGCGCCATGACCGTGCTCGACACGCTGACACCCGACAGTCTGAACATCCGGAAAGCCAAGGGGCGCCTCTGGGAGGAATGGACCCGAAAAGACCTAACCCTACTGCTGCAGCCCCTGCACCGGGCCTCTGCACTGGAGCGGGCCTACTATCACCGTTTCATGACCTTCCTGGCCACGGAGCATCTCATGGCCAAGGTGGGCAACCAGACCAAGGAGAGTTCGGGGTTCGCCGACAAATGGAACAGTCCGCTGGACACCAAACTGCTCAACGGCAACATCTACTGCGACCTGGAACTGGTGAATCCCACGGCCGACAGCCAAGACAGGGTGGAAAGTGTGACCCTGCGGTTCGCCCAACGGCCCGACAGCGACATATCCAACTTCAGAACCGGCGACATCGTGATACTGTATCCCTACGACGAGGGAACAGAGCCCGACGCACGGCGCACCATGGTGTTTCGTGCCACCCTGCAGGAGATAGGACAAGAGCAAATCACCCTGAGCCTGCGCGCCATGCAGGTGAACAGCCATGTGTTCTGGCACAACGGGAAAAAGAAATGGGCCATCGAGCACGACTTCTTCGAGTCGTCGTATGGGGCACTCTACCGCGGCATGCACGCCTTCCTCTCAGCTCCCCAGGAGCGCAGAGACCTGCTCCTGCTGCAACGCCCGCCCCTGACCGACCCATCGCTCGCCCTGCGGGGCGACTACGGCCCTTTCAACACCCTGGCCCTGAAAGTGCGGCAGGCACAGGACCTCTTCCTCATCATCGGACCGCCGGGCACCGGCAAGACCTCCTACGGACTGGTGAACACGCTCAAGGAGGAACTGCGGAGCGAGGAGGCCAGTGTGCTGCTGCTCTCCTACACCAACCGCGCCGTCGACGAGATTTGCAGCAAACTGGCGGAGGAGGAACTCGACTTCATACGAATCGGGAGCCGTTTTTCATGCGAGGAGCGCTACCGCCCATATCTGCTCGACGCCAAAGTACGGGAGTGCGGTTCTGTAACGGCACTCAAGGAGAGGGTGGCCCGCACGCGCATCTTCGTGGGCACCACCTCCACCTTCAACGCCAACGCCAATTTCTTCAAGGTGAAGCAGTTCAGCCTGGCCATCATCGATGAGGCCTCGCAGATTCTGGAGCCGCACCTGATGGGGATACTCAGTGCTACAGACGAGAGCGGATGGAGCGCCATACGTAAAATCGTGCTCATAGGCGACCACAAGCAGTTGCCCGCTGTGGTGCAGCAGAAGGAAGAGGAGTCGGAGGTGCACGACAGACTGCTCAACGACATCTGCCTGACCAACTGCCGCCTGTCGCTTTTCGAGCGCCTGCTCAAGCGCTACCGCGGCAATCCCGACGTGGTGTACATGCTCACCAAGCAGGGACGCATGCACCAGGACATCGCCATCTTTCCCAACGATGCCTTTTACAACGGCAAGTTGCAGGTGGTGCCGCTGCCCCACCAAGACAAGATGCTGCCCGCACAGGGACAGGGGCACAACGGCATAGACAACCTGCTCGCCACACGCCGCATCGCTTTCATAGCCGTGGCGCCGCCACAAGACAGTGTGTCGGAAAAGGTGAACACCCACGAGGCGCAGGCCATAGCCGCCACGGTGCTGCGGATATACGAAATGGAGAAAGACCATTTCTCGGCCACTGACACCGTGGGCGTAATCGTACCCTACCGCAACCAGATAGCCGAAGTGAGGAAATACATCGAGAGGAGCGGCATCGATGCGCTGTGCGGCATCACCATCGACACGGTAGAGCGGTTCCAGGGCAGTCAGCGCGACTATATCCTCTACGGATTCACCATACAGCACTTCTACCAGCTCGACTTCCTCACCAGCAATGTCTTCGAGGAAGACGGCTGCATCATAGACCGCAAACTCAACGTGGCCATGACCCGCGCCCGGGAGCACCTGCTGCTCTTCGGCAACCCAAACCTGCTGGCCAACGACATCACCTTCTCCCGGCTCATGGACTTTGTGCGCAGCCGCCAGGGACTCTTCGAACCCGACCTCGACCGGTATGTGACGGGGCAGTTCGATGTGCCGGAAATGAAACGGAAACCATAACAAAAAATCAGATACCCAATGAAAAGTACTCTCTTTCTCTCAGCAGCACTGTGTCTGCTCCTGCCCGGCCATAGCCTTGCGCAGAACTATGAAGAACCGCAGTGGGGCACCCGCTACCCCATGTCGTGCACCAGCATCATGGTGGGCAAGAAAGCCTCGGCCGACGGTTCCGTCATGACCTCGCACACCTGCGACTCCTGGTACCGCACCTGGATGCAGGTGGTGCCCGCACGCGACTATGAGCGCGACACCGTGACAGCCATCTACGACGGACGCATGCACACGCAGAGCGCTCAAGACAGCACCAAGATGTACCGCAAGGGTGTGATACCGCAGGTGCGCCACACCTATCGCTATCTCGACACGGCCTACCCCTGCCTCAACGAGAAACAGCTGGCCATCGGCGAGACCACCATCTCCGGCCGAGACACCCTGCAGAACAAAAAGGGCATGTTTATGATAGAGGAACTGGAGCGCATAGCCCTGGAACGCTGCGCCACCGCCCGCGAGGCCATACGGCTGATGGGCGACCTGGTGAAGCGGTACGGCTACGGCGACAGCGGCGAGTGCCTCACCATAGCCGACAAGAACGAGGTGTGGATATTCGAGGTGTTCGGCGAGGGACCGAAGAAGACAGGCGGCGTGTGGGCGGCCGTGCGCATCCCCGACGACGAGATAGCCGTGTCGGCCAACATCAGCCGTATCTCCCGGCTCGACCTTGCCGACACCGACCGCTACATGGCCTCCGACAATGTGTTCGACGTGGCCAAGAAACTCAAACTGTGGGACGGGAAGGAGGAGTTCTGCTTCTGGAAAGTGTACAGCGGCGGCAACTACTTCGGCGAGAAGAAGAACTACAGCGTGCGCGAATGGTATATCATGGACCAGCTGGCTCCCTCGCTACATCTCTGCGACACCGTGGCCGAACTGCCCCTCAGCGTGCGGCCCGACCAGAAAGTGAGCGCAGAACAGGTGATGCGCCTGCTGGGCAGCTATTATGAGGGCACACCGAAAAACCTGAGCGGCCGCCACAAACTGCCCAACCCCAAACGGAAAGACAAAGAGGGGAAAGTGGTGGAAACGGAACCCGACAGCATCGTGTCGCCCTTCTCCAACCCCTGGATGCGGCCCGATGAGATTAATATGTACTACGCTATGGGCGACTCGGTGATGAAAAACATTCGTACCGTGAGCGTGCCCTGGTGCGCCTACAGCACCGTGATACAACTGCGGTCATGGCTGCCCGACGAGGTGGGCGGCGTGGCATGGGTGGCACTCGACAATCCAGGCGAGAGTCCGCGCTTCCCCATCTTCTGCGGCACCACCCAACTGCCCCGGCTGCTGCAGACCTGCGGACAGCACACCGATCGCGACGACGCCGCCCTCTGGCACTTCCGCAAGGCCAACCGATTGGCCACCGTGCGCTGGGGGACCTACCGCAAGACCCTGGAGCCGCTGCGCGACTACTTCATCGAGAAGGGGCAGCGCGAACTGCCGTTCGTGAGCGACACCTGGCAGCAACTGCAGCAGCAAGACCCCAAGAAGGCGGAGCAGATGCTCAACGGCTACACCGCCGACTTCTTCGGCGCCACCATCCTCAGATGGGACGAGATGGCCCGCCAGCTGTGGCGGCAGACGTGGACCGGATTCTGACCCCACCCTACTGCTATGCGCAAAAAAATGCAAAAAACCGTGCTGTTCGACACGTTTTCGCAATAATTGCTTAAATTTGCACGTTCCAAGAACGACACATACATCATCGTACTATGATATACAAATATGACTTCCTTATTATCGGCGCTGGAGTGGCCGGCATGAGCTATGCGCTGAAAATAGCACGCGCCCACAAGGGCAAAGTGTGCATGATTTGCAAAACATCGCTCGACGAGGCCAACACTTCGTTCGCACAGGGCGGCGTGGCATCAGTGACCAACCTGGCCGTGGACAACTTCGACAAACACATCGAAGACACCATGATAGCCGGCGACTACATCAGCGACCGCGCTGCTGTGGAGCAGGTGGTGCGCAACGCACCCAGCCAGATAAAGGAACTGGTACAGTGGGGCGTCAACTTCGACAAGAAAGAAGACGGCTCCTTCGACCTGCACCGCGAGGGCGGACACTCAGAGTTCCGCATCCTGCACCACGCCGACGACACCGGCGCGGAGATACAGCGCGGACTGATGGCCGCCGTACGTGCCAATCCCGACATTACGGTCAAGGAAAACCACTTCGCCGTGGAAATCATCACCCAGCACCACCTGGGCATCGAGGTGACACGACGCACCCCCGACATAGAGTGCTACGGCGCCTATGTGCTCAACCCCGACACGCAGAAAGTGGACACTTACCTGAGCAAGGTGACGCTCATGTGCACCGGCGGCTGCGGCGCCGTGTACCAGACCACCACCAATCCCGTGATAGCCACCGGCGACGGCGAGGCCATGGTGTACCGCGCCAAGGGCACCGTGCAGGACATGGAGTTTGTGCAGTTCCACCCCACCGCCCTCTACAACCCCGGCGAGAGCCACCCCGCCTACCTCATCACCGAGGCCATGCGCGGCTACGGCGGTATCCTGCGCCTGCCCAACGGAGAGTCGTTCATGGAGAAATACGACGAGCGACTCTCGCTCGCCCCACGCGACATCGTGGCGCGTGCCATCGACAAGGAGATGAAGATACACGGCATAGACCATGTGTGCCTGGACGTGACCCACAAGAATGCAGCCGAGACCCGCCACCACTTCCCCAATATCTACCAGAAATGTCTCTCCATCGGCATCGACATCACGACCGACTACATACCGGTGCGCCCCGCTGCACACTATATGTGCGGCGGCATCAAGGTAGACCTGAACGGATGCTCGAGCATCAACCGCCTCTACGCCATCGGCGAGTGCTCCTGCACAGGACTGCACGGCGGCAACCGACTGGCCTCCAACTCGCTCATCGAGGCCGTGGTCTATGCCGACGCTGCCGCACGCCACTCGCTGCAGCACATCGATGAATACAGCTTCAACGACAAGATACCGGAGTGGAACGACGAGGGCACCATGACCAATGAGGAGCATGTGCTCATCACGCAGAGCGTGAAGGAAGTGGGCGAGGTAATGAGCAACTATGTGGGCATCGTGCGCAGCGACCTTCGACTGAAACGCGCCTGGACCCGCCTCGACATGCTCTATGAGGAGACCGAGGCCCTCTTCAAACGCGTCAAGGCAAGCAAGGACATCTGCGAGCTCCGCAACATGATTAATGTGGGATACCTCATCACACGATGGGCCATAGAACGCAAGGAATGCCGCGGACTGCACTACACCGTCGACTATCCCGTGCACGCCTACGACAAAAAATAAGAGACGGAAAGTTTTTAGGAGGGTTAGACTTCATGAAACTGCTGCATATATTGCTGCTGTGGCTGACAGCCATGAAACTGGCAGCCGCAGGTACTGACACGCTGACCTTCGCCACCACCCCCGACGGAGAGCAACTGACGGCTGCGGCCATCAGTCTGCCTACGGCAGCGGCCAACATCTATGTATCGCCCGACAACCGCTATATGGCGCTGCTCATGCCACGCAAAGAAGACGAGGACAAAGGGACACTGATGCTTTATGACCAAAATACCGACAAGGTGAAATGGAGCATACCCCTGAACACCACGCTCTATGGCTACGGAAAGCTGACCGACCAGCAGCGCCGCAGGGCCATCAGCCGGCTCTTCGACATCAGTCTGACACGCCACGGCGTGCTCTTCGCCAAAACCGGCGACAGCCATCTGTGCCTGCTCGACTACGAAAACGGAAAGAAGCGATGGGACATCAAGCTGCAGGCCCTGCTAGTAAGCGACTCGCTCGACATTGTGCTGGGCTATAAAACCGCCACAGGCTCGAAGGTCCAGGCTTACCGCATCTCCACCGGCCAACTGCTTTGGGAAGGCAAGGTAAAACATACAACCAACTGGGGGTGGGATGACATGACCACCGTGAACGACACCACCCTGCTCGTGGTGGCCGACGACCTGCAGTTTATCGACGTGAAATCGGGCCGAATGCTCAAGTACAGTCTGAAAACCGGTGTGACCAGCGGCAGTGCCGTTCTCGCACAAATCGGCATGGGACTGCTGCAGGGTGTGGCCATGGGCGCTATGGGTGCCATGGCCGGGATGCATTATTATACGCCCTACTATGTGCCCTATGTTCAGAGCACCACACTCTCGCGCACCTGCTCCAATGTGGTGCACCATGAGGGACGCTACTACGTGGCCGACCGCGACAGTCTGCTTTGTCTCGACGCCAATGCCGAGAAAATATGGGGGTACGAATTCCCGCCCCGGACAGCGTCGTTCTCCAGACTCTTCCACGACAAGCAGCACATCTACATGCTCAACTACGGATTCGCCCTGCTGGGCGGTCAGACGGTAAAGAAATCGGGAAGGCCCTTCCTCGCTTCCTTCGACGCAGAAACCGGAGAGCAACTGTCGTTCTGCCAACTCTCCATGAAAAAAGACAACATTGAGCGCGCCTGCATCACACCGCAGGGGGCCTTCCTGATGTTCGACGACGGACTGGCCTACCAGCTGCTCAACGACTCGGTGGTGAACATCAAACCATGGGACAGCAAGGCCTACGGCCAACTGACCTCCATGCCCACCGATACGCTCTACGCCTTCCGTAAGAACGATGAGGTGCTCACCCCCCTGCACTACGACTTGGACCACTGCATTGTGACCACCGACAAGGGGAAGATGCTGGTGGTGGGGCGTGATTTGAAAATAAAAGACGACTACCAGGCTGAAAACGTATATTGGCCCATGGCGCGGTGGAACAACAATGTGCTCACGGGTTACTTCCCCGATGAGGACGGACAACAGCCCGACTACTGGATAGTGCATGAGAGCGGCTTGCCCAAGGCACACCTCACTATCGACCCGGAGCGGATACGGCTGCAAGGTAGCATGCTCTACATGACCTACGACACGAAAGTGCTGCGGTGGGACACCCGCCACATGGAATGACCGCAATCACAACCATACAGAAACAAATTAGCAACAACAAGAGAAACAAGACATGAATGTAGATAAAATAAGAGACATGGTGGAGCGGCAGCCCAACCTCTCCACCGCCCTGGGAATGGAATTCATCTCCACACCCGAGCCTGACATCTGCGTGGCACGCATGAAGGTGGACGAACGCAACCGACAGCCCTTCGGCTTTCTGAGCGGAGGAGCTTCGCTTGCACTGGCCGAGAATGTGGCCGGTGTAGGCTCATCGGCACTCTGCGAGGGACGCATCTGCGTGGGCATCTGCGTGAGCGGAAGTCATGTGAAGGCCGTCTCCGAGGGCGACACCGTGACCGCCACCGCCCGTCTGGTGCAGAAAGGACGCCAGCTGCATGTGTGGTGCGTCGACATCACCAACACCGCCGGCGAGCTCATCAGCACCGTCCAGGTGACCAACTATATCATCACTCCCAAGAAAACAACTGAGGAATAATACCATGCCAGCCTACGCTCTCTACCGGCTGCCTTACAGCCAAGAGGCCACTTTTATGGCCCAGACCACGGGCGAACCCGACGAACTGCCCTCCTGCGCCTCGCTCAACGGACGCGAGGGTTTTGTAATGGCACCTTTCAGCGCCGACAAGCAGCATCCCTACCTGTTGCTGCAGCCCGACATGACGGAGACACTGCCCGTCCTCCAACTGACCGCCGGAAGCAGCGTGGCCGCCTTCATCGGCGCCCATACCCATGGACGGCCCGCCACCGAACGGCCGTTGCAGGGCGACCTGCGCCACTACACCATCGATTTCGCCAATTTCCACTCGCACATCCAGCAGGGTGAGTTCTCCAAGATAGTGCTGGCACGGCAGGCACGCGAGCCACTCAAGGCCGGTCTCTCCCCCCTGCAACTGTTCCTAAAAGCCTGTCAGGCCTATCCGCGACTCTTTATCGCACTGATATCGACCCGCCGCGGCGGGACCTGGCTCATGTCCACGCCCGAGATACTGCTGAGCGGCAAAGAGAAGGAATGGAGCACCATGTCGCTGGCCGGCACCATGCGGCTCACCGGGCAGCAGCTCAACTTCGATGTGCCGCCCTCCATTGAGGGGCACAGCACACCCGCCCACAGCAATCCCGACATACGGTGGGGCATCAAGGACATCCAGGAGCAGCGCTTCGTGTCGACCTACATCACCGAATGTCTAGAACGTTATGCCTCCTCGCTCCACGAGCACGGCCCCTACACCATGCGGGCCGGCGACCTGGTGCACCTGCGCAGCGACTTCGCCTTCACACTGCCCGACTGCAGCCACCTGGGCGACCTGTTGCAGACGCTCTACCCCACCCCTGCAGTGTGCGGTGTGCCCAAAGATGCGGCACGCGACTTCATCCTGCGCAATGAGTATGCCTCTCGCAGCTACTACAGCGGTTTTGCCGGTCCGCTCTACCCTGAGACCGGCACCCATCTCTATGTGAGCCTGCGCTGCATGCGCATCGACAGCGACGGCTACAGCCTCTTCGCCGGCGGCGGTCTGCTGGCCGACAGCGTGATGAAGCAGGAATGGGATGAAACCGAAGCCAAACTGCACACCATGAGGGCTCTTCTGGAAGAATAAGAAAGAATTCGTATCAATCCCGACCATGTATTCCGACCATCCCAGCGTAAACATCCTGACCGCCCTGCTCGTGAACCACGGAGTGAGCCATGTGGTGGTGTGTCCGGGCAGCCGCAACGCTCCTATCGTGCACAACCTGGAGCAGTGCCCGCACATACAGTGCTACGGGGTGACCGATGAGCGCAGTGCCGGCTTCTATGCCCTCGGACTGGCACAGGCCACCGGAGAGGCGGCGGCCGTGTGCGTGACATCGGGCTCCGCACTGCTGGGCGTGCTGCCCGCCGTGGTGGAGGCCGCTTTCCAACATGTGCCGGTGGTGGTGATATCGGCCGACCGGCCGGGTGCATGGATAGGACAACTCGACGGACAGACCCTGCCTCAGCCCGATGCGCTGCGCGGATGGGTACGTTGCGCCGTCTCACTGCCAGAACGCGATGACGAAGAAGGGCACTGGCATACCAACCGCCTCATCAACGAGGCGCTCACCGCCCTGTGGCGCGGCGGCTGCGGCCCCGTGCATATCAATGTGCCGCTGAGCGAACCGCTCTTCGGCTTCAACACACCACAACTGCCCCATGAGCGCATCGTCGACTGCCTCTCCGCCCGACAAGCCGCTCCCGACCTCACCCCGCTGGCCGAACGCTGGCGGCAGGCGCGCCGCCGGATGGTGGTAGTGGGACAAATGCCGCCCCACCGGTTGAAGCCCGACGTAATGCGCCGCATAGGCCAGGAGGCAGTAATTGTGCACGAGGCACTGAGCGGCGTGGAGGGCGGTGTGGCCCATCCCGACGAGGTGGCGGCCCGACTCAGCACAGTGCCCGAGGCCCGACCCGACCTGATTATCTATCTGGGCGGCACACTGGTCAGCAAACCCCTGAAACGCTATCTGAGAACACTGAACGACAGCGAGCAGTGGCGCGTGGAGACCGACGGCAGCATGCCCGACACCTTCGAGCATCTCACAGCACTCATAGAGGGCGCACCTGCTGTCGTGCTGCGCCGTATGGCCGAAGAGTTTTGTTGCGACAGCGGAAACGACTCCGATGAGCAGACCCGCTTTTCACACCTGTGGCAGACAACCGAGAAGCAGGTGGCCGCACAGCTGAATAACCAAACCTTACCTTACTCGCAAGCCGCCGTGGTGCAGTATCTGGAGCAGCAATTAGGCTCCGGCATCGGCTGGCAGACCCACTACGCCAATAGTTCGGCCGTCAGGCTGGGCATCCGCTATGCCCGCCACCACATCTGGTGCAACCGCGGCGTGAACGGCATAGAGGGAAGCATTTCCACGGCCGCCGGTTTTTCCTTGGCCTGCCCCGACAAGGTGCTCTGTGTGACCGGCGACCTCAGTTTCTTCTACGACCAGAATGCGCTTTGGCCCGAATTATTGGACGGCCGACTCCGCCTCCTACTGCTCAACAACGGCTGTGGAGGCATTTTCAGCCGGCTGCCGGGTCTGGAGGCCAGTCCTGCCGCCAGCACCGTGATTTCAGGTGCCCACCATGCCACGGCACAGGGCATCTGCGCACAGTGGGGCATCGGCTATCAGCAGGCCCACGACATGACAAGCGCCAAACAGGGCATCGACGCCCTGCTCTCCGACGGACAGGAGCGGCCCATGCTGCTGGAAGTCTTCACTACCACCCAGCAAGACAATGCCGCTCTTCAACTGGGATAAACAGATATTCTCTTTTTTCAGCCCTTAACCTCCTTCACCATGACACAAGAAGAAAACAGGTTGCTCAACAAGAGTGCCATCGTGAGCCGGGAAATCACACGCCTCGCCGGTGAATACAATAAGACCATCGGCCATATCGCACCCGTCATGGCCCAACTCACCAAGGCAGAAAACCGTTCCAGAGAGTATGAGAACGGTTCGTTCATCGTGCTTGTGGTGGGGCCGGTGAAGTCGGGCAAGAGCACATTGGTCAACTTAATAGCCAATGCCTACGTCAGTCCCACCCATTTTCTGGAATGCACGGTGCGCCCCTCCATCATCTCGCAGCGACGAGCCGGCGAGGAGTGCCGAATAACCGTGTTCACCAGCGAGGAACCCACCAACCGGGTGGAACAAATCGACGCCATCATCGACACCCTGCGCGGCATAGAGAAGGAGGCCTCGCTCCACAGCATCAAGAAGAGCCAGTTCGACCTTACACCTGAAAACATCAAGGAAAAGGTGGAACTCGGACTGAAAGAGAGTCTCTCGTCGGAAACGCTGCTCACCTCCATCACCACCCCGGGCGGCAAACTGATGAAGCAGGATGTGTTCATCATCGACATGCCGGGCTTCGACGGCGAGTATGCCAACATCGACAATCCCGTATACGACACCATCGCACAGCGCGCCGACCTGATTATCTTCGTGCAAAGCTCCAATTCGGCCATCTCGAAGGTGTCGGGACAGTTTCTCAAAAAGCTGGCCGACAACAACAAGGATGTGCCGGTGTGCCTGATTCACAATGTGTTCGACTCGTCGTGGTGGCGGCCGGAAGCGGAACGGGCCGCCACAGCACAAGACCAGAAGGAGTTTGCCATCAACGAAATACGCAAACAGGGTTTCAACATCGACGAGCGCCAATGCTTCAGCATCAACCTGGGCATGGTGCACGACGGACGCAAGCCGGCCTATGCCGCCACCCCGGCACTGGCCCGTGAAACAGCCGAATACGAGCGGATAGAGGGGGTGCTCTACGACCGCGTGATAAACCGGCGCGATGCCATGCGGCTGCATGTGTGCCTGAGCCGCACCCGACAGCAGATAGAGAAAACCCTGGCCGCCATAGACCAGGAAACCGCCCGCCGCTCACTGCTCGCAGAGCGCTACAAGCATGCCGAGAGCGAGTTTGCCAAGACCGCGGGTGCGCCCGACCTTCTTTCCTGTCTGCCACCGGTGACGGTAGACTATGCGGTGCTCAACGCCATTGTGCGCGATGAGGCACGGCGGCGCATTGCCCTCGTCGATACCAGCAACAACCATACGGGAAACGCCGCCGCAAGGGGCATCGTGGAAGATTTCATCGCCGAATGCGAGAACAGCATCGCCGCCTCGCTGGGCAGGGTGCTGTCGCTCGACCAAAAAGAAGAGGCGCTCTACCTGGCCTGCAAAAGCCGCATCGGCGATATCAAGGAGGCGGTGGTAGCTTGCGGCGCGCAACCAGCGAAAATCGATATCGAGCGCATCGCTCTTGATACGATTCCGTCGGTTTCGCTCTCTGAGGGTATCGACCTGAGGCTTCTCATCCCCTACAAGACCATGATACCCATGATTGTGGCCCGTTTCGGCGGACACTCGGCCGAGGATGTGGTAAGCTACATCAACAAGACGGCCGAAAGCCTGGCCGGATCGGCAGCGGGCGACTCCGGCCATACAGAAGGGTATATCGCCAAGGAAGGCGGTGCTGTGAAACCCCTGCTCGACCAGGTGAACCTGTGTCTGGAGAGTGCGGCCGCCGATTATGGCGAGACCTGCCTCCGCTACTGGCAGCAGAGCCGCGACACCGTACTCAACGACATCATCGCCGACAAAGAAGCCTTTGACGAGGAGACTCTGGAGTTGGAGAAACTGAAAGAAGCATTGCAAAAAACAATCCTGCAGATATGAAACGCAATCTTATCATCATCGTTTGCCTCTTCCTGGGGCTGCTGGCCCTGATGGTCACGGGCAACATCATCATCGTGGGAGAGAAAATAGCCGCCGTCAGCCATCTGTGGTGGATGGAATGGGTGTTCTACGGACTTATCGGCGGAGTGCTGGCCTACTTCGTGCTGCTGCCCCTGTGGCGCATACACCACACACCGGCCTTCCCGGCACTGGCTGTCGACGAAGAGGCCACCGAGGAACAGTTGAAAGACTACGGCAAACGACTGGCCGGCCACTGCGGATTCATAGAAGACGCACAGTTGCGCAAGGAGCATAGGCAAACGCTCGAAAACAATCTGCTCCATGCCTCGGGCAGTCGGGCCCAACTGCTGCAGGTGGTGCGGCAGGAGGTGGCCCTGCGCTACGACGGCGACAAGAGCCACGGCATCCTGGGCATCAACGGACAAATCAGGGAGTGGGCCAAGACGGTATTCATGATAACGGCCGTATCGCAAAACAGCCGCTTCGACACCCTCAGCGTGATGTGGCTCAACTACAAGATGATTGAAAGCTTGGTGCTGGCATCCGGATTCCGGCCCAACAACCGGCAGCTCTTCAAAATATACCGCGACATCCTGACCACGGCGCTGATTACCTATGCCATGTCGGAGGCGCTGATGAAGACGGCCGCCGTAGCACCGTTCGACTTCGGCGACCTGCACAGCGACAGTGCCGATTCGGTGGGCGATGCGGTGGCCGGCGATGCCGCCGACGCCGATGCGGTGAACGTAGACCCCGACGACATCGGGTTTGACGCACAGATGACCGACACCGAGGGTCTCTCCATCTACTCCATCCTTCGGCGCATCAAAATACCCGGTGTGGTGGTGGGCTCCGCACTCGACGGCACCGTGAATGCCCTGATGACACTGCGCATCGGCTACATCACCCGCACCTACTTGCAGCAGGGTGAGCAGGCACTCACCGGCATACGCAACAAGCGGGCGGTGAAATGGGAGGCCATGAAGGAGTCGCTCGCCACGGTACCCGCCATCGTGGCGGCCGGCAGCAGTGTGGTGGGCAAGAAAACCTCCAACCTCATCATCCGGCTCATCAACAGCAAGGCACAGAAAGAGGCGGCTGCCACCCTTGAGCATTAAGGCGGCCGCACGGGCTTCCCCATTACAGGCCTCAACACCAGGCAATGTTCCTTTTCATGAAGTATGTGAAACAATGCGCAACACTGTTTCCTGCAGATATGCCTACCTTTGCAGCGCAAAAACTAGAAAAATGAAAAGATTCTTCCTGACTGCCGCACTGGTCTTGACCGTCGGCATACACATCCTGGCACAGCAGGCACTCATACCCGAACTGCACATCGAAGGCACTCACTTCGTCACCTCCGAGGGGAAACGTGTCATCCTGCACGGCTTCGCGCAAACTTTCAGTCCGTGGTTCAATGAGCAGGGCTCCAAATGGACCAACTACGACGTGGAGGGCTGCCTCAACTACAACAAAGGCATCATCGACGGCATCATCGACGCCGGATGGGAAATGACCTTCGTCAGACAGCACATGGATCCCTATTGGTCGAACAATCCCGGAGCAAGCGTCACCGGCGAGAACGATATCTCGGCTTTCAACTTCGAACGGTTCAAGACCTACCTCGACAAAGTGTTCGTGCCGATGGCGGAATATGCTATCTCAAGGGGACTCTACGTGGTGATGCGGCCGCCGGGCGTCTGCCCCGAACGCATCAGTGTGGGCGATGCCTATCAGCAATACCTCCTCAAGGTGTGGGGCTATGTGGCCCGACACCCTACCCTCAAGAACAACAACCGCATTCTCTACGAGCTGGCCAATGAGCCCGTGGGCATCTACCACAGCGACGGCTCGCGCGCCGGCGACAAGGAGATGCAGCAGTATTTCCAGCCCATCGCCGACACCATCCGCCACCAGGCCACCAACATCATCCTGGTGCCCGGACTGGGATGGCAGTCGCAATATGCCGGTTTCGCCAAGTATCCCATCGAGGGAACCGACATTGGCTATGCCGTGCACTGCTACCCGGGCTGGTACAACGGCGGCCACGGCGATGACGATGTGGTGGTGAACTACCGCGACTTCAAGCGGGGATGGGATGCGCAGATAGGACCGGTGGCTGCCATGGCACCCATCGTGGTGACCGAGATGGACTGGGCGCCCTCGCGCTACCATGCCTCCTGGGGAAAGTCGACCACCGGCGAGGCCGGCAAGGAGGGCTTCGGTGCCAATTTCAAGCGGATAGCCGATGAGACGTGCAATGTGAGTTGGCTCCTCTTCACCGGTGGAGAGCTGCTGGCTCGGTATGATGACGATGCTCCCGACGGCAACACTTTCCTCACCGACCCCGAGGCCTGTCCGAGACCCTGCTACCGCTGGTTCAAGGAATACAACACGCAAGAGTTCTCCGACCTCATCAACAGCGACGACTACGGACCTGTAATCCGCGAGGAGCCTCTCTTCTCACTGACGGAAGAATGGTTCAACCCCAGCATATGGGAGCAGGGCTCTTTCGATGAGGAGACTGGATGTCTCATCACCGGACAGTATGGCTTCGGAGGATGGCAGTATGCCACCGGCGCCGACCTGTCGCCATTCAAATACCTGGTGGTGGAACTGAAGCAGAGACAATCGTGCGGAGCCTCCTTCCGGTTGTTCGACGAGAACAACTACTGGACCACCCCCTATATGAGAGACTTCAACAGCGACACCCGCATCACTATCGACTTGCACAATATGGTGAACGGTGACGGGAAACGGCTCGACCCCGCCCATATCTACATAGCAGGATTCTGGTCGTACGGCGGATCGCCCATCTACATCAAGGACATCTTCGTGAGCGATGACGGACAGACACCCGCGGGCATCGAAAAGACAGCCCTGCAACTGCAGGAAAGCAGTCGTTTCTTCACTCCCGACGGCCGGCCCTGCCCCCCCCAGACAAAAGGACTGCAGATAGTGAGAGAGGTGCGTGCAGACGGCAGCGTAAAAGTTTTCAAGCGTTTTGTGCCATAACAAGCGATGACGGGCCAGCTGTCTACCAATCGTGCAGCAAAGCATCAACACACGCCACGGCATTTGCCAATCGACATTCGTTTTTACCACGAATCACGGTATAGCTCAATCCTCGTGCCACGAGTTGGTCTTCACACTTCCGAAAGAAAGATTCCCTTTCTTTCGGCCGATAGCGGTGGATGTCATCCACCCAGGGCAGATCGACATCAAGCAGCAGATAATGGTTGAAATGCTGCCTGGCGATGTATTCCTCAATGAGGGGTGACTCTTTACCGAACAGTTCTTGTGACCATAGTTTGGAGATGATGGCGTCTGTATCCACAAATACCAACGGGGAGGGTTCTTTCAAGGCCGTCTCAACTGCATTGAAATGCCCTCTCACGATTCGTTCCATGTCGTCATAACAAATATCCCCGTTCTTTGCATCGATTACCTGCTTGGCGTACTCTTCCACATAGGGCACATGATAGTGTTCGGCAAGCTGTTTGGTCAGTGTTGATTTTCCCGTCGATTCCGGACCATAGACGCAGATTGTTTTACGGAGATCGTTCTGCGCTGCCGGTGCCAAGTATTGCCACCGGCCTATGAGGTCTTGACGGATTTGTGTAGCTGAGACTGGAACGGTGGACCTGTCAGAATCCACCATCACGAAATCTGCCGACAGTTCTTTTGCCAACCGCGCCCCGTATTGCTCTGAGGCAAAGACCGCATCGACAGGACGCGGGAGCAGGCGCAACAATTCCTCGCGCCAGATATCCCAAAAGCGAGGGGTCTCCGAGGGGTCCTGCGGAAGGGGGTGGTTTTGTGTCAGCACTATGGCTGACGGATATTGTTGCTTCACCCATTTTATGCGCCGCTCAACGGGTATCACATCATCCATGATGTTGTCGACGACAACATAAACGATGTCGCTGGCATCGAGTGCGCGTTGGATGAGCAGCATGTGTCCTCTGTGCAACGGGCAAAACTTGCCCAATACAAAACCCGTATTATAATGCTTCATAAGACTGGCTGATATATAGTTTGATAAGTTCTTTATCCGGTTGGCACCGTATTGAAGTACAGGCATGGGTATTGGTCATATCGAACCGGATGCCTGTAGTTTGAAACAGGTCCATATACCTCATCTGCTTGAAAAGCGCTGGGTCCATCCGGCAAATTGCCATGCGCAGAGCCTGCACATCGGGGTGGCCGGCAAAATGGCCGGCCTTCTTCTGCCATTCTTCATAGGCTATAGTGCCGCTGATGAGGCCTTTTTCCTTCATGACCATGCAAAGGTCGTTATATTTCAACGGCATTTCCGACGCGATATGATAAACACCCGGTCGGTTGCGGCTTATGATGTCTGCCACGGCATGTACCGCCTCATCGATGGGCGTGATGTCCACTGCCATTGCATCCGACGCATCATAGGGAAGCACGCCCACTGTCCCCGCTCCCCGCAAGAACATGCCGAGAAAATCTTTAGAAGCTGACTTGCCCTGAATGGTGTCGCCGCACAGCAGGCCATAACGATAGATGAACACATCACACCCATCGGGACGAAGGGACTGAACCATCTTCTCGGCCACGAATTTTGTCTGTCCATATCCCCCATAAATGTTGGTTGCGATACTCAAATCGTCGTTCTCATACACCGTACCACTATTCCTGTCGGTGGATACGAAGACAGAAAGCGTGGAAGCATAGTGCAGTGTTTTCTTGGCACCCGTCAGGCAGAAATCGATGATGTTTCTTGTGCCGGTGACATTGGCTTCCTTCAGCATGTCATAATTTGCCAGCATATTGACAACGGCTGCGCAGTGGAGCACAGTGGTCACTTCTTCAGAAAGCCGCCTGTAGACATCTGTTGAAAGACCAAGGCAAGGTTGGGTGATGTCGCCACAAACTATCTCTACGTTCATCAGTGAACGGGGGTCGAGACCATATCTGAGAAAGGTTTCTCTGATTCTTTCTTTTCCGTTTTCGGGCGACGTGCATCTTACCAGGCACCTTATCTTTTCGCCCTGCTCCCTGGCCAATAATTCACCAAGCAAGTGTGAACCCAGAAAGCCGGTTGCCCCCGTCACAAGCATTGTGCTTGCCGCAGTGTCAGCGGGCTTAGGCATGCCGGGGTGGCAGGAGTACTGCCACTCACCCTCAAGATGGGAGGAGTGTGTGCACATAGAGGTGCTTTCAATGCCCATCCGGGCCAACTGTCGCGGGGTAGGACACTGATGAATTTCGTCGGCCGTAACAACTATGCCCAACTGCTGTAACTTTGCTATCAACAGGATGGTGTCGAGCGAATCACCGCCGCACTGGAAAAAATCTTCGTCTGGGCCAAAGGATGGAAGTTTGAGGATGTCTGACATCACATGCGCGATGGTTTCTTCCTCTTTTGAAGCATATTGATAGGCTGACTGTGCTGCCTGAGAGCACTTGAGCGGGATAGTGAGAAGAGCCTGCAGGTCTGTTTTCCCTGATGGGGTGAGCGGCATGGATCTGACCAACTCAATGAAAGTAGGAACCATCCATTGGGGAAGATGGTGCTTGCAACAAAGCCGAAGCTGTTGTTCCATATCGCCCAAGGCTACCCGGTTGTCCACGGGCTGTATAAAGGCTACAAGAACGTTTTTTGTGTTCGACGGGCCGACGGGTCTCTTGACGACAGCCACCTTACCGACATTCCTGACACAGCGGAGCACCTGCTCAATCTCTTCCAGTTCAACAAGTTGTCCACGTATCTTCACCTGACGGTCCAGCCTTCCGACAAACTCCAACTTGCCGTTGCGGTTGATGCGCACATGGTCTGATGTCCTGTAATAACGCTTGCCGTCGACGACAGGAAACTTCCTCCGCGTCAGTTCTTCGTCCTTGTAGTAGCCTATGGCTAAGCCGACACCTGAAATCCACAACTCGCCATCCTCTGCATCCAACCGCCCGTTTGAATACACGTAATAATGCGTTCCATCGATGACGTCGCCCAAAAGGGGGGAGTCCCATTGAGTGTCACACTGGCATAGGCTGGTACAGACGGTTGCCTCTGTTGGGCCGTAGACATTTATCAGTCTGAGTCGGCGGCTCCAGCGTCTCACGGTTTCTATGTCGGCCGGTTCACCGCCAATGACAATGGTCTGCAGACAGTCAGGGCATTTCTCCGGACTCAGCATCCGCAATAGTGAAGGAGGAATGTCGGTATGTGTCACGCCATGCTTTCTCACCACCTCAAACAACATGGCCGACAGTTTTTCCCCTTGCACTGGTTCTATGACAAGGGTGGCGCCAGATGTCAAGGTAACGAGGATATCGGAGATGGAAGCATCGAAGTTGACAGACAGGAAGAACAGGTAACGCGAATCATGATTCACACAAAAGGCCTGGCGTTGGCACCGGGCCAGGTTGCAGAGTCCGGAATGCCCCACCAGAATGCCTTTGGGCTTGCCCGTTGTTCCAGAACTGTAGATGATATAGGCTGGATTGTCGGGCCGACACGGGGCTATGGTAGCTGCCATGGGGCACGACATGGCGTCGCAAAAGGTATCCTCGTCTATACAAAGCGTGATATCGGCATGGCCGGAAATGAATTTCCGGCGGGATGGAGGCAAATCAGTGCCTATAGGGACAAATGCTTTCCCCGCCATCCAGCAACCTATCATGCTGACGATATAGGCTGTAGATTTGGGCAGATGGATTCCTACGAAGCAATTGCACCCACTGTGCCGGTTGATGTATTCTGCCACCTGCAGGGCTTGCCGCCAAAGTTGCTGATAGGTGAGCACGCTGTTGTCTCCTTCCGCCACGGCGGCATGATGGGGATAAGCCTCGCAGATTCCGTGCAGCACGGCAAGTATGTCATCGCTGTTTATGTCCATATAATATCATGCTTGGATGGTCTTCATCGTAGGGTGAAAGAGCTATATCACCATAAACCTGTTCTACCATCAGTCCATAACGCAGAAACATGGCCCGGAATTGTTCTACGCTGTATAGTTTTGTCTGTCCGAAAGCCGTTTCACGGTGACCATCGGGATAAACTATAAGCCAATCTGATTTCATCATGCCATTTTCTATCCAGCTCTCTCGTATTGTAATGATGGTACTATCGGCCGAAGGCACCTGCTTGACAATGAACCGCTGGAAATGCTTGTTGATGAACAGTGGATTCATGGTGGAGAAGAAGAACTGCCCGCCAGGCTTCAGGTTGTTGCTAAACGCGAGCAGCATCTTTTCATTAAGGTCATCATCCTCGTGATAGCCGAAACTGGTATTCCAATTGATGCAGATGTCGTATTGCTCTGGACGGAGGAATGTCTCCGCATCACCCAACACAAATTCGGCGTGGGCAGAAGCGAGATGTTTCTTCGCATATTCTATATAAGGCGTGGAGATGTCGATGCCCGTGACCTCCAGCCCCGCCTTATCCAGTTCATGCGACAGGTAGCCCTTGCCGCAGCACTGGTCAAAAACTTTCATCCCCGGAAGCAACTGTCCTATCTGTTGCATGAAGTGCACTGTCTCTGCTGCCTGCTGGTTGAGCACCACCTCTGTAAAGTCGCTCTGAAAGAAGTCTATCCACCATTTGTCGTTCTTGCCCGTTTTCATCGTTTCAGTTCATTAGTTTTTGATTCATATAATAAATAGTCAGCATAAGCATCAACACAGGCTCGTAGGCGGTCTGCTCCAACACACTCATGGAGGGAAGAGATACAAGCAGGTTCGTAACAGCGGTTCTGTTATAGATGCCTGTTCCCATCAGACTGTCGGATGTCAGCTCATCGTAAATTCTTTCATACTCAGACTTGCTGAAATATCGGGTCAACGGAGGTGCTTGGAACGGATGTTTCTGTCTTCGATAGATGCGGTCTGTAATGTATGGGCGAGCTGCTTCCTTGAGCACATACTTCTCGTTGATATAGTTCTTGATCTTCATCTGCATGGGCAGTTGGGCCGCATACTCAAAAAGTTTGTGGTCGAGGAAAGGCAGCCGTCCCTCAACCGAGGCCGACATCTCACAGCCATCGCCGAGCGTGCCGAGTATATAGTTGCTGAGCGCATGTTTATTCCACAGATAGAGTGACTTGTTTACGGGATGCACATTCCGAAGTTTGGTCTCTATCCGGTGATGTGTGGCCATTTCGTCCATGAAATCGTAGTTGTCACAACTGCGGAGCATGTCAGGATGGAGCAACCGGTACATTTTGTGTCCTATGCTGGCCTTGGCTGCCAGAAACGACGGGACAAAGCCCAGCCGTTCGGCCATCTTGTCACAACTGAGCGTATCGCCTACTGCGATTTCCGTTCCCGTTATGGCAAGATTCGTTTGGTAGAGTTGGCTGGTAAGTGCTTCTTTTTCTTCTGCCGGCAACATGGAGAAAAGATCTTTTCGCAGGTGGGGATAGCCGGCCAGGCATTCGTCGGCACCTTCGCCAGTCAGCGCCACTTTGAACCCAGCCTCGTGGATGGCCTTGTTGAGGAGGTATTTGCATGACAGATGACCGTTTACAGCCAGTCCCTCACTGTGAAAGACTGCTTCAGGAAGATAGTGGAGAATGTCGTGTTGGCTGACTTCTATTCTGTGCAAGACAGCCCCGCAGTGGCTGGTGGTCTCTGTGGCGAAGAGATTCTCGTCGTATTCGTCGCCCGTCTGAGGGAAAACAATAGAGAAACAATGTACCGGCTCGCTGGTCATGGCAGACAGGATACCTGCAACGGAACTGGAGTCGAGCCCGCCACTGAGATGACAGCATACCGGCACATCGCCCTGAAGCCGCAGCTGAATGGCCTGCTGCAGGCAGGCGCGAAACTCTTCCACATACTGTTGCTCCCTTCTTGGTGTGAGTTGCTCCTCATCGCAGCCGGAAGGATAGTTTATGTCCCAATAAGTGATGTCCTTCCTCCCGCAACCGGCTTGCCATACAAGCAGATGGCCAGGCTCCAACTGCCGTACGCCCTTGAAAAAGGTACGGTCTGTTGGTTGGTACTGTATCGACAGTGCCTGCATCAGACTGTATTCATCCCATTCGGACTTTACACCACAGGCGTGGATGGCTTTTGCTTTCGATGCTATAATCACTCGTCTGCCATCATCCCACCAACACAAGGGTTTGATGCCGAAGCGGTCACGTCCTGCTACCAGCAAGCGCTCCCTTTTGTCATACAGAATGAAGGCAAACTCGCCTCTCAGGTGTTCCATCATACCCTCGAGCCCATACTTCAGATAGAGGGGTATCAGCAGCTCGCTGTCGGAATCGGTCTGGAAGGCATAGTCGGAAGAAAGCGTCTGTCTCAGTCTTTTATAGTCGTAAAACTCTCCATTGACCACAATGATCACCCTTCCATCAAGAGAACTGATGGGTTGGTGTCCGTGCCGCACACCGACAATGGACAATCGCCTGTGGCCCAAGGCTACGTTTTGGTATTGCCACATGCCGCAGTCGTCGGGACCGCGTAGTTTCAGCGTGTCGAGCGCTGCCGACAGACAGCCTGCATCCGGCATGGCCTCGCGGTCGAGAATTCCTACTATTCCGCACATATTTTGAAGAAAACCTTTTTACTTCCTATACGCTCTGCTTCTGCAAAGGCCGTTTCAAATTGGGAAAGGTCATAGATATTCCCAAACAGTTTGTCCGTATCGAGGGTGTCAGTCACATGGTTGGCAGCTGCCGTCAGAATATGGCTGGCCACATTGAAGTCACCATATCGTGCCCCTTGTATGCATATCTCCTTCATGGCAATGGCATTTGCCGTAAAAGAACTGGGAGAATAGGACCGGGATTTCACCACCAACACTCCATTGGGTTTAAGTGCATCGACATAAGCATCGATATCAAAGGGCTCCGTTTCTATAATGCAGTCATAATGGTCTTTCTGCAAGTCGGCTGTTCGGGTTATTCTTTCAATGTCGCGATTACCCATCACCCTGGCCACCTGGCAGGTCAGTTCCGCTATTCTGTTCCCGCCGTATATGCAAGTCAGCCCATTTACATATTTCAACGGGGCAAGTGCTGCCGCGACAGGTTCCAGGAAGGCACCGTAAGGTGAGAGCAGACTGGGTGGCAAGCATACCAACGCTCCGCTTGGAACGGCAATATACTCCGCAAATGCGCCGTCGCAGTCTTTGCCGCACATTTTGTCGCCCTTACTGCCAAATGACATAGGGTTGGCACTGACCACATCGCCTATTCGCCAATGGCCCATCTCTTCTTTTCCATTCAAAAAGCCGACTATTTTCCCGCAAAACTCATGTCCAAGTATGACATCTTCTTTGGCAGGAACGGCACCTTTTCTTATGGCGATGTCGGTTCTGCAAATTCCTGCATAATAGACCTTTACAAGTACATTGTAATGACTTGTCAGTTTGGGGATATCCCTGTCAGCTTTATAGACAGCTGAACCTTGGTTGAGTATGATTGCTCTCATTTTCATCGTATATTCTAAGGTCTATCATTCATCCATTCATTCTCAAAAGGGGCGGAGATGCGCCGTTTTCAGGCGCTTGAGTGCCTGGAGAAGAATCTTCTCATGGTCGAAGGCCAGTTGCGGGATGCTGCTGATGGGAAACCACTGCGCACACCTCGCATCGTCGCTGCCTTTGACAGCTGCTTTCTGCACCAGGGCGTAAAAGGCGATGGAGATGACTCGTCCGCGCGGGTCGCGGTCCACATCGGAGAAACAGCCCAACTGTTCCAGGGCACCTTTGTCCACGTCAAGCCCCGTCTCCTCTTTCAGTTCGCGGGCGGCACCGTCATCTGCCTTCTCGTCCATATTCAAGAATCCGCCGGGAAACGCCCATCGCCCCTTATAGGGGTCGGCACCGCGTTCAATCAGCAACACCGAAAGTCCTCCTTTTAAATCATAACCAAATACCACACAGTCGGTCGTCACTGCGGGACGGGGATACTCATAAGTGTATAATTTGTTTTTATCTTCCATTTTTTGCCAGTTTCATGGGTTGGATTTCATCCGACCTTTTCTTGCCACGGCAATGTTCAAACAGGTTTGACATTGCTCATCCGGCATATCGGAAACGATTTCTTTTCATTACCTTCATCTTATAACGACGATATTACCAAGATGGTTGTCTACTTCTTCTCATAGTTAAAATGCTGTGTTGTATTGTCATGTTGCGTATTTTTTACGCAAAGGTAGAGTTTTATTTTGAAATCCGCAAATTTTTCTGCGTATTTTTTACGCAATAAATGATTTTTTCTTTTTGTTTTACAAAAATAGTGCATTTCCACCAATTCTCCACTCTTTTTCAGCAACATTTTTTATATAAAATATTTGCAGTTTTTATGCAGAAAAACTAACTTTGCAGCATAAAGCCTTCTGAGGCTATTTTTCGGGTGATTCACCTGAATGAGCAGAACACACCACTACTTGACATATAACCTAAATAATACGATAAAAACACAATGAAAAAGCAAATTATCGAATGCGTGCCCAACTTCAGCGAGGGCCGCGACCCTGCAGTCATCAAACAGATTACCGATGAGATAGAGCGCGTGAAAGGCGTGAGCCTGCTCGATGTGGACCCCGGCGAGGCCACTCACCGCACCGTGGTGACTTTCGTGGGAGAACCCGAACCCGTCATGGAGGCCGCCTTCAGGGCAGTGCGCAAGGCCGGACAAGTCATCGACATGCGGCAGCACCATGGTGCCCATCCCCGCATGGGAGCTACCGATGTGCTGCCCCTGATACCCGTGAGCGGCATCACCCTGGAAGAGTGCGCCCAACTGGCACGCACACTGGCACGCCGCATAGCCGACGAGCTGCGCATACCCACCTACTGCTACGAGGCGGCAGCCCTGAAGCCCGAGCGGAAGAACCTGGCCGTGTGCCGCGAGGGCGAGTATGAGGCGCTGGCTGAGAAACTGACCACACCGGGCAAAGAGCCCGACTTCGGCGCCCGTCCCATGGACGACGACATAGCCCGCACAGGTGCCACCGCAGTGGGCGCGCGCGATTTCCTAATAGCCGTCAACTTCAACCTGAACACCACGTCCACCCGCCGCGCCAACGCCATCGCCTTCGATGTGCGAGAGAAAGGACGGCCCAAGCGCGAGGGCAATCTGCTCACCGGCAAACCGCTGAAAGACGCCAACGGCAACCCCATCATGCTTCCCGGCACCCTGAAAGGCACGAAGGCCATTGGATGGTTCATCGACGAATACGGCATCGCCCAGGTGTCGATGAACATCACCGACATCAGGCAGACACCGCTGCATGTGGCCTTCGACGAGGTGTGCCGCTGCGCACAGAACCGCGGCATACGCGTCACCGGCACCGAAATAGTGGGCCTCATTCCCAAGAGCACCCTCATCGATGCGGGACGCTACTTCCTGGAAAAGCAGCAGCGCTCCACCGGCATACCCGAGAAAGACATCATCGACATCGCCATCCACTCGCTCGGGCTCTCCGATCTGCGGCCTTTCCGCCCGGAGGAGAAAGTGATAGAGATGCTGCTGGAAAAAAACCACCAGAACGGCAGCAACCTGGCCGACCTGACCGTAAAGGACTTCGCCTATGAGACCTCGCGCGAGAGTCCCGCCCCCGGCGGAGGCACCATAGCCGCCTATATGGGCGCACTGGGCGCCGCACTGGGCACCATGGTGGCCAACCTGTCAAGTCACAAGCGCGGATGGGACGACCGCTGGGAGGTATTTGCCCGCCACGCCGACAACGGACAGGCCCTCATGAGCCAGCTCATAGCACTGGTGGATGAAGACACCCAGGCCTTCAACCGCATCATGGAGGCCTTCGGCATGCCCAAACAGACCGAGGCCGACAAGGCCGCACGCTCCGCCGCCATACAGGCCGCCACCCTCTATGCCGCCGAAGTGCCCCTGCGCACCATGCAGGCCGCCAGCCAGGTGTTCGCCTTGTGCCGCGCCATGGCCGAGACCGGCAACCCCAACAGTGTGAGCGACGCCGGTGTGGGCGCCCTGGCTGCCCGCGCCGCCGTGCTGGGCGCCGGACTGAACGTGAAAATCAACGCCGCCTCGCTGAAAGACCGCGAAAAAGCCACCCAGCTGATTGGTGAAGCCGAACAGCTGATGCGCCGGGCCGACGAGGAGGAACGCCAGATTATGGCCATCGTAGAGAATGTAATCAACGCACAATAAAACCCCATCCTGCCATGACAAACGAAGCTTTTCAGAATGAGATAAGAGCGGGTATTCCCAATACTCTGCCCAAGGCCAAGGCCTACGACCCCGACATCAACCATGCTCCCAAGCGCAAGGACATCCTCACACCGGCCGAGAAACGGCTGGCCCTGCGCAACGCGCTGCGCTACTTCCCCCAGCACCTGCACGCACAACTGGCACCGGAGTTTGCCGAGGAGTTGCACCGCTACGGCCGCATCTACATGTACCGCTACCGCCCCGACTACGACATCTACGCCAGGCCCATCGACGAGTATCCGCACCGCTCGCGCCAGGCGGCCGCCATCATGCTGATGATACAGAACAACCTCGACCCGCGTGTGGCACAGCATCCACACGAGCTCATCATCTACGGCGGCAACGGCGCCATCTTCCAGAACTGGGCACAATACCGGCTCACGATGAAATATCTGAGCGAGATGACCGACGAGCAGACACTCGTGATGTACTCCGGACATCCGCTGGGGCTCTTCCCCTCACACCCCGGCGCACCGCGCGTGGTGGTGACCAACGGCATGGTGATACCCAACTACTCGAAACCCGACGACTGGGAGCGCATGAACGCCCTCGGCGTGAGCCAGTACGGACAGATGACGGCCGGCTCGTATATGTACATCGGACCGCAGGGCATCGTGCACGGCACCACTATCACCGTGCTCAACGCTGCCCGCAAACGCTACAAAGAGGGACAGACCGACCCCCACGGCATGCTCTTCGTGACGGCCGGACTGGGCGGCATGTCGGGCGCACAGCCCAAGGCCGGCAACATAGCCGGTGTGGTGAGCGTGGTGGCCGAAATCAACCCCAAGGCCGCCGAGAAACGCTATGAGCAGGGATGGGTAGACGAGATGCACCATGACCTGGACGAACTGATACCCGCCGTACGAAAGGCGGTGGCAGAAAAACGCACCGTGTCGATGGCCTATGTGGGCAACGTGGTGGACCTGTGGGAGCGCCTTGCCGACGAGGACATCCGTGTGGACCTGGGCAGCGACCAGACCTCGCTGCACAACCCGTGGGCCGGCGGCTACTATCCCGTGGGACTAACCCTCGAGGAGTCGAAACGCATGATGGCCGACGAGCCAGAGCAGTTCAAAGCCTGCGTGCAGGCCTCGCTGCGCCGTCAGGTGGCCGCCATCAACCGGCTCACCGAGCGCGGCATGTACTTCTTCGACTACGGCAACGCTTTCCTCCTTGAGTCAAGCCGCGCCGGCGCCGACATCCTGCTGCCCGACGGACGCTTCCGCTATCCCTCGTATGTGCAGGATATCATGGGACCGATGTTCTTCGACTATGGATTCGGACCCTTCCGCTGGGTGTGCACCTCCTGCGACCCCGCCGACCTGGCCGAGACCGACCGCATAGCCGTGGAGGTGCTGGAGGAGATACGGCGCACCGCCACCCCCGACATCATCGGACAACTCGACGACAACATACACTGGATAAAGGAGGCCGGCCGCAACCACCTGGTGGTGGGTTCGCAGGCCCGTATTCTCTATGCCGACGCCGAGGGCCGCACCAAGATAGCGCTGGGATTCAACCAGGCCATACGTGAAGGACGCCTGAAGGCTCCTGTGGTGCTGGGACGCGACCACCACGACGTGTCGGGCACCGACTCCCCCTTCCGTGAGACCAGCAACATCTACGACGGCTCGCAGTTCTGCGCCGACATGGCCGTACAGAACGTGATTGGCGATGCTTTCCGGGGTGCCACCTGGGTGTCGCTGCACAACGGCGGCGGCGTAGGCTGGGGCGAAGTGATAAACGGAGGATTCGGCATGGTGGTGGACGGCACCGAAGAGAGCGACCGCCGCGTGCGCGAGATGCTGCTGTGGGATGTGAACAACGGCATCGCCCGCCGCAGCTGGGCCCGCAACCAGGGCTCCATCGACGCCATACGGCGCGAGATGCAGCGCACACCGGGACTCACCGTCACCTTGCCGCAGATGGCCGACGACGCCGTCATCGAGAGCGCACTGGCCGAATAGCCACCAAACACTAACACATACATCAGCCATACTATGACGAAGACACATTATATCAGTGCGGGGCACCTGACACAGGACAAAATAGACCGCATCATCAACGAAGGCTACCGGCTGGAACTGGGCGACGAGGCCAAGAAGAGCATCCTGAGCTGCCGCGAATACCTGGACCACAAGATAGCCGAAAGCGAGGCGCCCATCTATGGCGTGACCACCGGATTCGGCTCGCTCTGCAACATCAGCATCGGCAACGACCAACTGGCCGAGCTGCAGAAAAACCTCGTCATGTCGCATGCCTGCGGCGTGGGCACACCCGTGCCCCGCGAGGTGGTGCGCATCATGCTGCTACTCAAGGTGCAGTCGCTGAGCTACGGCCACTCCGGCTGCCAGTTGATTACCGTGCAGCGGCTCATCGATTTCTTCAACAACGACATCTGCCCCATCGTCTATGAACAGGGCTCTGTAGGTGCCAGCGGCGACCTTGTGCCCCTGGCCCACCTGTGCCTGCCGCTGCTGGGACTGGGCGAGGTGGAATATCAGGGTCAGCACATGACGGGTGCCGAGATACTGGCCAAGATGGGATGGGAACCCATACAGTTGGCCTCGAAAGAGGGACTGGCCCTGCTCAACGGCACCCAGAACATGAGTGCCTTCGCCGTGTGGTCGCTCATACAGGCCAAGCGCATCACCCAGTGGGCCGACGTGATAGCCGCTCTCTCGCTCGAGGCCTACGACGGTCGGCCGGAGCCGTTCAACCTGGCCGTGCATCTGGTGCGGCCCCACAAGGGACAGATTGCCACTGCCGCGCGCATCAACGAACTGCTGCGAGGCAGCGAACTGATAACACGCCCCAAGACGCATGTGCAGGACCCCTACTCCTTCCGCTGCATACCGCAGGTGCACGGGGCCGTGAAAGACACGCTCTCTTATGTGAAGTCGGTGGTGGACATCGAAATCAATGCGGCCACCGACAATCCCACCATCTGTCCCGAAGAAGACCTCATCATCTCGGCCGGCAACTTCCACGGTGAGCCTATAGCGCTGCCCATGGACTTCCTGTGCATCGCCATGAACGAGCTGGGCAGCATCTCCGAACGTCGCACTTACAAACTGGTGTCGGGCACCCGCGGCCTGCCCAGTTTCCTGGTGGCCACACCGGGTGTGAACAGCGGTTTCATGATTACCCAGTACACCTCGGCCGCCATCGTGAGCCAGAGCAAGACGCTCTGCATGCCTTCCTCAGCCGACAGCATACCTACCTCGCAGGGACAGGAAGACCATGTGAGCATGGGCGCCAACGCCGGCACCAAACTGCTGCGCGTGATGGAGAACACGGAGCGCGTGCTGGCCATCGAACTCTTCAACGCCGCCCAGGCGCTCGACTTCCGCCGTCCGCTGCACACCTCGCCTCTGTTGGAGGAAATCCATGCCGCCTACCGCAAGGAGGTGCCGTTTATCGACCACGATGTGGTGATGTATCCGCACATCGCCAAGTCGGTGGAGTTTCTCCGTAAATACCCGCTCGAATGAAGACCCTGATTACCAACATACGTTTCCTGGCCGGCGTGCAGCCCAAAGAGTGGCGCTGCGCCGCCGGACAGGACATGCGCCGACTGGGGGTTGTGGAAAATGCCTGGCTGCTGATGGAAGACGACCGCATAGCCGGCTTCGGCCAAATGGGCGCTGAGCTTCCGGAGGCCGAGCTGCACTACGACGCCCAACAGGGCACGGTGCTGCCCGCCTGGTGCGACTCACACACCCATCTGGTGTATGCCGGACCGCGCGAGGGAGAGTTTGTCGACAAAATATGCGGACTCTCCTATGCCGAGATAGCACGCCGCGGAGGCGGCATCCTGAACAGTGCCGACCGTCTGCATGAGATGAGCGAGGACGAGCTCTACACGCAAGCCATGCAGCGGCTGCACGAGGCGGTGGCCTGCGGCACCGGCTGCATGGAGATAAAGAGCGGCTACGGACTCAACACGGCCGACGAGCTGAAAATGCTGCGGGTGATTCGCCGCATGAAGCAGACCTCACGGGTGAAGATAGTAAGCACCTTCCTCGGTGCCCATGCGGTGGGACGCGCCTATACAGGGCGGCAGGCCGACTATGTAGACATGCTGGTGAGCGAGATGATACCCGCTGTGGGCGAAGAGCAGCTGGCCGACTTTATCGACGTGTTCTGCGACGAGGGGTTCTTCACCCCCGAAGAGACGCGGCGCATCTTGGAGGCCGGAGCCCGCTATGGCATGCGGCCCAAGATACATGCCTGCGAACTCGCCTCGAGCGGCGGTGTGGAAGTGGGCGTGGCCTGCGGCGCCCTCTCGGTAGACCATCTGGAAAGTGCCAGCGACGACGACCTGCGCCTGCTCAAGGGAAGCGCCACCATGCCCACCCTGCTGCCCGGCACCTCATTTTTCCTACGCATGCCCTACGGCCAGGGCCGCAAGATGATAGACAGCGGACTGCCCATCGCACTGGCCAGCGACTGCAATCCCGGCAGCACCCCGTCGCTCGATATGAAGTTTGTGGTATCACTGGCGTGCATACAGATGCGGCTGCTGCCCGAAGAGGCCCTGCTCGCCGCCACACTCAACGGTGCCGCCGCCATGGGCCTTAGCACCGACTACGGCTCCATCGCCGTGGGCAAGAAAGCCAACCTGCAGCTCACCAAGTCTATCCCCTCGATTGCCTACATCCCCTATGCCTACACCCGCCCTCTGGTTGAACAAGTCTGGCTGGAAGGGGAATTAGTATTAAAGATGAAAGATTAACAATTAAAAATAAGTTATTAAAAGAAGCCTCATACCGTATCCTCCAAGGATGGTATGAGTCTTCTTATTTCGCTTTTAATGTTTAATTTTTGACCTATAGCTCATTTTGCAGGATGAGACATAGCTCAAAGTTCTGTTATTCATGCGTTTTCCTTGATTCAAACGTTTCAGGTCACAAATTGATGGTTGA
>ONMI01000005.1 GCA_900318915.1 uncultured Prevotellaceae bacterium | reverse complement strand
CCGTCCGGTGAACGACCTGAGCCGCGGCTGCTCCGTCGACGACATCTACTACCTCGTGGCCATCACCGCCTGCCAGGCCATGGACGCCAAGAAATAATTCAAAAGAAGGAAATTTGGAGTCTTGAAAGAAATTCTCGTAATACGCAGAAATTTTCAGTTAGCATGCATTAGAAGATGATGACCCGAGAGGAATATCTTGATATCTATAGTGTTGTGGGCGTCGGTATGGAGGTTTACAACAACTTAGGGAGAGGCATGGCCGAACCTATTTATCAGGAAGCTTTTGCTTGGGAACTAAGTCTGCAGGGAATGTCGGCAGGTAGAGAAAAACCACTGCACCTTTTTTATAAGGGGAAGATGCTGGAAAAAGTTTATTATGCCGATTTCTTCTATAAGGGTATTGTTATTGAGTTGAAGGCTGTAGAAGCCATTTTGCCTGAACATCGTGCCCAGTTGTATAACTATATGCGGATGGCGCGTCAGCGCATGGGTGTCCTCTTCAACTTCGGGGAGAGAAGCCTGAGAGCTGAGCGATACCTATATGATGAGGAGAATGACAATTTCGTGCTGCTGACAAAAAACAACTACAGACACTACATTTTAGATGAAGAAGAACATGTGGCAGAGTAAAGGAGTTTGTGATATATGAAAATTTCTGCGTATTATGATAATTTCTTTCCATTTTTTTAGACGTCAAATTATCTTCAGAAAGACTGGTAAGATGAAAATTTTAGTTCTTAACTGCGGAAGCAGTTCTATCAAGTATGCACTGTATGACATGGACACCAAAGAGGTGATGGCCTCCGGCGGTGCCGAGCGTGTGGGTATCGAAGGCTCCTTCGTGAAGGTGAAACTGCCCAACGGCGAGAAGAAGACGGTGATGCACGACATTCCCGAGCACACCGAGGGCGTGAAGTTTATCTTCTCCCTGCTCACCGACCCCGAGATAGGCGCTATCAAAGACCTCAAGGAAATCGACGCTGTGGGCCACCGCATGGTGCATGGCGGCGAGCGCTTCAACCAGAGCGTGCTGCTCACCGAAGAGGTGCTCGAGGCTTTCGAGGAGTGCAGCGACCTGGCTCCTCTGCACAACCCCGCCAACCTGAAGGGTGTGCGTGCCGTTTCCGAGCTGATGCCCGGCCTGCCCCAGGTGGGTGTGTTCGACACCGCTTTCCACCAGACCATGCCCAAGAAGGCCTTCATGTATGCCATTCCCTACAGACTCTACAAGCAGTTTGGCGTGCGCCGCTACGGCTTCCACGGCACCTCCCACCGCTATGTGTCGCAGCGGGTGTGCGAGTTCCTCGATGTCAATCCCAAGGGCAAGCGCATCATCACCTGCCACATCGGCAACGGCGGTTCTATCGCTGCTGTGGTCGACGGCAAGTGTGTGGACACCTCGATGGGCCTCACCCCGCTCGAGGGTCTTATGATGGGCACCCGCTCGGGCGATATCGACGGCGGTGCCATCACCTTCCTGCAGAAGAAGCTCGACCTGAACGCCGACGGCATGTCGAACCTGCTCAACAAGCAGAGCGGTGTGCTCGGCATCACCGATGAGAGTTCCGACATGCGCGATGTGGAGAATGCCGCCAAAGAGGGCAATGACCGTGCACAGCTGGCGCTCGACATGTATTTCTACCGCATCAAGAAGTATATCGGTGCCTATGCCGCCGCTATGGGTGGTGTCGACATCATCGTGTTCACGGCCGGCGTGGGCGAGAACCAGGTAGGCATGCGCGAGGCCGTGTGCGGCGGTCTGGAGTTCCTGGGCGTGAAGTTCGACAAGGAGAAGAACAACGTGCGCGGTGAGGAAGCCGTCATCTCGGCCGACGATTCGAAGGTGACCGTTTGCGTCATCCCCACCGACGAGGAGCTCATGATTGCTTCCGACACCATGGCGTTGGTGCAGAAGTAAGAACAGCAACAATAACTGCAAAATGCAAAGCCGCCCGGGCCATTTGGTCCGGGCGGCTTTGCGTTGCGTGGGGTATGTCACGGCTGGCTCTCGCCCTCCACATATTCCTCCAGGAACATGTGCTCGCCGTCGAAGACCACATAGGTGAACTGCCATATCCAGTCGCCGATAATCATCATGCGGGTCTTTTTGGAGAGCATGAGGTCCAGTTCTATGTGACGGTGGCCGAAGATGAAGAAATCGGTGTCGGGATGCGCCTTGAGGTAGTCTTTGGCGAAGATGACGAGAGGCTCGCGGTGCTCGCCCATATAGGCCGGCTCCTTGCCGTCGGCCCGTTTCAACCGGCTGTGGCGCGCCCAGTTCAGTCCGAGTGCCATGCCCCACCGCGGGTGTATGGCGTTGAGCAGCTTCTGGCAGGTGCGGTTGTGGAAGAGCCATTTCAGGAGCTTGAACTTCTGGTCCTTGCTGCCCAGTCCGTCGCCATGCGCCAGATAGAACACCTTGCCGTATATCTCGGTGGTGACCGGCTGCTTGTGAACGATGAGTCCGCACTCCTCTTCCAGATAGCCGTAGGTCCACAGATCGTGGTTGCCGGTGAAGAAGTGCACCTCTACCCCCATGTCGGTGAGTTCGGAAAGCTTGCCCAGAAAGCGCGTGTAGCCTTTCGGCACCACATAGCGGTATTCGTTCCAGAAGTCGAACATGTCGCCCAGCAGGTAGATGGCGGCGGCTTTGTGCTTGATGCTGTCGAGGAAACGCACCAGGCGGCGTTCCTGCATGCGCATGTGGGGGATGGCCAGCGAGCCGAGGTGGGCGTCGGAGAGGAAATAGATGTTTTTGTTCATGGTGGCGCGGTGTTGGTGGGTAAGGAGATGTGGATTAGTCGAGGCCCAGTTCCACGCGGGCTTCTTCGGTCATCATGTTGCGGTCCCATTCGGGCTCGAACACGAGGTTCACGTTGGCGCTTGTCACGCCCGTCACCGTCTCTATCTTTTGCCGCACGTCTTCCATGATGTATTCGGCGGCGGGGCAGTTGGGCGCGGTGAGGGTCATATCCACATCGAGGTTGCCGTTGTCCTGGAGGTCGATTTTATAGATGAGTCCCAGGTCGTAGACGTTGACGGGAATCTCAGGGTCGAAGACGGTGCGCAGCACATCGACGATGCGGGTTTCTATACGGGTTCTTTCTTCTTGTGTCATAATGATAGGTTTTGGTATGTTTGGCTCCTACAGGCGGCCGTGCTCGCGGTAGGAGTAGTATTGTCCGTCGGTGATGATGAGGTGGTCGGCCATGTGTATGCGCATGATGTCGCAGGCATCTTTCAGCCTCTTGGTTATCTGGTCGTCCACCTTGCTGGGGGTGGGGTTGTTGGAGGGGTGGTTGTGGCAGAGGGCCAGGATGGTGGCGTTGCAGAGCAGCGCCTTTTTCAGCACCACGCGCACATCGACCGATGTCTCACTGATGCCGCCGTGAGAGATTTGCTCGGCAGCGATAAACTTGTAGTTCTGGTTCATCAGTATCACCCAGGCCTCCTCCACGTCGAGGTCTTTCATCTTGGTGGTCATGAAGTTGTAGATGGCGTCGGGCGACCCCATGTCCTTGCGCTTCAACACCTCTTCGGCCTGTCGGCGCTTGCCCAGCTCGCAGGCGGCTAGGATGGTGATGGCCTTGGCCGGTCCCAGACCTCTGTAGCGGGTCAGCTCGTCGATGCTCATTTTGCCCAGCCTGTTCAGGTTCTCCCGTCCGGTGGGCCTGCCGTTCTCGTCGCGGCTGCAGTCGGTGAGCACGCGTTTCATCAGGTCTACGGCATTTTCGTCGGCCGAGCCGGAGCCGATGAGTATGGCCAGCAGCTCTGCGGTGGAGAGCTGCTCGGGCCCGAGGCGCATCAGTTTCTCGCGCGGCCGGTCTTCCTCGGCCCATTCGTTTATTTTCAGCTTGTCGCTCATGTGTTTTTCCTACCTCTTGTTGCTCCGGCTGTGCCCGACGGCTTTATTTATAGAAGTTTTTCTCAAAAGCGGTGAATTCGTCCTGCTTCTTCACGCACCGCTTCCACCACGACTCGATGAAGCCGAATCCGTAGCCCATGAGCTGCACGAAAGTGGCGGGCACGGAGAGCAGTCCCACCTTAAGGCTCTTGTTTTTCAGCATGGAGTCGATGAAGATGATGAGGCTGTAGAGCAGGATGGGCAGCCAGGGCAGGGCGCACACCCAGTACCAGGTGCGCCAGTTGGGCGCGTCGTAGTGCATCAGCGCGCGTCCTACGGCCGAGATGAGCACCAGGCCGATGACTCCCACGGTGAACACCATGGGCAGCAGGTGCACCAGTTTCAGGGTGCCGGGGTGGCGCTTCTCCAGGTTGATGCGGGCTATGCCGCTGTTGTACACCTGGCGGAAGAACTTGCGGAAGTCGGTGCGCCGCTTGTGCCACACCCATGCGCTGGGATAGAGACGCGGCTGATGGCCGGCCTCCACAATGCGGTAGGAGAAGTCGATATCCTCGCCGAAGCGCATCTTGGAGAAACCGCCCAGTTGCAGATAGACATCGCGGCGGATGCCCATGTTGAAGGAGCGGGGGTAGAACTTGTCGAGCTTTTTCTTGCCGCCGCGTATGCCGCCGGTGGTGAAGAAGCTCGTCATGGCATAGGAGATGGCTTTCTGGGTGGGGGTGAACGAGGGGTGGGCGCTGTCGGGACCGCCGAAGGCGGCGGCGGGATGGCGCTGCAGTTCGTCGTTCACCGCCTCGATATATCCCGGCGGCACCACCACGTCGGAGTCGAGAATGAGCAGATATTCGCCTTTGGCCCGCTCGGCACCATAGTTCCTGCTCTGGCCGGGACCGGAGTTGGGCTTGGCAAAGTAGTGCAGGTCAAGACGGTCCTCATAGCGTCGGCACACCTCCTGACAGGGGGTGGTGGAGCCGTCTTCCACGATGACCACCTCGAAGTCGGTGCAGGTTTGGCGGGTGAGGCTCTCCAAGAGTTCGTCCACCTCGTCGGGGCGGTTGTAAACAGGTACTATTATCGAATATCTCATGGTGTATAAACTGCGGATTGGAGCAAAGAGCAATGTCGCGGCAGTGTGTCGCGGCGGTGTCCTTGGCCCCAATCCTCTATAAGACTGAATGAAAAGTCGGGCTTATTCTTTCACGCGGTTCAGGTAGGAACCGTCGCGGGTGTCTACCTGGATGAGGTCGCCCTCGTTGATGAAGAGGGGCACGCGCACCTCTACACCGGTCTCCAGAGTGGCCGGCTTCAGCGTGTTGGTGGCGGTGTCGCCCTTGATACCCGGCTCGCTGTGGGTGACGCGCAGGTTGGTCTTCACCGGCATTTCGGCGAAGAGCACGGTGCCGTCGGTGGTGTCGGTCACCACTTCCACAATGTCGTTCTCCTTCATGTAGGCCACACCCGTGATGAGGTCCTTGGCAATGGGAGCCTGGTCGTAGGTCTCATTGTTCATGAAGATGTAGTCGTCGCCCTCCTGATAGAGGAACTGGTAGGGGCGGCGCTCAATGCGCACGTCCTCGAGTTTGAAACCTACCTGGAATGTGCGCTCCAGCACACGGCCGTCGGTCACGTTCTTCAGTTTTGTACGCATCACGGTGTTGCCTTTGCCCGGCTTCACGTGCTGGAAGTCGATGCACACCCAAATGGCGTTGTCCATGCGGATGCAGGTGCCTTTCTTGATTTCTTGTGAGTTGATCATATTGATTTTTGAAAATTTTGATGTGTATAATCACTTTTGGCGGCTTGTAGGTGCCATTTTCGGTGCAAAGTTACGCAAAATCCCGAAAAAAACATAAAAGTAAGCACTAAAAATCAACTATTTCTTGGTTATTTGAAAAGAAATAAGTACTTTTGCAGCCCAAAGTGTGAAAATACAACAAATTAACAGATAAAACGATGAAAAGAACATTTCAGCCCCACAATCGCAGGAGAGTGAACAAACACGGTTTCCGTGAGAGAATGGCCAGCAAGAACGGTCGCCGCGTGCTCGCAGCACGTCGCGCCAAGGGTCGCAGCAAACTGACAGTCTCCGATGAGCACCATGGCAAATAGGCCATAGAGCAAACGAAAGAGGACAGGAAAGGGCAATGCTTATTTCCTGTTTTTTTTGTCCTTTATTCAAAGAGTCCTCCTTGAGGGCACCCATCGTACCACCCATACACTGTGGGCAATGACTGGCCGGCGCAGGTGGCTCCGTTCGGGAAAAACAAGGCCGAAGCCCCCCGTTTTTAAAAAAAACGGGACTACGATTTTGTATTCCGCCCGCTTTGTGCTATCTTTGCACGATAATCCGATTTATAACAACATACCACAAGTTAAGTTGCCATGACGGGAAAGAACTTTGTAAAGAAATTTTTCAGCCTCTATCTGTGGGGGAACATATTGGCCATGGCGGTCATTGTGCTGCTGCTGAGCATAGGCTTGAAATACGGCCTGGACCTCTATACGCATCACGGACAGAAGGTGCCGGTGCCCAATGTCATCCACAAGACCTACAGCGAGGCCGAAGACCTGCTCGACGCCATGGACCTCACGGTGGTGGTGAGCGACACCGACTATGTGAAGACGCTGCCGCCCGACTGCGTGTTGGAGCAGTCGCCCACGGCCGGCGACACCGTGAAGCCCGGCCGTATCGTCTACCTCAAGATCAACGCCTCGCACTCGCCTTCCTATCCTGTGCCCGACATCATCGAGAATAGTTCGCTGCGCGATGCGCAGGCCAAGTTGCTCGCCATCGGGTTCAAACTTGGCGACCCGGAGTACATCCCCGGTGAGAAGGAATGGGTGTACGGGCTGAAATGCCGCGGACGCAGTCTGAAGACCGGCGACATGGTGTCGGTGGAAGATGTGCTCATCATCCAGGTGGGCGACGGCCGCCGCGACCTGAACATGCCCGTCGTCTATACTGAGCCCGCCTATCTGGGTGAGGCCGACGACGAGGAGGAAGAGAACAAGAAACCGCGCATACACTATCAGCGCAAGGCAGAGCCGCGCACCGAGGCCCCCTCGCGCCCGGTGATGACCGAACAGGCGCCTCCCACCGAATCACGCAGCGAATAATGGCAGAAGACACTATTTTCATTCCTGGCGACGAACTCGACGAGCAGCCCCTTTACGAGCACTTCCGCTTCGTGGGCGAAAAGGGCATGACTCCTGTCAGGGTCGACAAGTTCATGTGCGAGAAACTGCCCCACAGCAGCCGCAACCGCATTCAGAAGGCTGCCGACGCTGGTTTCGTGCATGTGAACGACCGCCCCGTGAAGAGCAACTACAAGGTGCGGCCTGGCGATGTGGTGACACTGATGCTCGACCGCCCGCAATACGACTCCACCATCGAGCCCGAGGAAATACCCCTCGACATCGTGTATGAGGACGACGTGCTTATGGTGGTGAACAAACCCGCCGGCATGGTGGTGCATCCCGGATGCGGCAACTACCACGGCACGCTGGTCAACGCCATAGCGTGGCATCTTCGCAACCTGCCCTCCTTCGACCCCAACGACCCCGAGGTGGGACTCGTGCACCGCATAGATAAAGACACCAGCGGACTGCTGCTCATAGCCAAGACCCCCGAGGCAAAGAGCGAGCTGGGCCTTCAGTTCTTCAACCATACTACCCACCGCACCTACCACGCCTTGGTATGGGGACACTTCAGCGCCGATGAGGGCCGCATAGAGGGCAACATAGGACGCGACCCCAAAGACCGTCTCCGCATGACAGTTTTTCCGCCCGACTCGCCTGAAGGCAAGCCCGCCGTGACCCATTTCCGCACGGTGGAGTATTTCGGCTACACCACCCTGGTGGAGTGCAGGCTCGAGACCGGCCGTACCCATCAGATACGCGCCCACATGAAGCACATCGGCCACCCTCTCTTCGGCGACGAGCGCTATGGCGGCACCGAGATACTGCGCGGTGAGCGCAGCAGCACCTACAAGGCGTTTGTGAACAACTGCTTCAAACTTTGTCCGCGGCAGGCTCTGCATGCCCGCACCCTCGGCTTCGTTCACCCCGTGACCGGCCGGCAAATGGACTTCTCGGCCGAGCCTCCTGCCGACATGGCCGCCCTGCTCGACAAATGGCGTGTGTATACCAAAGGCAATGCCAGCGACATACTGAATATCTGAATAATCAACCAATACTATAACAAGGAATAATGAACACTCTTAAAAGAACGATAGCCATCGTGTGCGGAGGCGACTCCTCCGAGCATGATGTCTCTCTGCGCTCGGCACAAGGACTCTACTCCTTCTTCGACAAAGAACGCTACAATGTGTATATCGTTGATGTGAAAGGCGTCAACTGGCGGGTGAACCTGCCCGACGGCACTACGGCACCCGTCGACCGCAACGACTTCTCCTTCATACTCGACGGCAAGGCTGTGGTCTTCGACTATGCCTACATCACCATACACGGCACCCCGGGCGAGAACGGCATCATGCAGGGCTATTTCGAATTGGTACATATACCCTACAGCACCAGTGGCGTGCTCGTAGAGGCCATGACTTTCGACAAGTTCGTGCTCAACCAGTATCTGCGCGGCTACGGCATCTGTGTGCCCGACAGCCTGCTCATACGCCGTGGCTATGAGAACCAGGTCGACGAAGACGAGATTGTGTCGCGCATCGGCATGCCCTGCTTCGTGAAGCCTGCCAACGACGGCAGCAGTTTCGGCGTGTCGAAGGTGAAGAACATCGACCAGCTGGCTCCCGCTCTTCGCAAGGCCATGATGGAGAGCGACGAGGTGATGGTGGAGCAGTTCCTTGACGGTACCGAACTGTCTATCGGCTGCTACAAGACGCGCGAGAAATCGGTTGTCTTCCCCGCCACCGAGGTGGTGACGAAGAACGAGTTCTTCGACTACGACGCCAAGTACAACGGCCAGGTGGATGAAATCACCCCGGCCCGCATCGCTCCCGAGACGGCCGACCGCGTGGCCCGCATCACCAGCGCCATCTATGATATCCTGCACTGCAACGGTATCATCCGCATCGACTATATCCTCACCAAGAATGAGGACGGTACCGACAAGATCAACATGCTCGAGGTGAACACCACACCCGGCATGACGGCCACCAGCTTCATACCGCAGCAGGTGCGTGCCGCTGGTCTCAATATTACCGATGTGCTCACCGAGATTGTAGAAAATCAGTTCAAGTAGTCTGATGAAAATCTGTCGCCGCCTTCTCTCCTCCGGCCTATTGGCCGCTGCCGTGCTCACCGCCTTGTGGTCGTGTGAGGGGGATGTGTATGAGACGGGCGACGGCGACCTCTCTTATCTGCGGGCCGATTTCGCCATGGCCTATACAGACAGCAAGGCGGCTTTCTACCGGGCTGAGACCGATGAGGGTGCGCAACTCTCGTTTTCCGAACCTTATGCCACGAAATGGGCCACGGTGGCCGATTCCGTCTATCGTGCGCTCGTGTATTATAATAATAAGGTGGAAGACGGCAAGGTGGAGGTGGTGACGGCCTCGCAAGTGCTCACCGTGTGGCCCATGCAGCGCGAGCGGATTAAAAAGCTGTTCACCGACCCGGTGCACTGCGAGAGTGCCTGGCTCAGCAAAGACGCGTCTTTCCTGAATCTGGGCCTGCGGCTGAAGACCGGTACGCCCGACCAGGCCGATGCCCGCCAGAGTGTGGGGGTGATGCGCGACACCGTCGTCGCCCATCCATCGGGCCACCGCTTGCATGAGTTCACGCTCTTCCACGACCAGAACGGGGTGCCGGAGTATTACTCGGCCCAGTTGTGGGTGAGCCTGCGGCTGGACGGCATGGCGGCTGCCGACACGATAGTGCTGCATGTGAACACCTATGATGGCATGAAAGAGCGCCGTCTGGTGGTGGAATAGGCTCTATCGGCAGAGAGCATAGAAAATTGAACAAATCAAATGGCGCCAGGACTCTTCTTCAGTCCTGGCGCCTACACTTGTAATAATTATGAATAAGGAGAGATTCTAACCCAGTAGTTTCTTGGTCAGCTTCTCGAGCATGTCGGTAGTCATGGCCGTCAGGTCGTACTCCGGCTTCCAGTCCCATTCCTGGCGGGCGCAGCTGTCGTCCATCTGGTCGGGCCAGCTGTCGGCGATGGCCTGTTTCAGCGGGTCAATCTCGTAAACCATCTCAAACTCGGGCTTCACCTTGCGTATGGCGGCGTATACGTCTTCGGGCGTAAAGCTCATGGCCGTCACGTTGAAGGCGTTGCGGTGAATGAGGCGCTTGGGGTCGGCTTCCATCAGCTCGATGGCGGCGCGCAGGGCGTCGGGCATGTACATCATGTCGAGATAGGTGTCGCTCTTGAGCGGGCAGACAAACTTCTCACCCCGCACGGCGGCATAGTAGATGTCGACGGCATAGTCGGTGGTGCCGCCTCCCGGAGGAGTAGTGTAGGAGATGAGGCCGGGGAAACGAACGGCACGCGTGTCGACACCGTATTTGTGGTAGTAGTAGTCGCTTAGCAGCTCGGTGGTCACTTTCGACACACCATAGATGGTGAGCGGGCGTTGCAGCGTGTCTTGTGGGGTGGGGCGGTGGGGCGTGCTCTCGCCGAAGGAGCCTATACTGCTCGGGGTGAACACGGCACAGCCGTTCTCGCGTGCCACTTCAAGCACATTCCACAGACCGTCGATACCGATGCGCCATGCCATGCGCGGCTTGCTCTCGGCCACGACCGAAAGTAGTGCGGCCAAGTTGTAGATATGGTCGATGTGGTACTCTTTCACCACTTTGGCCAGGTTCTCGCCGTCGGTCACGTCGGCCAGTGCCGAAGGGCCGCTCTCTTTCAGCACACCTTTCGGGGGCGCACTGCTTATGTAGCCGGCCACCACGTGGTCGTTGCCGTAAAAATCACGCAGTCGCATGGTCAGCTCTGAACCAATCTGTCCTGTAGAACCAATTACCAGTATGTTTTTCATGTATTTTGTTGTTTGTTTGTTACGGGGATGCAAAATAACTGCTTTTTTTTGAGATAACGATTATTTTTATGGTTAAAAATGCTTTTTACGTTTTTTTTTCTCAAAATCATACAAAAGACAGGGACGGCTTCCGGCATGAGGGAGGCAGGTCAACTACAGCGGCTATACTTCCGTTTGATGCCTGAATAAATCAATTTTTACCGCCTTTTTGCCAAAACGGGGCCTTCTGCGAAAAAAAATAGAGGAAAAATATGGCCGTCTCATTTTTTATTGCTTACTTTGTCGTGGTTAATTTTAAAATCTAATAAAATTATGTATGGTAAAATGAAAGAGCATCTCAGCCAGCAGCTGGCCGAGATTCGCGAGGCAGGCCTCTACAAGGAGGAACGTATCATTGAAAGTCCGCAGAGGGCAGGTATCATGGTCAAAGGCAAGGAAGTGCTCAATTTCTGTGCCAACAACTATCTGGGCCTCTCCGATCATCCCCGTCTGATAGAGGGCGCTGCCAACATGATGAAGGAGCGTGGCTTCGGCATGTCGTCGGTGAGATTCATCTGCGGTACGCAGGACATCCACAAACAGCTCGAGGCCGCAATCGCCGACTATTTCCATACCGAGGACACCATTCTCTATGCCGCTTGCTTCGATGCCAACGGCGGTGTGTTCGAACCGCTCTTCACCGAGGAAGACGCCATCATCTCCGATGCGCTCAACCATGCCTCCATCATCGACGGTGTGCGCCTGTGCAAGGCAAAGCGCTACCGCTATGCCAATGCCGATATGGCCGACCTGGAGCGTTGTCTGCAGGAGGCGCAGGCACAGCGCTTCCGTATCATTTGCACCGACGGTGTGTTCTCCATGGACGGCAATGTGGCCCCGATGGACAAAATCTGCGACCTGGCCGAGAAGTACGATGCTCTTGTGATGGTCGATGAGTCGCACTCGGCAGGTGTAGTGGGTGCCACCGGTCATGGCGTGAGCGAACTCTGCGGCACTTACGGCAGAGTGGATATCTACACCGGCACACTGGGCAAGTCGTTCGGCGGTGCCCTGGGTGGTTTCACCACCGGCCGCAAGGAGATTATCGACATGCTGCGTCAGCGCAGCCGTCCTTACCTCTTCTCCAACTCTCTGGCCCCCTGCATCATCGGCGCCAGCCTCGAGGTGTTCAAGATGCTCAAGGAGAGCAATGAGATTCACGACCGCCTCGTGGAGAACGTCAACTACTTCCGCGACAAGATGATGGCCGCCGGCTTCGACATCAAGCCCACACAGAGCGCCATCTGCGCTGTGATGCTCTACGATGCCAAACTCTCGCAGGTCTATGCCGCCAAACTGCTCGAAGAGGGTATCTATGTAACTGGCTTCTACTATCCCGTGGTGCCGAAAGGACAGGCCCGCATACGCGTGCAGATTTCGGCCGGCCACAAACACGAGCAGCTCGACAAGTGCATCGAGGCCTTCGTGAAGGTCGGACGTGAATTAGGGGTACTTAAATAAAGTTAAAAGTCTGAAAATATCTTAATCGGACTGCGAGGGCAGACGGCGATGCCAATAAAAATGTCTACCTTTGCAGTCCGATTATTATGTGGGGGAGTCTTAGGCCCCCAAGGTTCGGCATGTTAATAGTGGTACTTTTGGCCAGGTGCCATGGTTAGTGAATTGCCGGTCCAAGCAAAAGTAATAGTTTTTTAGTAGTAAATCTTTAAAAATTAGAATGGACACTTTAAGTTACAAGACTGTTTCCGTAAGCAAGGAGGCAGCTCAAGCTAAGAAAGAGTGGGTAGTAATCGATGCCACCGACCAGGTGGTGGGCCGTCTGTGCTCGAAGGTTGCCAAGCTGCTGCGCGGCAAGTACAAACCCTCTTTCACACCGCACGTAGATTGTGGTGACAATGTGATTATCATCAATGCATCGAAGGTTGTCTTCACCGGCAAGAAAGAAACCGACAAGGTTTACACCCGTTATACCGGCTATCCTGGTGGTCAGCGCTTCAACACCCCCGCACAGCTCCGTCTGAAGAAAGACGGCGTGGAGCGCATCCTGCGCCATGCTGTGAAGGGCATGCTCCCCAAAGGAATCCTGGGTCGTCATATCCTCGACAACCTCTATGTGTATGAGGGAACTGAGCATCCGCACCAGGCCCAGAAACCGAAAGCTATCGATATTAACCAGTACAAATAATCACAACAATGGCAGAAGTATATAATGCAATAGGTCGCCGTAAGAGTGCTGTGGCACGTGTTTACTTGAAAACGGAAGGCACAGGCAAGATAACCATCAACAAGAAGGATATTACTGAATATTTCCCCTCAGCCATTCTGCAGTATGTGGTGAAGCAGCCGCTCAACCTGCTTGAGGTAGCTGAGAAATACGACATCAAGGTGAACCTCGACGGTGGTGGCTTCACTGGTCAGAGCCAGGCTCTTCGCCTTGCCATCGCCCGCGCACTTGTAAAGGTGAACGAGGAAGACAAGAAGAACCTCAAGGACCATGGCTTCCTTACCCGCGACTCCCGCGCCGTGGAGCGCAAGAAGCCGGGTCAGCCCAAAGCCCGTCGTCGCTTCCAGTTCAGCAAGCGTTAATATTCAACGGCTGTTTAGCATCCAAACTGGCGCGACTCGCTGCCTCCTTGTGTGGTGCGATTACCCGCCGGTTGGGTTCATCATAACTTAAAAGGAACGTAAACAAATTATCAAACAAAATGTCAAGAACAAATTTTGATCAGTTGCTGGAGGCTGGCTGCCACTTCGGTCACCTCCGCCGTAAATGGAATCCCGCCATGGCTCCCTACATCTTCATGGAGCGCAATGGTATCCACATCATCGACCTTCACAAAACCGTGGCCAAAATAGACGAAGCTGCTGAGGCTCTCAAGCAGATCGCCAAGTCGGGCAAGAAGGTCCTCTTCGTTGCTACTAAAAAACAAGCCAAGAATATTGTGGCCGAGAAAGCTGCCGCTGTCAACATGCCCTACGTGATTGAGCGCTGGCCGGGCGGTATGCTCACCAACTTCCCCACCATCCGCAAGGCTGTGAAGAAGATGGCCAATATCGATAAGCTGATGGAAGACGGCACCTTTGCCAATCTTTCCAAGCGTGAGTTGCTCCAGATTACCCGTCAGCGTGCCAAGCTGGAGAAGAACCTCGGTTCTATCGCCGACCTGACCCGTCTGCCCTCCGCTCTCTTCGTCGTCGACGTGATGAAGGAGAACATTGCCGTGAAAGAGGCCAACCGTCTGGGTATCCCCGTGTTCGGTATCGTTGACACCAACTCCAACCCCGACGACATCGACTTCATCATCCCCGCCAACGACGATGCCAAAGACAGCATCGACGTAATCCTGAGCGCCTGCTGCACCGCTATCGCAGAGGGTCTCGAGGAGCGCAAGGCTGAGAAGGCCGATGAGAAAGCCGCTCAGGAGCAGAGTGAGGAAGCTGCCGACGCTAAACCCAAGCGCCAGCGCCGTGCCCGCAAGGACGCCCCCGCCGCCGAGTAATTAAGACAAAAAGCAACATTTCCACAATTAAAAACAAGAAACACAACAATGGCTGTTACAATAGCTGACATACAGAAACTCCGCAAGATGACCGGTGCCGGTCTGTCGGACTGCAAGAAAGCCCTCACCGAGGCTGACGGTGACCTTGAGAAAGCAATCGAGCTCGTGCGTGAGCGCGGTTTGGCCATCGCTGCCAAGCGCAGCGACCGTGAGACCTCCAACGGCTGCGTGCTGGTGAAGGTGGAGAACGGTTTCGGTGCCATCATCGCCCTGAAGTGCGAGACCGACTTCGTGGCCAACGGTAAGGACTTCATCGCCCTGACTCAGTCGATTCTCGACGCCGCTGTGGCCAACAAGTGCAAGTCGATTGAAGAGGTGCAGGCCCTGAAGCTCGCCGACGGTACTGTCGTGAGCGAGGCTGTGACCCAGCGTTCCGGTATCACCGGTGAGAAGATGGAGCTCGACGGATACATGTATCTTGAGGGTGAGAACATCTACACTTACAACCACCAGAACATCAACCTGCTCTGCACCATGGTGCAGCTGAGCAAGGACAACGAGGAAGTGGGACACCAGATTACCATGCAGGTGGCTGCCATGAAGCCCATCGCCCTCGACGAGGCCAGCGTACCCCAGGAGGTGAAGGACAGCGAGTTCAAAGTGGCTGTGGAGAAGACCAAGGAAGAGCAGGTGGAGAAGGCTGTGGTGAGCGCCATCAACAAGGCCGGCATCAACGCCAACCTCGTGGACAGCGAAGACCACATCAGCTCCAACATCGCCAAAGGCTGGCTCACCGAGGAAGAGGCAGAGAAGGCCCGCGACATCCGCACCAAGGTGGCTGCCGAGAAGGCTGCCAACCTGCCCGAGCAGATGATCCAGAACATCGCCAAAGGCCGTCTGGCCAAGTTCTTCAAGGAGAACTGCCTCGTGAACCAGGAGTTCATCCAGGACAGCAAGATGAATGTGGCCGAGTATGTGAAGTCCAACGACAAGGAACTGAGCATCGTCGACTTCAAGAGATTCACCCTGCGCGCAGAGTAATTTTGCCCTGCAATTAAATATGAATGATATAGCGCCGGTCGTTGTAAAAAGCGACCGGCGTTTGTCGTTTTTACGGAGAAAGAAAATCACTTGTCACACTAATACCGAGGCAGCATGAAGATACTGGCAGTAGGAAAGAATTACGCCCAGCACAATAAAGAAATGGGCGATACGTTATATAGACAGGAGGAACCCGTGGTTTTTCTCAAGCCCGACTCCTCATTGCTCAAGGACGGCAAGCCCTTCTTCCTGCCCGACCATCTGGGACGGGTAGACTACGAAGGAGAGCTGGTGGTCCGTATCTGTCGTTTGGGTAAGAACATCCCTGAGCGTTTCGCCCACCGCTACTACGATGCGGTGACCGTGGGAGTGGACTTCACAGCCCGTGATATGCAGCGACGGCTCAAGGAGCAGCAGTTGCCCTGGGCTTTGAGCAAGGGATTCGACGGCGCCGCTGTCATAGGCACATGGGTGGCCATCGACTCCCTGCCGCCGGTGCAGCAGCTCCACTTCACCCTCTCGCGTAACGGCGAGGTGGTACAGCGGGGCGATGCCGCGGAGATGCTCTTCAGTGTGGACCTCCTCATATCCTATGTGAGCCAGTTCTGCACGCTCAAGACCGGCGACCTGCTCTATACCGGCACCCCGGCCGGAGTGGGACCTGTGGCGCTGGACGACCACATAGAGGGCTGGATAGAAGAAAAGAAAGTGTTGGAATTCAATGTCAAGTAGGAAAGCAGTAGTCCGATTGTTCTTTTTGGGAATTGCTCTTTGGGGCTGCGTGTCGTTCGCCCGCGCCCAGCAGTTCTACAACCTGACCGCCGACGAGGTCAGGATTGATTCCGTGTTGCCCAGGTTCAGCTGCTCGCTGCCCTTGCCGCGGCAATATGCCGACTCGGCCTATCAGGTGCGCATCGCCTATCCTGAGTTTATCGAGATGACGCCTGCCGATATCGCCAGTTACCTGGCCATCACCCAGGACACCCTGCCCGAGATGCCAGAGGTGCATACGCAGGTGGTGGTGAGCCGCAAGGAAGGCAGTTTGGAAGCTTCTTTTGTGCCCCTGGCCTACCGCGACGGCAAATACTGCATGTTGGTGAGTTTCATGCTGCAGGTGGAAGCGCGGCCGCTCGGGCGGCGTGCCCTGCAAGTAGCCGGTGCCACATCACCGGCCGAACGCTATGCTGCCAGTTCGGTGCTGGCCGAAGGCCGCTGGGTGAAGATCAGGGTGCCCTCCACGGGCATCTATGAACTGAGCGATGCCCTGCTGCGCAAGGCCGGTTTCAGCAACAAGAGCCGTGTGAAGGTTTACGGCTACGGCGGTGCCTTGCTGAGTGAACAGCTCAATGGCACCGACCTTATGGCCACCGACGACCTGAAAGAGGTACCCGTGTGCAATGTCGACGGACACCTGCTCTTCCGGGCCCAGGGCACTGTGCACTGGAAAACGGACGACAGTATGCGTCGCGTGCGCAACCATTATTCCGACTACGGCTATTACTTCCTCACGGAGAACGATGCCGAACGCAACGAGGTGGACAGCGCGGCTTTCATGCAGTACTATCCCGCCCCCTCCGACTATCACACCCTACACGAGGTGGATAACTTCTCGTGGCTGCACAGCGGACGCAACTTCTATGAGAATAACCCTGTGGCAGCCGGTGCCTCGCGCACCTATGTCATGAACCGGCCCGGCGCCTCAGACACCGGCCGACTGGCTGTATCGGTCACGGCTGGCACCAACACCAAAGTCTCTGTCGAACTCAACGACTCGCTGCTGGGACAGATGAGCATATCCCCGGGCGGCAATGACAAGGGCGGGCAGTATACCGCCATCTATGACGTGACTAACCTGCGTGCCTCCGACACCGTGAAAGTCAACGTGCTGAGCGGTGGTCCTGCCCGGCTCGACTACATCGACCTCTACACCCCTGTGCCGCGGCCCGCGCCCAATCTGCGTGCCGGCAATTTCGCGGCTCCTGAATACGTCTACCAAATCACCAACCAGAATCTCCATGCCCACACGGCTGCCGACATGGTGATCATCATACCCACCTCGCAGAAAACCCGCTCACAGGCCGAGCGGCTGGCCGCCTATCATGAGCAGGCCGATTCACTGCGGGTGCGCATCGTGCCCGCCGATGAGCTCTTCAATGAGTTCTCCAGCGGCACCCCCGACGCCAGTGCCTACCGCAACTATATGAAGATGCTCTACGACCGGGCGGACAACGAGGCCGACATGCCCAAGTATCTGCTCCTCTTCGGCGACGGATTCTGGGACAACCGCATGCTCACTTCCGACTGCACCGGCTATTCGCCCGACGATTTCCTGCTCTGCATGGAAAGTGAGAATTCCTTCAGCGCCACCACCAGTTATGTGGATGACGGCTACTATGGCTATCTCGACGACGGCGAGGGCGTAGACCCGCTCACACGCGACAAACTCGACATCGGTATCGGCCGTATCAGTTGCCGCACCCTCGACGAGGCCAAGACAGTGGTGGACAAGACCATCGCCTATGCCGAGAACAAAGAGGCCGGCGCGTGGCAGAATGTGGTGATGTTTCTGGGCGATGACGACGGCACCGGACACATGAAGGTGTCGAACGAGTGCGCAGAAATCATCAGCGGCCTCCATCCCGGCTACCATGTCAAGAAAGTCATCTGGGATGCCTATGAGCGGGTGGCCTCCTCCACCGGTTTCACCTATCCCGATGTGACGAAAATCGTAAAGCAGCAACAGGCGGCCGGCGCATTGCTCATCGACTACTGCGGCCATGGATCGGAAATCAGTATCTCCCATGAGCGGGTGCTCACACTGAGCGACTTCCAGAATTTCCAGAATACCCATTATCCACTGTGGGTGACCGCCTCCTGTGATATCATGCCCTTCGACGGCTCGTCCGAGAATATCGGCGAGGCGGCCCTGTTCAACAAAAACGGCGGCTCCATGGCCTTCTTCGGCACTACCCGCACGGTATACACCAATTACAACGATCCCATCAACAAGGCTTTCGTGCGCCACGTGCTCAGCACACCGGGCGGCAAGCCCATCGCCCTGGGCGAGGCGCAGCGGCTGGCCAAAAACGAGATGATAACCACCCGCAAGGACCAGACTGCCAACAAACTGCAGTACTCGCTGCTGGGCGACCCGGCCCTGCACCTTTGTTTGCCCACTCTCACCGCTGTGGTTGACAGCATCGACGGCCAGGCCGTGGCCGATGCCACCAAGGCTGAACTCCATGCCGGCTCCACCGTGCGTGTCGTCGGACATGTGGAGAGCGCCGGCGAACGGCTTCCCCACTACGACGGCATCGCCGCCCTCACCGTGCGTGATAGCGAGGAACTTATCGTGTGCCGCCTCAACGAGGGCACCTACGACAACCCGTTCACCTACTACGATCGGCCCAATGTGCTCTTCAGCGGCACCGACAGCGTGCATGGCGGACGCTTCGATTTCACCTTCGCCGTACCGATGGACATCCGCTACGCCGAGGGCACTGGCCTGATGAACATCTACATGGCCGACAACAGCCATCAGCAGATAGCACACGGTGCCATGGACAACTTCGTGCTCGGCGGAACCGACCAGTTGGGTAACGACTCCATCGGCCCCTCCATCTTCTGCTATCTCAATACGCCTTCGTTCACCAATGGCGACAAGGTGAACAGCACCCCCTATTTCGTGGCGGTGATCAACGACCGAAACGGCATCAACGCCTCGGGCACCGGCATCGGCCATGACCTGGAGCTCACCATCGACAACGAGATGACGCGAACCTATGTGCTCAACGACAACTTTACCTTCGACTTCGGCAGCTACACATCCGGCAGCACCTATTTCAACATACCGGAACTCAGCGCCGGCATGCATAAGCTACGCTTCAGGGCCTGGGATATCCTGAACAATCCCTCGACCGCCGAACTGAGTTTTACTGTGGTGCCCGGACTCAGTCCGCAGCTCTTCAGTGTGGCCTGCACCGACAATCCCGCCACCACCTCGACCACCTTTATTGTCAACCATGACCGCACTGGCAGCAGCATGGATGTAGAACTCGATGTGTTCGATCTCAGCGGCCGACATCTGTGGAAACATCACGACATGGGCGTGGCCACCGACGGAGCCTACACCCTGAGGTGGGACCTTACCGTCGATGGCGGACAACGCCTCCAGACGGGTGTCTACCTCTATCGGGTGAGTGTGAGCTGCGACGGAAGCAAGAGGACATCGAAAGCTAAGAAACTCATTGTGATAGGCAATAATTGACCCTCCACGACGTTATAACATTACATCAAAAAAACAGAATAGACACAGTTGATCAATGAACCGGACATGTAAGTTTTTTCTCACGGCGGTTGCCGCCTTGCTCACCCTCACAGCAGGGGCACAGGACAAGGAGGATATGTTCAACCCCGTGAATACCTCGGTCACCTCTCAAACCATCGCTCCCGATGCCCGTGCCGCCGGTATGGGCGACGTGGGTGCCGCCACCGACCCCGACGTGGTGTCGCAATACTGGAACCCCGCCAAGTATCCCTTCACCATCTCCAGGGCGGGTGTGGCCCTCAATTACACCCCGTGGCTGCGCCAGCTGGTGAGCGATATGGACCTGGCCTATCTGGTGGGCTACTACCGCATCGGCGACTACAGCGCTGTATCGGGCTCGCTGCGCTATTTCTCGCTCGGCGAGGTGATGACGAGCAGTTCGCTCGACGGTGCCAACGATATGACCATCAACCCCTATGAGATGTCGCTCGATGTGGCCTACTCGCTCATGCTGAGCGAGAAGTTCTCGCTGGCCGCCGCCGTGAGGTGGATCTACTCCGACCTTACCTACGACTACACCGAGGACACCAGCCCCGGCTCGGCTTTTGCCGCCGACGTGTCGCTCTACTACCAGAACTACCTCAATCTCGGCGCCAGGGAGTGCCAGGTGGGACTGGGTCTCAATGTAAGCAACATCGGTAGCAAAATCACCTTCGGCGGCGACGACCACAGCGAGTTCATCCCCACCAACCTGCGTCTGGGTGCCTCGCTCATGATACCTGTCGACGAGTACAACCGCTTCACCATTGCCGCCGACGCCAACAAACTGTTGGTGCCCACTTATCCCAAGCAGATGGAGGAAGAGACCTCGCAGGAGTATCAGGACCGCTTGGAGAAGGAATATTTCGACGTGTCGAGCATCAGCGGTATCTTCAAGAGCTTCAACGATGCCCCCAACGGCATGAAGGAGGAATTGCAGGAGATACAGTGGAGTGTGGGTGCAGAGTATGTCTACCATGACCAGTTCTCCGTGCGTGCCGGTTACCATCATGAGAGTGCCAACAAGGGTAATCGTAAGTACTTCACCGTAGGTGCAGGCTTCCGCATGAGCGTGTTCTCGCTCGATGCCGGCTATGTGATAGCCACCGCCAAGAGCAACCCGCTCGACCAGACGCTGCGCTTCACGCTCTCCTTTGATATGGACGGCATCAAGGACCTCTTTAACCGTAGGTAAGACATGGACATCAGAGTAGGATTCGGATTCGACGTGCACCGGCTCGTGGACGACCGCGAACTGTGGTTGGGAGGCATACGGTTGGAACATTCAAAAGGCCTGCTGGGCCATAGCGATGCCGATGTGCTCATACACGCTATCGCTGATGCTCTGCTTGGGGCCGCCAATATGCGCGATATCGGCTACCACTTCCCCGACACCTCCGATGCTACCCTCGGCATGGACAGCAAGGTGCTGTTGGCCGAGGTGATGCGGCTCATAGGCACCAAAGGTTACCGCCTGGGCAACGTGGATGCCACAGTGTGTGCCGAGCATCCCAAACTCAATCCGCATATTCCCGCCATGAAGGCATGCCTGGCCCAGGTGATGCACACCGATGAGGACCGCATCTCCATCAAGGCCACCACCACCGAGCGCCTCGGATTCACAGGCCGCGAGGAGGGCATATCGGCCTACGCCACCGTGCTTATTCAGAAATAAGCTGGAATAAGCAGACTAAACAGAAATTAAATAATCGAAAAAAAGTACGCTGCAACTCTTCAGCGAGCTGCAGCGTACGAGCCTATGTTTAACTAAAAACCTTTTCAAAATCAAAGGGAACCTCACGGCAGCCTTTGTTAACCAAATACAATCTTTAATGATACCTTAACCTAATAACTAAAACCTAAATCTATTACTACTAACCTAAACAATCTATTAACCTTTTGACGATGCAAAGGTACAGCCATTTCAGGGCGTTTCCAACTATTTCGGTCCTTTTCTCTTAAAAATGGCCCTCTTCTTGACTTAAATCAAGGGCTGTTTGCGCACACAGTCTCAAAAACGGTGTTTTTCCTGATAATATTTCTATGAGTAAAACCGCTTACTTTCAGGTTTTTTGTCTATATTTGTAGCTGCTTTGCATGATAAAGTGTTACAGCCGTCGTGCGCTAATGATGAATCTATGAGAGTACTGATAGTCAATACAAGCGAGAATACGGGAGGAGCCGCCGTGGCAGCACGCCGGCTGATGAATGCGCTCAACGCCAACGGGGTGAAAGCCAAACTGCTGGTGGCGGAGAAGACGAGCGACAATGTGTCGGTGGTGGCGCTGCCCAGCCGGCTGCGCCATTCGTGGCATTTCCTTCGGGAGCGTTGGAGTATCTTTGTGCGCTGCTGGTTCTCGCGCAAGCATCTGTTTGAGATCGATACGGCTTGTGCCGGCACCGACATCACCCGCCTGCGTGAATTCAAGGAGGCCGATGTGATTCACCTCAGTTGGGTGAACCAGGGCATGCTTTCGCTGACGGGCATACGCAAGATTCTGGAGTCGGGCAAGCCGGTGGTATGGACGATGCACGACCTATGGCCGGCCTCATCCATCTGCCATTATGCCCGCGGATGCACCCATTTCCAGACGGGCTGTCACCATTGCCCGCTGTTGCCCCGCGGCGGTGGCCGGCGCGACCTGTCGTACAAGGTGTGGCAGCGCAAGACACAGATGCTCAGCGGCAAGAGCATCCACTTTGTGGCCTGCAGCAAGTGGTTGGCCGGTGAGGCCCGCAAGAGCGGCCTCCTGCACGACCAGTATATCACCGATATTCCCAATCCGATAGACAGCCGTCTTTACCGCGCCGGCGACAAGACGCAGGCCCGCAAGGCCGTCGGCCTGCCTGAGGGCAAGAAGGTGGTGCTGTTTGTGTCGCAGCGCGTCACCGACGAGCGGAAGGGCATGCCTTATTTCGTGGAGGCACTGCAGAAAATGGTGGAGCAACATCCCGCCATGAAAGAGAATACCGTGGTGGCTGTCCTGGGTGGTCATGCCGAGGAGGTCACGGCGCAATTGCCCGTGCAGGCCATTCCCTTAGGCTATGTGAGCGACGTGAACCGCATTGTGCAGGTCTACCAGGCCGCCGACGTGTATGTGCTCCCCTCGCTCGAGGACAACCTGCCCAACACGCTGATGGAGGCCATGGCCTGCGGCGTGCCCTGTGTGGGATTTTCCGTGGGCGGCATTCCTGAGATGATAGACCATGAGCGAAACGGCTATGTGGCGCGTCCGCGCGATGCCGCCGACCTGGCCGAGGGCATGTATTATGTGCTCTGCGGACCGAACTATGAGGAGTTGAGCCGCGAGGCGCTCAAGAAAGTGGCGCTCAACTACTCACAGCCTCATGTGGCCATGAAGTATATTGATGTTTACGAGCATGCGCTCGCACAAAAAAACTACCTGTTGTGATGAGATTCTCTATTGTTACCGTGACCTTCCGTGCCGAGCACACTTTTCCGCGCACCGCGCAGAGTGTGATGGAACAGGACTATGCCGATGTGGAGCACCTCATCATCGACGGAGGATCCAACGACGGCACACGCCGTCTGATAGAGCAGTATGAGCATGACAGCAACAGCGGGCAGGGTCACGGACACAGCGTGCGGTGGCTGTCAGAGCCCGACAAGGGCATCTACGATGCTATGAACAAGGGGCTACGCATGGCCACAGGGCAGTATGTGTGCTTCCTCAATGCCGGCGACAAGTTCCCCTCTCCGCAAACCCTCAGCGAGATAGCCCGCAAGGCGGCAGAGGCACAGACGGCCGACCAGGCATGGCCTGCCGTGCTCTACGGCGATACCAATATCGTCGACGACGACGGCCGCTACCTGGGTCCGCGCCATCTTACCCCGCCCGATGTGCTCACCTGGCGGTCGTTCCTCCAGGGCATGCTGGTGTGCCATCAGGCTTTCTATGCCCGCACCGACCTGGCACAGGCGGCTCCCTACGACCTCTCTTACCGTTTCTCGGCCGATGTGGACTGGTGCATACGGGTGATGCGCCAGGCCGATGAGAAGGGCTTGCGCCTCTTGCATTTGCATCAGCCCGTGGTGGACTATCTGAACGAGGGACAGACCACGAAAAACCACCGCGCCTCGCTCAAGGAGCGTTTCCGCGTGATGAGGCACCACTATGGGCTCGGGCGTACCCTCGCCATGCATGCATGGTTCTTGGTGCGGGCCGTGCTTAGGAAGATGAAATAAGAAACTTTTTATAATACCCCAAACAATAAAACGCTTATGAAAAAATTTGTTCTCAGCATGGCGGTCATGATAGCCGCCTCGTTCTGTGGCAGTGCCGTTGCCCAGGAGGTCAAGACGAAAGCCAAGGTGAAAGCCCAGCCGGTAGGCACCGTGCAGCAGAAGACACCGTCGAATAGGACCACAGCCCGTAAGAAAGCGGTACGTCCGAAAGCCTCTGTCGCTCCGCAGACCACCATACAGCCCAAGGCGAAGCCCAGTCAGCAGAAACTGTCGCCCACGGCCCAGCCGCGTGCCCGTGTGGCTCAGCCTGTCACCGTGCAGCAGAAGAAGGCCACTGCCACGTCTACCCGCAAGGCCACGGGCAAGTAAAGAGAAAAATCGTGTGAAAAATAGAGAGCGCTGGAAACCGTCAGGTTTTCCAGCGCTCTTATTGGTAGGTAATGGAATGTTTGCTGTGTGGTTTATGAGTAGCGGAGCAGCTGTCCCACTCTCACGCGCATGTTGTCACCGATGTGGTTCATCTTGGCCAGTGTCTCTACAGTGATGCCGTATTTGCGGGCTATCGAGTAGATGGTCTCGCCCTGTTCCACCTTGTGGTAGCGTGTGGAGCTCTTGCTCTCTGTGGCGCTGGCGGTGGCTCGTGCGGGCTCTTTCTTGCCGGTCACCTCTTCGTGGGTGTAGCCGCCGGTCACTTTCTGGCCGCGCTCACGGGTGGCGCGTGCCGACTCCGACTCCATGTTTCTCTTGCGGAAGAGGTAGGAGTCGCCCGTCACGTCCTGTGCGCGGAAGTCGAAGAAAAGGGCGGGGTTGAGGGCCACACCGCAGAGGCGGGTCTCAAAGTGGAGGTGCGAGCCGGTGCTGCGGCCGGTGTTGCCGCCCAGACCGATGGGGTCGCCGGCTCTTACGTTCTGGTTTTCTCTCACCAAATGCTTCGACATGTGGCCATAGATGGTCTCCAGACCGTTGTTGTGGCGTATCACCACATAGTTGCCATAGCCTTTGGCCTCATATCTCACCACGCGCACTTTCCCGGAGAAGGCGGCGCGGATCGTGTCGCCGATATACACCTTGATGTCGAGGCCCTTGTGCTGGCGTCCCCAGCGCGGGCCGAAGTTGGAGGTAATCACACGGCTCGGTGTGGGCATGCAGAAACCGCGCAGGTTGATGCGGAAACTGTCGGGCAGCGCCGTGGCCTTGTGGGCGTAGCGGTTGTCCCAGTCCTGATAGAGGGCCGAAGCGGGCATTTCCATCGATTCTCTCTCCAGCACGCTTTGCAGTGCCAGTGTGTCGAGTACTTTCAGTTTGCGGTCCACGGGAGCCTGCATGGCCAGTTTGTCCTGGGCTATCGTGGGCAGTGACGTCGCCGCCACCAATATCGTTGTCACAAAAGTTTTTATCGTCTTGCTGAAATTCATAATCCCTTTTTTATTGTTTCTTCTTGGGCAAAGGCCCAGCGTCTTGTGGTAAAATAAGGCACAAATAATGCACAAAAATTATTTTACCTGTGCAAAAGTAACAAATTCTTTCTGAAAAACCTATTTGATTAACGGTTTTGCAGACGATTTAACACATATTTGCGCTCAGGAAATGGCGGCCCAGTTGATATTGGTGCGGCGTAGGGCATAGAGGCGTTGCCACAGCAGACGGTGTTCCGGCAGTTCGCCCAGTGGGTCGCGTTCGATGATTTTCTGGGCTTCCTCGCGTGCTGTCTGCACGATTTGGCCGTCGCGCGCTATGTTGGCTATTTTCAGGTCGAAGGCCATTCCGCTCTGCTGTGTGCCCTCCAGATCGCCGGGCCCGCGCAGCTTGAGGTCGGCCTCGGCTATCTCGAATCCGTCGTTGGTGCGGCACATGATGTCGATGCGCCTACGGGTGTCCTCGCTCAGTTTGTAAGGGGTGATGAGGAAACAGTACGACTGGTCGGCGCCTCTACCCACACGCCCTCTGAGCTGGTGCAGCTGGGAGAGCCCGAAGCGCTGTGCGTCGAGTATCACCATGACCGAGGCGTTGGGCACATTGACACCCACTTCTATCACCGTGGTGGCCACCAGTATCTGTGTCTCCTTGTTCAGGAAGCGCTGCATTTCGGCTTCCTTGTCGCGGGGTTTCATCTTGCCGTGTATCTTGCTCAGGCTGAATTCTGCGAACACCTCCTTCAGGGCCTCGTAGCCGTCTTCCAGGTTTTTCAGGTCGCTCTTCTCGCTTTCCTTGATCAGGGGAAATACGATGTAGACCTGTCTGCCGGCCCTTACCTGCCGCCGTATGCCCTCATAGAGGGTGCTGAGCTGCTGGTCGTAGTAGTGCTCGGTTTCCACGGGTTTGCGGCCCGGGGGCAGTTCGTCGATCACGCTCACGTCGAGGTCGCCGTAGATGGTCATGGCCAGAGTGCGCGGTATGGGGGTGGCTGTCATCACGAGAATATGGGGAGGCCGCTCGCTCTTGGTCCACAGGCGTGACCGCTGTTCCACACCGAAGCGGTGTTGCTCGTCGATGACGGCCAGTCCGAGCCGTTTAAACTGCACGTTGTCTTCTATGAGGGCATGGGTGCCCACCAGTATCTGCACCTCGCCCGACATCAGTCCGTCGAGTACTTCCTGGCGCCGTTTCCCCTTCACGATGCCGGTGAGCAGGCGTACGTTCACGTCCATTCCCTCGAGCAGTTGGCTGATGGTGGCCAGATGCTGCTCGGCAAGAATCTCGGTGGGAGCCATGATGCAGGCCTGGAAACCGTTGTCCAGTGCAAGCAGCATGGCCATGAGGGCCACCAGGGTCTTCCCGGCGCCCACGTCGCCCTGCAGCAGACGGTTCATCTGCTGTCCGCTGCCCACGTCTTTTCGTATCTCGCGCGTTACCCTCTTCTGTGCGTCGGTGAGCGAGAAGGGCAGGTGGTTGTGGTAGAAGGTGTTGAAGAAATGGCCTACCTGTGAGAAGACGTATCCCCGGTATTTGCGGCGGTGGTCGCTGGCGTAGCGCAGTATGTTGAGCTGCACGTAGAAAAGTTCCTCAAACTTGAGCCGGTAGCGGGCGCGCTCCACCTCGTTGGCATTGTGGGGGTAGTGCACCCGGCGTATGGCCTCGTCGCGCGACACGAGCCCCAGGCTTTGGGTGAGAAAGGCAGGAAGGGTCTCTTCGAGCGGAGCGGTGAGGCGCTCCAGCAGGCCGCGCGTTATTTTCTCCATGGTGCGCGAGGTGAACCCCGCCTTCTTCATCTTCTCGGTAGTGTTGTAGTAGGGCTGCATGCCCATGCCCGAGAGCTGCAGGTTCTCGGCCGGCTCTATCTCCGGGTGTGCTACCTGGAAGCGCCCTCCGTAGACAGAGGGCCTTCCGAACACGATGTAGGGCACGCCGGTGCGGTAGGTCTTGGTGATGTATTGGGTGCGTGCGAACCAAATAAGGTCTACGATGCCGGTAGAGTCGGAGAAGTGGGCCACCAACCGTTTGTTGCGGGGACCATTGTCGAAGAGGTCGAAACTCAGTATCTGACCCTTCAGTTGCACGAAGGGCATGTCGGCGTTCAGTTCGCGCACCGTGTAGACGCGGCTACGGTCCACATACTTGTAGGGGTAGTACTGCAGCAAGTCGCCGAAGGTCTTGATGCCCAGTTCGGCCTCAAGTATCTTCTTGCGCGAGGGTCCTACCCCCGGTGCGTACATCACGTCCTGTTCCAGTATGTCGGTCATATGCGTTGCGTTCGGATCTTATTCTCTGCCTGTGAGTTGCAGGAACTGCATTTTGCCCTGCAGGGTGTGCACCTCCTCTTCTGGTACGAAGAGTGAGAGCAGTGTGTAGGCGAAGGGCATGGCGGCTCCAGGGCCCTTGCCGGTGATGAAAGGACCGTCGGTGGTGACCAGCTCGCCCGTGCAGATGGCACCTTCGAGCCACTCCTCGAAACCGGGCGAGCAGGTGGCGCGGCGTCCGCGCAGCAGCCCCAGCGAGCCGAGCACCATGGGAGCGGCGCAGATGGCGCCTATCACCTTGCCGGCTGCGGCATGGCGGATGAGTGCCTCGCGCAGTGCCTCGTGGGCATTGAGATGGGCCGAGCCGGGCATGCCGCCGGGCAGCACGAGCAGGTCGGCGCTTTCCAGGTCGGCCTCTTCCATAAGGGCATCGGCCAGTACGGTCACCTGGTGCGAGGAGGTCACGGCGCGCTGGCCGGTCACACTCAGTGTCGTCACGTCCACACCGCCCCGGCGCAGGATGTCGACGGGGGTAAGGGCCTCGATTTCCTCAAAACCTTCGGCCAGGAATACGTATGCTTTTTTCATATAGTTTTTCTTGAAGACTGTTGTCGTTGTCGCTTTCTGCGTGGCAAATATACGAAATGTTCGGCACACCGCCAATTCTGTTTTATATAAAAAGTTTCCGGGCCTTTGGGCCGATATGGCGAAATGAGGCGGTTTTTGGGCCTTTTATTTTTCTTTGTCGCCAAAAAAATGTATTTTTGCACTCTCATGCCGCCTTGTGCGGTGAGGGCTGGGCTGCACCTTGTGGCAAGCCGGCTCTGCCCACATGGCAAAAGAAAGAAAAAACCACTGAATATGCCGGTAAAGAAACTGCAGTTCGCCATCTTCGGAAATGTGTACCAGGCCGAGAAATCGGTCTCCACGGCCCGCGTCATGCAATACCTTGCCTCGCAGGGTATTGAGATGTGTGTGGAGCGCGGTTTCCTCGAGTTCCTACGCCAGAGGGGGCATGTGCCGCCCGCCGGTGTGCCCTCGTTCGAGGGCAGTGACTTTGAGGCCGACTATGTAATCTCGATGGGCGGCGACGGCACTTTCCTCAATGCCGCCAGGCTTGTTGGCAGAAAGGGCATTCCCATCGTGGGTGTCAACACGGGGCGGTTGGGTTTCCTGGCCGATATCACTCCGCAGGAGATAGAACTCTCGCTGCGCGCCATCCTGCGCGGAGAGTACCGCGTGGAGGAGCATACCGTGATTATGATGCAGGCCGACGACGGACGGCCCCTGGAGAGTCCCTATGCCCTCAACGATATCGCCGTGCTGAAGCGCGACAATGCCTCGATGATCTCCATCCGCACGGAGATTGACGGTGAGTATCTCATGACCTACCAGGCCGACGGACTCATCGTGAGTACCCCCACGGGCAGCACTGCCTACTCGCTCTCCAATGGCGGTCCTATCCTCGCTCCTGCCACGGGAGTGGTGTGCCTCACTCCGGTGGCGCCCCACAGCCTCAATGTGCGGCCACTCGTGGTGCCCGATACGGCTGTGGTGCGGCTCAGTGTCACCAGCCGCAGCCATCAGTTCCTGGTGGCCGTCGACGGCCGTTCGCAAGACTGCACTGAGGACCGCACCCTCGTCATCAGCAAGGCACCGTATGTGATTAGAATTATAAAACGCCCCGACCACAGCTACTTCGCCACGCTGCGTGAGAAGATGATGTGGGGGGCCGATACAAGATAGTACAGCTATGGGCTTGAAAAGTTATCTTAGGGTTGCTGAGAGTAAATATACCGTCAAGGAACTGCTCCTCTGGCTCTGGAGAGCCTGGAAGGGCAACCACCTGCAGGCTATTCTCAATGCCTCCATCGGACTGTTGGAGGTGGGTGTGAGCCTCTCCATGGTATGGGGTGTGCAGCATGCCGTCGACGTGGCCGCCGGCCATGTGGAGGGCAGCATCTATATGGCGGTGGGATTCATGGGCCTGCTTTATCTTATCGACTTCGCCCTGCATATCTCCAGCATCTGGATACGCAACATTCTGGGCATCAAGGCGCAGAACCGCATGCAGCAGCGCATGCTCGACCGCATACTGCGCTCGGAGTGGCACGGCAAGGAAGCCCGCCACAGCGGCGATGTGCTCAACCGCCTGGAGCTGGACGTGAACAATGTAATCAACTTCCTGACGGAGGTGATACCCAACACACTGTCTACCCTCACCATGTTCTTGGGTGCCTTCTTCTACCTGTTCTTCATGGACAAGGTGCTCTCTCTCATCATCGTGGCCATGATACCGGTGTTTATACTGCTCAGCAGGGTGTATATGCGCAAGATGCGAGAGCTATCGCGCGATGTGCGCACCTCCGACAGTAAGGTGCAGAGCGTGCTCACCGAGACCATACAGAACCGCATGCTCATCAAGACCCTGGAGAGCGACGACGAGATGGTGAACCGGTTGGAAAATACACAGAGCGAGCTCAGACAGAAGGTGGTGAAACGCACCGTCTTCTCCGTCTTCTCCAATCTGGTGCTCAACCTGGGATTCACCATCGGTTACCTGGTGGCTTTTCTCTGGAGTGCGCTCCGTCTGGCCAACCACACGCTCACCTTCGGTGGCATGGCGGCCTTCCTGCAGTTGGTGAACAAGGTGCAGACGCCTGCCCGCAGCCTCACCCGTCTGGCGCCGGCTTTCGTGTCGGTGTTTACGGCCGCCGAGCGACTGATGGAACTGGAGGAGAACCCGTTAGAGGAACAGGGCGACCCTATCGAGATGGGCTCGCCCTGCGGTATTCGTTTCAAGGATGTGTCGTATGCTTATCAAGATGCCGACATCAACGTGATAGACCATCTCACCTTCGACTTCCCGCCGGGCAGCTGTACCGCCATTCTGGGTGAGACGGGAGCCGGCAAGACCACGCTGGTACGTATGATTCTGGCGCTCTTCAAGCCCAAGGAGGGCACGGTGGAGATTTACAACAAGCACCGTAGCCGTGAGCTGTCGCCCCGCACGCGCTGTAATTTCGTCTATGTGCCCCAGGGCAATACGCTCATGAGCGGCACCATACGCGACAATCTGCGGCTGGGCAAGCTCAGCGCCACCCAGCAGGAGATGGAGGAGGCACTGCACACCAGCTGCGCCGACTTCGTGATGGAACTGCCCGATGGCCTCGACACTGTGTGTTCCGAGTCGGGCGGCGGTCTCAGCGAAGGACAGGCCCAGCGCATCGCCATTGCCCGCGCCTTGCTGCGCGACCGCGCCGTGATGCTCTTCGACGAGGCTACCAGCGCCCTTGACCCGGAGACGGAGCGCCAGCTGCTGCAGAACATTCTGGCGAAGCACAACCGCACCGTCATCTTTATCACCCACCGTCCGGCCGTAATCGACTATTGCGACCAGACGCTGAGAATTGAGAAACTGTAGTAGCGGGCGCAATAGGCTGACTTCAGACACACAAGGCGGGATGCCCTTTGAAGGGTATCCCGCCTTGTGTATAGGTTGATTGGTTGTGGCTGCCGTGCCGGCTATCGTCTTATCAGTTGCTTTTTCCCGTCGATGATGTAGAGACCGGGGGCCGTGGGGCGCTCTACGGAGCGACCGTCGAGGGTGTACACGGAATGCTGGGCCTCGTAGCTTACGGGCAGCGCCTCAATGCCGTCTTGTCCGAGGAAGTCTTTCAGCACCTTGATGGCGGGTTCGGCCTTGCCGGTCTGGTTGTCGAAGAGTCCGGCGTTGTACCATTTGTCGGTCACGCGCTGTGTGTTCCAGTCGAGTCCGTGCTCGTTGGCCTCCATGAACCACCAGAAGAGTCCGGTCACCTTCTCATGGGTGTTGAGCTTGGCGATGAGCGCCTCGGTGAAGGCCTTCTGGCCCTCGCCGCTGATGGGGTAGGTGTAGGAAAGGTCGTATGTCACGTCGTTGGGCTGCCAGTCGTGGTAGTAGCCGGTCTCCACCAGCATGATTTCCTTCTCGGGGAAGTTGGCCTCCATCTTGTTGAGGGCGCCTTCCAGCACGGTGAGGCTGCCGTGGTAGTAGGGGTAGTAGGAGAGGCCGATGATATCGTAGTCCACCCCGTAGCTGCTCATCTTGTCGTAGAAAGATTTCAGCACCTCGTTTTGTGCCACACGCTCGGTGTGTATCACCACCTTGGCCTGAGGGCATTCCTCACGGCAGGCACTTATGGCCTTCTTGAGCAGGGTGGTGAACCGGGGCCAGTTGGCATCGCTGTTCACATAGCATTTCTTCAGCGTATTGGCGGGGTCGCTCATTTTGCCCCAGAGCATGCCGTAGCTTATCTCGTTGCCCGTCTGTATGAAGTCGGGTGTGGCACCGGCCGCCTTCATCTGCTGCAGTGCCTCCTTGGTGTACTCGTAGATGCGGGTGTAGAGCTCGTCGTCGCTCAGTCCGGTCCAACTGTCGGGAGTCCACTGCTTGGCGGGGTCTGCCCAGGAGTCGGAGTAGTGGAAGTCGAGCATGAGGGCCATGCCGGCCTCCTTGATTTCCTTGCCCAGGGCTTTCACATAGTCCAGGTCCTGGCACACGCCCTGCCCCTTGTCGTCGCTGGAGGCTTTCGAGGGGTCTACGAAGAGCCTCACGCGCATGGCGTTCATGCCCAGCTCCTTGAAATAGGTGAGCGGGGCATCGATGCGGTTGCCGTCGGTGTCGTAGTAGAGGGCGCCATGGCCGGTGTAGGAGGGCAGCAGCGAGATGTCGCCGCCCACATACTTGCCGTCGGCCATGGCGGTCAGTGCGCAGGTGCAGAGCAGAAGTGCGAATAGCTTTCTCATGTATGGGGTCATTTATTTAGCCTCCTCTGCAGGGGCATCGCCTTTGGCGAGAAAGTCTTTTATCTCTTGTGCGGTGATTTCCATGAAGGTCTCCTTGCCGCCCTTGGCCGAGTAGCGGAAGATGGCCTCATAGTTGAGCTCCTGCAGCAGCGGAAGCACCATGCTGAGGTTGATGCCGGCCAGCGACACTTTCTCGCTGGCGTTCTCCAGACTCTTCACAATCTTGCCGCGCACATCATCGAATTTGGTTTTCTCATCGTCTACGTTGATGAAGAAGGTCTGCTTGCCTTCTTTCAGTTTCACGTCTTTCAGGGTCAGGCCTTCGCCTATTTCAAGCGGCAGACTGCTCTTCAGGGCGGCGTTGTAGAGGGGAAGTACCACGGGGGCTACCTGTCCGCCGGCAGCGGCAAACTGGTCGCCGAGGGTTTTCAGTTCATCGGCGCTCACCTCCACGGGTGTGCTCTCGCCGTTCTCGTTCTTCACGTTGCATTTCAGGGTCAGGCCGTTCTCCACGGCCATCTTCATCAGGTCGGGCAGCGTGCGCTGCAGCTCTAGGGCGGCATACTTGCCTATCACGGCCTGATCGGCGGCCGAAAGGCCGTTGGCGGTCAGTTCGCAGGTCAGTGCGTTATCGTCCACTGTCAGGCCGGTGGCCTGTCCTACCGATGCCAGCAGCTGGGGCAGGTTTTTGTTGGCTTCTTCTACAGCGCTTTTCAGGGCGGCGGTGTCTTTACATCCGGTGAGTGCGAGCACGGCGAGGACTGCCAGTGCGGCGCATACGGTTTGAAGGGTCTTTTTCATTGCTTTCTCTATTATTTGGTTAGGATTTGTTTTGTATATCGCTGCAAAAATACAATATTTTTCTACACATGGCGGCGTTTTTGTTTTTCTTAACGTAGTATAAGTGTCAAAAAAAGCGGAGCCTCCTTTTGAGGGAAGCTCCGCCTTTCATGATAGCAGAAGGGAGGAGATGGTTTTTATCTCACCACATATTTCTTGCCGCCGGTGATGTAGAGACCACGGGGCAGTGTGGGGAGCACCTGTTCCATTCGCTCGCCGGGAGCCAGGGTGCGCACCAGTCGGCCGTCGGCAGTGTAGATGGTGGTGCCCGTAGCGGTGGGTTGTTCGGCCACGGCATTGTCGATGCCTGCGGAGAGGGTGTTTACCTTGTTTTTGCCGCCCTCTGTCTCGGCTGAGATGACGAAGAAGGTGTCTTCGCTGATGTTGTTCACATCCACAGTCTGCGGACTGCCCGAATTGGTGCTGAACACGAAGTTCACGCAGTCGTTGGCACTGTTCATGCGGTAGGTCTTCACATACCAGTTGCGGCCGTCTTTCTGCACGGTGGCGGTCACCTTGTCGCCGGGCCAGGAACTGTTGGCGGGTGTGTGTGTGCCGTCGCCGCCCCAGGTCCAGAAGTTCACGCTGGTCCAGCCCACCTCGTCGGTATTCACATAGGCGGTGATGTCGTGCGGCTCGAAGGCTGTCACGGTGTATTCGCGTGTCACCACCTCGCCCACGGTGGAGCCCGTGAGCAGGGCCACCTTCAGCACGGTGGTGCCTACGGGAATGTTGACGGTGGTGCCGGTGGTGGCCTGCGCGCTCTGTGCGGTGGGGGTGGAGCCGTCGGTGGTGTACACCATCTTGGCGCCCTCCTGCTGGCTCACGGCGGTCAGGGTGGCCGTCTGTGCACCGTCATACTGTCCTGAGGGCAGGTCAATCCATGCCGTTTCGGCCTGGCGGTTCAGGTAGTAGGCATAGTGGTAGCCCTTGATGATAGCCTGCCACTGCTCGTTGGGGGTGTAGTTGGCCACGTTGTTGCCCACCACGGCCAGGAGCTGCGCCTTGTCGCCCGTCACGCGCACCCCGTAGTAGCCGGTGCTGTTGGTGTGGTTGGCGTAGCTGCTCTCGTTGTGTATGCCGGCGGCTTTGCGGGCATTGATCATCATCTTGATGTCTTTCTTGCAGGCCATCCAGTGGGTCAGGAACACGCAGGGCGTGCCGGGCATGGCCAGCAGGTAGGCGTTGGCGGCCAACGTGTCGCGCACGATGGGGTCCTGGGCGGCGTTGGAGCGGCGCTCGGTGTCGTGGTTCTCTACAAAGGTCACGGCCCAGCGGCGGTACTCGCCGTTTTGGTAGCTGCTGCTCACCAGGGGCCAGTTGCCTTCGTTCTGCTTGCCCAGCTGGGTCCAGTCGTTGCGGTTGATGGCGTTGCGCACGGTGTAGCGGAACTGGAAGTCGAAGGCGGCCGAGGTCTTCTCGGTGGCGTCTATCCAGTTGCGTATGGTGTTGGTGCCGTCCCAGCACTCGCCCACGCTGTAGGTGGGCTGTGCGTAGTCGTTGTAGAGCTTGGTGTACGAGCCGCTGTAGCCCTTCACCATGTCGTAGCGGAATCCGGTGTAGCCCAGGTCTTCGAGCAGCATCTTGAGATAGGCCTTCACGCTGGTCTGCACGTTCTCGCTCTTGTGGTCCAGGTCGCGCATGCCGCTCCATCCCTCGCCGGTGTCTTTGTTGGGCGAGAGCGAGTAGCCGTTCTGGTCGGCCCACTGCTTGGTGGCGCCGCCGTCGTCGTCGCTGCAGATGTCGGTCGAGGTGAGCTCATAGGTCACCCCGTTGTAGGTCTCCTTGGGGAAGTCCACCCAGTTCGACTTGTTCTTGCGGTGGTTGATTACCACATCGGCGATGGTGCCGATGCCGTTGTCCTTGAAGGCCTTGATGAGGCTGCGCAGTTCGGCCTCGCTGCCGAACGAGCTGTTGTAGTCGGCGAACCAGTAGAGGTCATCGTAGCCCATCGACTGTACGCCGCAGTTGGCGCTTTGCGGCAGCCACACCAGGTCGAAGTATTGTCCCAGTTCTTTGGCCTGGTCCTGCAGATTGGTCCATTTGGTGGCATCGTAGGAGTCCCAGTAGAATCCCTGCAGCATCACGCCTTTGTATTGCGAGGGCCATCCTTGTGCCATTATCAGCAGGGGCAGGAAGAGCAGGGGTAGGGTGGTGTAGAGTTTTTTCATTTTTCAGCTTGATTATGTTTTGCCTTTTGCTTTGGATAAGAAATAGGGAGAGAAGAAAAAAGAGGTCTCACTCTTTCCGGGGTGAGACCTCTTTTCGATGCATTGTCTTATTCCACTGTGCAGTAAATCTTGTTAGAGGTCTTGCGGGTGGGGTAGAGCTTGATGGTCTTGCCCACTGCGCCCAGGTTCTTGCCGCCGCCCACCAGGTCGGAGATGTTCATCGAGGGCTCTACGCTGTCGTTTCCGCCCAGGTTGATGTCCCACGAGTTGTTGGCGGTGAACTTCCAGCCGTTGCCGTTCACACCGGCGTTGTTGATTACGTAGCAGTAGTTCTCGGCGTCCCAGGTCATCTGCTGTGCGTCGTCGCCGGGATTCCATCCGTTAAAGTCGCCCACCAGGTTCATGTTGTTGATCTTCACACCGTTCATGGTGCCGGTAGCCAGGTTGAGGGTGAGGTAGTAGATACCCTCGCCTGCGGTGCCGTGTATGTTGGAGCCGTCACCCCGCGACAGGTCGCCCGTTACGCTGCTGAAGGTCTCGTAGTTGATTTCATTGTCCCATGAGCCGGCCGTACGCTGCAGTTTGAAGTCGAGTCCCCATCCTTTGGGGTCGGCCAGATACACATAGCCGCTGTAGTTGCCGTCGAGGTTGGGGCTCTCGAGTTTCTGAACAGACTCACTCCATCCGTCGGTGGCGCCGATGAAGTAGACAAACTGTGCGAAGTCGAACTTCTCGAGCTTATAGGTGTAGTTCATCATGTTGATGGTCATGCGGTAGATGCCGGCCTGCTCTATCTTGCCGGCCTGCGGATGCATGGTGGTGAGGTCGCCCTCCAGGCTGGTGTCACCGTCCACGGCGGTGCCTACCACACCGGTCTCACCCTCGGCCCAGAAGTCGTTGTCGTAGTTGGTGCCGGGGATAATCTTCCAGTACTGGTTGTCGGCGGTGGTGGTGAACACGATTTCAAACTCAGGATTGTCGTACACGTCGCCGCCACCCTTGTGGGTGAAGGCCAGCGCGCCCTCCTTGTTCCAGGCGGCCATGTCGCCCACCAGGTAGTAGGCGGTGTCGATGAAGGGAGCCTTCGGGGTCACATTGAGCTGGGTAGCGCCTTCGTTCTTGAAGGTCTGTGAGCCCACGGTGGTGAGGCAGGTCACCAGCAGTCCCACTTCACGGAGTTCCGGACGGGCGCCGAAGATGGACACCACGGCCTGCTGCAGGTCGGCAGCGGCCACGCGGCCCTCGGCGTCGGTGGTCAGTGTGGCGTGCTCGCTCTCATGGGGCACGTAGGGATTTTTGTAGAGTTCCACGGTGTAGGCGTTGGTGGCCTCATCGCTTATCTTGAGTGTGGGTACGAACAGTTGCACGGTCTCGCCGGCTGTGGCAAGATTCACCTCAGGAGCCTGTCCTACCGTCATCTCCACCGTCTTGGCGGCCTCCTCGGCATTGCTCAGGGGGTTGGCCCAGTCGGTATAGTCGTCGGTACATGATGCCATGGCGGCAATCAGTGTCAGACCATATAATATTTTCTTCATCATAGTTGTTTCTTTTTAGCGTTAGATTACTGCTTGATAAGACGTATGAAACCGGTGATGTCGTTGAAGAACACCATGTAGTTGCCGTCTTCTGGCACTACGATGTCAGCACCGCCCTGGGTACCGAACACGTACAGGCCGTCTTCTCTCAGAATGGGGTCACCGCCGCGGTTGTAGTCCCACGAGCCGGCTTCCTTGGTCTTGAACTTATCGCCGGCGGCGAAGGTCTGCACCACATACCAGTCATGGTTCTGGGCACCGTCGTAGGTGAAGCAGGGCTTCATCTCGGTATCGCCCCAGTCGTTGAACGTACCGGAGATAGCCATGCCGCTGAACACCTTCGGTGTCTCAGAGTAGGCCGTCACATAGAGGTTGTCGCTCTGGGTGTTGAGGCGCACTTCATAGTAGCCAGCTTCGGGCACGGTGATGTTGCCGGAACCACCGTCATTCTTCACGAATGTGCCGAAGGTATTGCCTTGTCCCCACTGGGTGGCCCAGTTGTCGTCCATGGAGCCGCGTAGCTTGAAGCCTTTGCCGGCCAGATAGCCAATCCAGCGAATCTCGCCCTTGCCGGTCTTCTTGTCATACTCGATGCCTTCGATGGGCTGCAGAGGTATCACGCACTTGCCATAGTCGCCACCCCATGAACCGTCGCAGATATCACCACCGATGAGCCACCAAATCTCAATGGGAGCGTCTTTCAGTTCAACATAGTAGGGAACCACTGCAAACTGGATGTTGTTCGAGTAGATGGTGTCGCCGGCAAAGTCGGCGGTCAGGCGTGCGGTGATGTTGGTGAAGGGGGGCACCTCAGACTCGTCCCACTGGGCAATCTGCTGCAGACCCTTGGCCAGCTGTGCGGGATCCACATCGCCCTCGCAGCCGTTGTAGATCTGGTCGAGCATCACATAGTCGGCTTTGGTGTTGCCGCTCTCGTCGGCCTCAGCCTCTGCCACCGAGGTGGTGAAGTTGCCGCTCAGTGAGAACTGCATCTGATACTGGGCTGCCACGGGGAATCCGCCGTAGTCGGGCTGTGACCAGGTGAAGTGCATGGCCTGTGTCGAGGCCAGGTCGGTATACGCCTTCGAGTAGGCCGGTGTGTTCAGTTTGAACGTGGCGGGCCTTACCAGGGTGGGGTTGGAGTCATTGTCGTCCTCGCAGGCCGTAAAGAGACATACGCTGCAGAGCAGGAACAATGCTGACTTTATAATATTTTTCATAATCTGTTGTCCTTTCTGTTATGATTTAGTAACCAGGATTCTGCTCATTGTTGTAAGCGGGCAACTGAGCTGCCGGGATGGCGTAGATGTTGCGGTAGGCGTCGAAGTTGCGTCCTTGGTAGGTACCGCCCTTCCACTGCCAGATATAGTCGGTGTTGCCGCCGAACTTGCCGAAGCGGATCAGGTCTACACGGCGACGGCCCTCGAAGTAGAACTCACGGCTCCACTCGTCGAGAATGTCGTTGAGCGAGTAGCCCGAGCGCTGGGTGGCATGGGCGCGGGCGCGCAGGGCGTTGATGGCCTTGATGCCATCGGCCGTGCAGGTGCCGCCGTTCTGGCGTGCGGTGGCCTCGGCATAGGTGAGGTAAGCCTCTGCGGTGCGGAAGAAGAAGAAGTCGGCGTCCATGAAGGTGGCATCATGGCCGGATGAGCCGTCGGTCTTGAAGTTCACAAACTTGGCCACGGCATATCCGTTCTTGAAGGTAGCGCGGTCCAGGTTGTTGATTTCGCGTCCCACACCGTCGAATATGGCGCGGTCGTCGCCGGCTGCTGCGGGCATCTCATAGGAGGGAGCCTGCGGAGCGTCGAGGTTGGGGAAGAACTTCTGGATGAGGTTGGGTCTTGCGCGGTTGCCGCCCCACATCTGTCCCGATACACCGTTGGTGGCGCTCAGGTTGTTGGGGTTGGCGTGCATGTCGCTGTCGAAACTGCCGGCGGAGAGGAAGAGCGAGGTACCCCAAGAGGTGGTGGTCAGACCATCCTGCAGGATGGGGAAGATGGCCTCGTAGGCGGCGTCGGTCTCACCATTGTCGCCCATGAACAGCATCTGGTAGGCGCTCCAGCCGTTGATGCTGGTGGTGTTCAGACGGTAGTCGGAGTCCATCACGCGCTTGGCATACTCAGCGGCCTTGGCCCACTGCGGGGTGCCGGTGTAGACCTCGGCGTTCAGGTACAGACGCGAGAGGAGTATCCAGGCGGCAGCCTTGTCCACGCGGCCGTAACCAGCGTCGCTCGACTTCTTGGCCTTGGCGGGGGAGAGGTTGGGCTCCACATTGTTCACCAGCTCATTCTCCAGCCAGTCGTAGATCTCCTGACGGCTGAAGATGACGGGGTTGCCTAGCGACTCGGCGAAGGGCACGCGTCCGAAGGCATCCATGAGCAGGTAGTAGTTCAGGGCGCGGATGAAGCGCACCTCGGCGGTCATCGTGGCGTCGTGGTCGGCGGCGATGGCCAGATACTGGTTGCAGAAGGTGATACCGGTGGTGAGGCGGGCGAAGTAGCCGTTCAGCATCGGGTGGCTCTCATCGTAGGTGTTGAAGCACGACTGCTCGATACCGTCGTCGCCCCATCCGTTGATGGCCTCGTCGGTGGGCAGCTCGTTCGAGTTCCACATCTGGCGCACGTAGCCGGAGGTACCGCCGTCGATACCGTCGATGTCGCAGTCGCCGTTGGCGCCGCCGTTGCCGGCCATGGCGATGTTGGCGTAGCACTTGTTGAAGAGGCCCTCTACGCTCACCTCAGTCGACATGTTGGGGTCCAGGGGCTCCACGTCGAGGTCGCTGGTGCAGGAAGCCATACCGAGTGCCATGGAGATGGCGGCTACGGGAATCAGGTTTTTATATAATCTTTTCATGACTTTTATTTCCTTTTTGTTTTCTGGGTAGACTTAAAAATTGAGGTTCAGACCCACAATCACGGAGAAGGGACGCGGATACATGTTGCTGTCGAAGCCGCTGCCCACCTCAGGATCCAGACCGTCGTAGTTGGTGATGGTGAACACGTTGGAGACGGTGGCGTAGACGCGTCCGATGGGGAAGCTGTAGCCCAGTGTGATGTTGTCGCACTTCAGGAAGGAGGCGTTGTGCACGTAGTAGTCGCTCAGCTGCGAGGTAATCTGGTAGGTCTGCCAGTTGCGTGCGATGGCCTCATAGGTATAGTTGTTCATGTAGAGCAGCGAGCTCTTCCACACCTCGGTGGGGTTCACGTTGGCCATGCCCTGCTCGTTGTTGTTGTACACATAGTTGCCGATGCTGGCGCGGAGCGAGAAGCCGAGGTCCCAGTTCTTGTACTCCAGGCGTGACGACAGACCCATGGTGACAGGGGCAGCCGGGCTCTTGTAGAAGTAGCGGTCGGCCTGGGTGATCTGGCCGTCGCCGTTGCGGTCCACCACAGCGTTCTCGATGGGCTTGCCGTTCTGGTCGTACACCTGCTGGAACACATAGAACGAGTTGATGGGGTTGCCCACCTGCTGATACTGCAGGTAACGGTCGGTACCAATCTTAATGTCGGTGTTGGGCACGGGCGAGCCGTCGCTCGACACACCGTTCAGGTCGGTGATCTCGTTCAGGTTGTAGGTGAAGTTGTAGTCGATGGTCCAGTACCAGTCTTTCGAACGGAGCACTTTCCAGCTCAAGGTAGCCTCAACACCCTTGTTGGTCAGGGTACCGATGTTCTGCCAGCTCTGGTTGCGGTAAGCGGAGAGGGGCAGCGAGGGAGCATAGTTGAGCAGGTCGGTGGTCTTGCGGTAGTAGACGTCTACGGTACCGGTGAGCCGCTGGTCGAAGATACCCCAGTCGAGTCCGATGTTATAGGTAGTGGTGGTCTCCCACTTCAGGTTCGGGGTGTAGTTGTCCGGGCGGTACAGGGTGCCGTCGCCGGTCACAGGATAGAAGCTGTCGGTGCCGGTGTTGCGCGAGTAGGTCGGTATCCAGCTGTAGTCGGGCACGGCGCCGGCCTGCTGACCGGTCATACCCCAGCCCAGACGGAGCTTCAGGTCGGAGAGCCAGGTGATCTCACGGAACTTGTTCTCGTCGTTGATCTTCCAAGCGAAGGCGAACGATGGGAACACGGCCCAGTGGTCCTTGAAACGTGAGGAACCATCGTCACGCACGGTGGCGGTCACATAGTAGCGGTCCATGAGCGACCAGTTGGCACGTCCGAAGAAGGAGATCAGATAGCTGTCGGTGCGGTAGTGGTAGGGGGTGTGGGGACGCTCCTTGCCGGCGTTGGGGCTGGTGGAGGGATAGTAGCCCACATAGTCTTTCTTCACGTCGCGCCAGAAGTGCTGCCACTCGTAACCGGCCATCAGGTCGAAGTGGTTCTTGTAGGCGTCGTCGAAGTCGTGATAGTACTGGGCATAGGTGGAGAGCTGCAGGTTGCGCTTCAGCACCTTCTCCTGGCCCACGCTGCCGTAGTACATCGATCCGGTGTACCAAGGCTGGTTGTTGGTCTTCTGCTCACCCTCGGAGATGTCGGCACCCAGGGTGGCGTGCAGGCGGAGGTCCTCAAAACCGTGCACCTTGTAGTCGATGTCGGCGCTGCCGATGAAGGAACGGCTGTCGGCTTTCTCGTCGCGGCCGTTGAGCAGGGCTATCGGGTTAGGCATATTGGCCACGCTGCGGTAGGTGAAGGGCCATGAGGTGTCGCCGTCATAGTCGGCTTCCACCGGCCACTGGAAGTAGCCGCCGAAGTTGTTCAGCGTCTGCTGCAGGCTGCCGCCCAGGAGGTTCTTGTGGTACTCAGAGGTGAAGCTGTAGGGATCCTGTGTCGGGTCCATGTACACGGCTGCGCTCACAGCACCTGTGTCGGCATACTTGGTCTTGGCATACATGCCCTTGCCGTTGAGGTTCAGCGTCAGGTGGTTGTTGAAGAACGAGGGGTTCAGGTTCAACGCAGCGGTGAAGCGCTGGAAGTCGGATGTCTTGAGGATACCTTTCTGGTCGGTATAGCCCACCGATACACGGTAGGGAAGGTTCTTCAGGGCACCGGAGAGAGTCACGTTGTGGTCGTGGCTGATGGCGGTGCGGTAAATCTCGTCTTGCCAGTCGGTGTTGGCGGTACCCAGTGCGCTCACGGGGATGCTGCCCTCGCCGTACATCTTCTTGATGAAGGCGCGGTACTCGTCGCCCGTCATCACATCGAGGCTCTTCTGGCGCATGCTCACCGTGGCGCTACCGGCATAGGAGAGACGGGGTTTCATGCCCTTGCTGCCCTTCTTGGTGGTGATGATGATCACACCGTTAGAACCACGGCTACCGTAGATGGCGGTGGCGGAGGCATCCTTGAGCACGTTGAACGACTCGATGTCCTGCGGGTTGATCATGGAGAGGGGGTTGGAAAGACCTTTCACACCGTCGTTGTCCATGGCCAGACCGTCAATCACAATCAGAGGGTCGTTGGAGGCGTTGAGCGACGAGCCGCCACGGATGCGGATCATGGCGCCGCTGCCCGGAGCACCGTCGTTGCTGGTGATGTTCACACCGGCCACCTTACCGGCCAGCATGTCCTGCGGGTTCACCACAAGACCTTTGTTCTTGGCATCGGGCTTGAGTGCCGATACGGCACCGGTGAGGTCGCTTTTCTTGGCCACACCATAACCGATGACCACCACTTCGTTGAGGGAGTTCTCTGCGTCTTCCTCCAGGGTGACCACCACATTGGGAGCGGCGGTCACTTCCTGTGTCTGGTATCCGATGTAGGATACGGAGAGGGTAGAGCCGGATGCTGCTTCGATAGTGAAATTACCGTCGAAATCGCTCACCACGCCGCCCGACTGTCCTACTATGCGGACGGTGGCGCCGATGATGGGTTCGCCGGTTGCATCCTTTACATGGCCATTCACAGTGATTTGCTGTGCAAAGGCGCCCACTGATAGGAACAGCCCGCATAAGAGGGCAAAGAACCTAACAGGGATTCTGATTTTAACCTGCTTCATCTTGTTTGGTTATTAAGTTAACGTTATGATATGTAGTTTATATTGTCTTCAACAGCTTGCGGTTAGCAGTGTTCCTCGCAGAACGATGCAAATTTAGTGCTCTTCCTTGTTCGCTGTACACTTTTTTGTTTAAAAAATGTTATTTAGAGTGCGCAAACGTTTGCGCATGTAAAAATATTTATAATTTTGGAGAGCGATAACAATGTGTATGTTTTTTCCCTACATTTGCAATCGATAATCTTGCCGGTATGAAAGACAATACTCCCATCACGATGAAAGACATCGCCGAGGCGTTGGGCGTTTCGGTGGCCACTGTGTCGCGCGCACTGAAAGACAGTCCGCGCATCAGTGCCGAGAAGCGCGAGGTCATCAAGGCCTATGCCCGCGACCACCAGTTCTACCCCAATGTGCTGGCCGAGAGCCTGCGCCACAGCCGCAGCAAGCCATTGCGCGTGATTGGGGTCATCGTGCCGCAGTTCACCCATTATTACTTCTCGTCGGTGCTCAACGGCATCGAGCAGATGGCTGCCGCGCTCGACTATCAGATTATGGTGGGGCAGAGCGGCGAGGAGTATGAGCGCGAGCGGCAGCTCTGCCAGTCGTTTTTCGAGCATAAGGTGTGCGGTGTCATCGTGTCGCAGGCCAAGGACACCGTGCAGTACGACCATTTCCAGCAACTTATCGACCATGGCACGCCGTTGGTGTTTTTCGACCGCATCTGCACGGGGGTAGACTGCAGCCGTGTGGTGGTCGACGACTACAAGGGGGCGCTCAATGCCGTGGACCATCTGATACAGACGGGTTGCCGCCGTATCGCCTTCTACGGCACCTCCATGAAGTTGGAGATATCGAAAAACCGGTACAACGGTTACAAGGACGCCCTGCTGCAGAATGGGCTGAAACCCGACGAGCGTCTGATACGCTACTGCGACAACCGTACCGATGCTGAGCGCATCACCCCCGAGCTGCTGCAGATGGACGAGGCTCCCGACGCCTTCTTCGCCGTGAACGACGACACCGCCATCGGCATCCTCTACACCGCCAAGCGCATGGGACTGCGTGTGCCCGACGACATCTCCATCTGCGGTTTCACCAACAGCGACCGCTCCATCTCGTGCGACCCCATGCTCACCACCGTAGAGCAGCGCGGCTCGCAGGTGGGCCGCGAGGCCGCCGACATCCTCATCGGTCAGGTGGAGGGCCGTCTGCCGCTCGACAAGGTGGAGCGCCGCATCGTGAAGACCCGTCTCATTGTGCGGGGCACCACACGGTAGGAATAAAGGAAAATGTAAAGATAAAACCATAAAAACAGCCGATTATGAACAAAAATTTGACACAGAAGCCCGACTTGTCGTTCTGGAAATTGTGGAACCTCAGTTTCGGCTTTTTCGGAGTACAGATTGCCTATGCCCTGCAGAGCGGCAATATCTCGCGTATCTTCCGCACCTTGGGTGCCGATCCCCACTCACTCAGTTTCTTCTGGATTCTGCCACCGCTCATGGGCATCCTTGTGCAGCCCATTGTAGGCACCCTGTCCGACAAGACCTGGACCCGTCTGGGTCGCCGTATACCTTATTTATTTGTAGGAGCCGCCATGGCCGTGGCTGTGATGTGCCTGCTGCCCAACTCAGGCTCCTTTGGCATGAGCGTGAGCACCGCGCTCATCTTCGGCCTCTTCGCCCTCATGCTGCTTGACACCTCCATCAATATGGCTATGCAGCCTTTCAAGATGCTGGTGGGCGACATGGTGAACGACCGGCAGAAGGCCAAGGCCTACAGTATTCAGTCGTTCCTCTGCAATGCGGGCAGTGTGGTGGGATTCCTCTTCCCCTTCTTCTTCACCTGGATAGGACTGAAAAACGTGGCCCCCGAGGGCGTGGTGCCCGACAGCGTGATATGGTCGTTCTATATTGGAGCGCTCATTCTCATCCTCTGTGTGCTCTACACCACGGCCAAGGTGAAGGAATGGGACCCCAAGACCTATGCCATGTACAATCCGGTGACGGAGGAGAAGGAGCAGAAAGCCGACTGGTTCACCTTGCTCAAGAATGCTCCCGCCACCTTCTGGCGCGTGGGACTGGTGCAGTTCTTCTGCTGGGCTGCCCTGCTCTACATGTGGACCTATGTGGTAGATGCCGTATCGGAGACCGTGTGGGGTACTACCGACTCGGCGAGTGAGGCCTATCAGGTGGCCGGCAACTGGACCGGTGTGCTCTATGCCATTCAGGCCATGGGCAGTGTGGTGTGGGCAGCCCTGCTGCCGCAGTTCAAGAACACCAAGATGGCCTATGCCCTCAGCCTCGTGCTCGGGGGTATCGGTTTCGCCCTCATACCCTTTGTCCATGACAAGTGGCTCATGGTCATCCCCTTCCTGCTCATCGGTTGCGCCTGGGCTGCCATGCTGGCCATGCCCTTCACCTTCGTGACCAATGCCCTGCAGGGCTACGGCCATATGGGCGCCTACCTGGGCCTCTTCAACGGCACCATCTGCGTGCCGCAGATTGTGGCCGCACTCTGTGGCGGATTTGTTTTCCGGCTGGTGGGCGGCCATCAGTCTACCATGATGATTGTGTCGGGCGTCTTGCTTGTGCTGGGCGCCATCGCGGTCACTGCCATCAAGGAGAAGAAAACCGCTTAAACCTTCCGGTATGCGAAGATGCCTGCTGGCAGTCTGCCTCTTCCTGGCCGCCGCCATGGTCTGGGCCCAAGACAAGCCCTATCATGGCGACGGACCCGACGATGTGCTCGAACACCTGCCCATGGCAGCCGCCTTCGCGCTCAAGGCAGCGGGTGCCGACAATGACCACACCTGGCCGCAGTTCCTGTGCGGAGCGGCACTCTCCTATGCGTTCACTGCCGGTGTGACCTATAGTCTGAAGCACACAATCCATGAGCGCAGGCCCGACGGCACCGACCACCGGTCGCTGCCGTCCGGTCACACCGCCTTCGCCTTCAGCGGCGCCACCGTGCTGCACAAGGAGTTCGGCCACCTCAGTCCGTGGGTCAGCGTGGCCGGTTATGCCGTGGCCACTGCCACCGCCGTGGACCGCGTGTGCCGCAACCGCCACCATTGGTACGATGTGGTGGCCGGTGCTGGGGTGGGGGTGCTCTCCACCGAACTGTCCTACTACATCACCCGTAACCTGCTGCCCGACAGAAAGGAACGGGTGGAGGTGGCACTCTCGCCCACTGGTTTCCATCTGCTGGTGATGTGGTGATGCAAACGTTTGCACGGATTTTTCCTAAAAAGTTGGCATTTCCGTCATCCACCCAATTTCAATATTTCGTACTTTTACCGCCACAAACAATTAACCTAATAGCCTTATGAACCTTATATTTCATATAGAATACCGCACCAACTTCGGCGAGGAGCTTATGCTCAACCTGGTGTCGAAAAGTGCCGACGGACATCAGGACGTGACCGTCTACCGCATGACCACCTACGACGGATGCCGTTGGAAGTGCGAGATCAACATGCCCAAAATCGACGCTTCGGTCGATTACTACTACAGTGTGGTGAAGGGCGAAAAGACCCTGCGCCGCGAATGGACCCTCGAAACCCACCGCCTCCAGCTCAAGGCCAGCAAGGGCGACCGCATGGTGGCCTACGACCATTGGAGCGACATTCCCGACAACGCCTACCTCTACAGCAGCGCCATGACCGAGTGTGTGAACCGCCACGCAGGCCAACCCCTGCACACCACCGCCTATCCGCGCACCGTGCGCCTCAAGGTGAGGGCACCGCAGCTGCGCCGCAACGAGCGCCTCGCCGTGACCGGTGAGGGACCCGCCCTGGGCGATTGGGCCGCCACCGCCGCCCTGGCCATGTCGGAGCACAACTACAACGAGTGGGTGGTCGACGTCGACGCCTCGCGGGTTATGGGCGGCCGCCTCGTGTTCAAGTTTGTTGCCCTCGACGAGGATGAGGACGTGACCCCGCTGTGGGAGCTCGGCGACAACCGCTTCGTGGTGCTGCCCGAGATGAACGACGGCGATGTGGTGGTGTATGAGTTGGCTGAGGCCCACTTCCCCCACTACGATGTGAAGTGTGCGGGCACCCTCGTGCCGGTGTTCTCGCTGCGTTCAGAAGGCAGTTTCGGCGTGGGCGACTTCGGCGACCTCGCCATGATGGTGGACTGGGTGGCGCACACCCATCAGCGCGTGCTGCAGATACTGCCCATCAACGACACCACCATCACCCACACCTGGACCGACAGCTATCCCTACAGCTGCATCAGCATCTTCGCCCTCCATCCGCAGTATGCCGACCTGCGCCAGCTTCCCCCGCTGGCCGACGAGAAGCTGCGTGCCGAGATGGAAGAGACGCGCCAGCGCCTCAACGCCCTGCCGCAGATAGACTATGAACAGGTGAACCGCGCCAAGCTGCGCTACCTGCAGGCCATCTTCGCCCAGGAGGGCAAACAGACCATGGCCACCCCCGCCTTCCGCCAGTTCTTCGAGGACAACAAGAGCTGGCTCGTGCCCTACGCCCGCTACAGCCAGTTGCGCGAGTTCTACGGCACGGCCGACTTCAGCCGCTGGCCCGACCACAACACCTGGGACGAGGCCGAGCGCCACGCGCTCTCCTCCACCCGCACCAAGGCCTACAAGGAAGTGGCCTTCTACTATTATGTGCAGTTTGTGCTCAACGAGCAGATGAAGGCCGTACATGAGCATGCCCGAGAGCGTGGTGTTATCCTCAAGGGCGACATTCCCATCGGTGTGAACCGCCACGGCTGTGACGTGTGGCAGGAGCCCCGCTACTTCCATCTCGACGGACAGGCCGGCGCACCGCCCGATGACTTCTCCGCGAACGGACAGAACTGGGGATTCCCCACCTACAACTGGGAGGAAATGCTCTCCGACGGCTGCGCCTGGTGGCTGCGCCGTTTCTCCAACATGCAGAAATACTTCGATGCCTACCGCATAGACCATGTGCTGGGCTTCTTCCGCATCTGGGAGATTCCCACCCACGCCGTGCACGGACTGCTGGGCCAGTTCCAGCCTGCCCTGCCCATGACGCGCGAGGAGATAGAGTCCTACGGCCTGCCCTTCGACGAGGCCCTCTTCACCGAGCCCTTCATCAACGACTGGGTGCTCGACAGCATCTTCCACGAACATGCCCAGTGGGTGCGCGAGCACTATCTGGAGCCCGCTGCCGACGGCCGCTACCGCATGCGGCCGGAGTTTGACACACAGCGCAAGGTTGAGGCCGCCTTCATGGGCAAGACCTCTGACACCGACATCATGCTGCGCGACGGTCTTTACGCCCTCATCAGCGACGTGCTCTTCGTGCGCGACCACCGTCAGCCCGAAAAGTTCCACCCGCGCATCTCCGTGCAGTTCGACTTTATCTACAAGCAGCTCCCCGAGCACCACAAGTTTATCTTCAACCGCCTCTACAACGACTACTACTACCGCCGCAATAACCAGTTCTGGTACCGTGAGGCCATGAAGAAGCTGCCGCGCCTGGTAGAGGCCACCCGCATGCTGGTGTGCGCCGAGGACCTGGGCATGGTGCCCGACTGCGTGCCCTGGGTGATGAACGAACTGCGCATACTGAGCCTCGAGCTGCAGTCCATGCCCAAAGACCCGTCGGTGCGCTTCGGCCATCTCTCGCGCAACCCCTACCGCTCGGTGTGCACCATCTCCAGTCATGATATGCCCACACTGCGCCAGTGGTGGGACGAGGACTACGACCGCACCCAGGAATATTATAACACCATGCTCTACCGCGGCGATGCCGCTCCGCATCCGCTGCCCGGCTGGCTGGCACGCGACATCGTGTCGCGCCACCTCACCAGTCCGTCCATGCTCTGCATCCTCTCCATCCAGGACTGGCTCGCCATCGACGAGCGCCTGCGTCTGCCCGATGCCAATGCCGAGCGCATCAACATTCCTGCCAATCCGCGCCACTACTGGCGCTACCGCATGCACCTGAGCATTGAGGAGCTGATGCGCAGCACCGCCTTCAACGACAACATCACCGAGCTCATCGACCAATCGGGCCGCCGGTAAATAGAATAAAGGTGTGTTTGCTCCCACCAAAAAAGAAAACATCGACTATGCGAAAACTGCTTTTTTCCCTACCCCTGCTCCTGCTGCCGCTGCTCGCGGCCGCACAGACCGTCACCTCGCCCGACGGCAACATCGCCGTAACCTTCTCGCTTACCGACGGCGGCCGCCCCACCTATGAAATGACCTACAAAGGCAAGGCCGTGGTAAATCCCTCGCACCTCGGACTGGTGCTCGCCAAAGACAAACATGCCTCGAAAGGACTCGACGAGACCGACCTCATGGACCACTTCACCGTGGCCGATGTGGCGCAGACCTCTTTCGACGAGACTTGGCGCCCCGTGTGGGGCGAGACGGCCACCATACGCAACCACTACAACGAAATGGCTGTCACCCTGAAGCAGGGTATCGAGAAACCCGCCTACAAAGGCGACGGCAAGGCACCTGGACTGGCCCTCGACCTGCAGGAGCGCACCATCTTGATACGCTTCCGCGTCTACGACGACGGTATGGGCCTGAGATATGAGTTCCCCCAGCAGAGAGAACTCAACTATTTCCTCATCAAGGAAGAGATGACTGAGTTTGCCATGGCCGGCGACCATACCGCCTGGTGGCTGCCCGGCGACTACGACACCCAGGAGCAGGAGACGCAGCAGACCCGGCTCTCCGAGATACGAGGCCGCCTCAAGACAGCCGTCAATTGGGGCAACTCGTCGGTGGCCGTCTTCTCCGAAACCGGTGTGCAGACCTCGCTGCAGATGAAGAGCGCCGACGGCCTCTACATCAATATCCACGAGGCCGCCTGTGCCGATTATGCCACCATGCATCTAGAACTGGTCGACGAGCAGACCACGGCTCTCACCACCCGCCTCTATGGCGGCAGCAACCAGTACACCCCGGCCCCCACACCCTCGGGCTATCCGCTGCCGAAGCCCTATACCTTCGTGAGCCACCTCACCCCCGATGCCACCGGACTGAAGGGTGCCATGCAGACACCTTGCCACACCCCCTGGCGCACTGTCATGGTGAGCGATGACGCCCGCGACATGCTCTCCTCCAACCTCATCCTCAACCTCAATGAGCCCTGCGCCCTCGACGACGTGTCGTGGATACACCCCACCAAGTACTGCGGTGTGTGGTGGGAGATGATTGTGGGCAAGAGCCAGTGGTCGTATACCTGGGACTATCCCTCCGTCGACCTCGCCACCATCGACTATACTAAGTGCAAGCCCAACGGCCGCCACGGCGCCAACAACGAGAAGGTGAAGCGCTACATCGACTTCGCCGCCAAGAACGGTCTCGACGAAGTGCTCGTCGAGGGCTGGAACGTGGGCTGGGAAGACTGGGCCAATATGTGGAAGCGCGATGTCTTCGACTTCGTGACGCCCTATCCCGACTTCGACATCAAGATGCTCAACGAGTATGCCCACTCCAAGGGCGTGAAACTGCTCATGCACCACGAGACCTCGTCGTCGACCCAGAACTACGAGCGCCACATCAAAGAGGCCTACGAACTGATGAACAAGTATGGCTACGACGCCGTGAAGACCGGCTATGTGGGCGATATGATACCGCGCGGCGACCATCACTACTCGCAGTCGATGAACAACCACTATCTCTACGTAATCAAAGAGGCCGCCAAGCACCACATCATGGTGAACAGTCATGAGGCCACACGCCCCACCGGCCTCTGCCGCACCTATCCCAACCTGGTGGGCGGCGAGAGCGCACGCGGCACCGAGTATGAGGCCTTCGGCGGCAGCCGACCCGACCATACCTGCATACTGCCCTTCACCCGTCTGCAGGGCGGCCCGATGGATTATACCCCGGGCATCTTCGAGACCCAGCTCTACACATGGAGCGACAATAAGTCGTGGGCCCGTATCACGCTGGCCGGCTCGCTCGCCCTCTACCTCACCATGTACTCGCCCCTGCAGATGGCAGCCGACCTGCCTGAGCACTATGAGCGCCCCGACCTGGCCCCCGCCTTCCAGTTCATACGCGACGTGGCCTGCGACTGGGACGACAGCCGCTATTTGGAGGCCGAGCCTGCCGACTACATCACCGTGGCCCGCAAGGCAAAAGGCACCGACAACTGGTTCATCGGCGGCAAGTGCGACGAGAACGGCCACAAGGCTGTGGTGAAACTCGACTTCCTCGACAAAGGCCGCAAATACGAGTGTACCATCTACGCCGATGCCAAGGATGCCCACTATGAGAAGAATCCCAAGGCCTACACCATCACCAAACGCACGGTGAAGCGTGGCGACACCCTCAAACTCACCGAAGCTCCCGGTGGCGGATTCGCCGTCTCCCTGATAGCAAAATAACTCCATTACCCGTCACCTCATGAAAAAACTGCTCTTTTCTGCCCTCTTCTCCATGGCCGCCCTGTGCACTCAGGCACAGGCTCCCCTGGTGGGCGACGGCGGTCACTACGATACTGCCCTCCACGAGACTCTCTTCCTCTTCGTTGCCTCGCCCGATGCAAAAAAACCGGTGCTCCGCCTCTACAAGGAGGGAATGGGCGGCAAACCCGTGCGCACCGTGAGACTGAAACGGCAGGCTCCCTTCGACTGTGTGTGGGGCACCTCCCTGAGCGGCGACTGGCGTGGCTACTACTACACCCTTGATGTCTCCGGCAACCGCAAACAGTGGGTGGAAACACCGGGTATCGGCGCCCGGGCGGTGGGCGTGAACGGCAGGCGCGGCTATGTGCTCGACTTGGGCACCACCAATCCGACGGGATGGGAGAACGACAAAAGACTGCCACTGCGGTCACCCGCCGACCTCGTCATCTACGAGATGCACCACCGCGACTTCTCCATCGCCCGCAACATCAACCTCGACCCCGACATGACTGTGAAACGTGTCAGTTCGGAGCATCCGGGTAAATTCCTCGCCCTCACCGAGCCCTGGGCCATCGGCCACCTGAAGGAGCTCGGGGTGAACGCCGTGCACATTCTGCCCTCTTACGACTTCGGTTCGGTCGACGAGACACGCCTCGCCGACAACAAGTACAACTGGGGCTACGACCCGGTGAACTACAACGTGCCGGAGGGCAGCTACTCTACCGACCCCTACGACCCCGCCTGCCGCATCCGCGAGTTCAAGCAGATGGTGCAGGCCCTGCACCGCGCCGGCATACGTGTCATCCTCGATGTGGTGTACAACCACACCTACGACATCGAACACTCCAACTTTCAGCGCACCTGGCCCGACTACTACTACCGCAAGAATGCCGACGGCAGCTACAGCAACGGCTCCGGCTGCGGCAACGAAACGGCCTCCGACCGGCCTCTGATGCGGCAATTCATGATAGAATCGGTGAAATACTGGATCAACGAGTACCACATCGACGGATTCCGTTTCGACCTTATGGGCGTGCACGACATAGAGACCATGAACGCCATCCGCAAGGCGGTCGATGAGATAGACCCCTCCATCTTCATCTATGGCGAGGGATGGAGCGCCGGGCAGTGCGCTCTCTCCGGCGAGCGCCTGGCCACCAAGGCGCACATACCGCACATGCCGCGTATTGCCGCTTTCTCCGATGAGCTGCGCGATGCTCTCCGCGGTCCTTTCAGCGACGACACCAAAGGGGCTTTCCTCGCCTCGCTGCCCGGCGAGGAGGAGAGCGTGAAGGCCGGCATCGCCGGCATGACGGCCCATCCGCAGATAGACTACAGCCGGGTGAACTACACCAAAGAGGCCTGGGCCACAGAGCCCACCCAGATGATAAGCTATGTGAGCTGTCACGACGACATGTGCCTCGTAGACCGCCTCAAGACCTCCATCCCCGGCATCACACAGGAAGAACTCATCCGCCTCGACCTGCTGGCCCAGACGGCCGTGTTCTGCTCGCAGGGCGTGCCTTTCATGCTCAGCGGCGAGGAGATGCTGCGCGACAAGAAAGGCGTGCACAACTCGTTCGAGTCGCCCGACTCGGTGAACCAACTCAACTGGAACAATCCGCTGCGCTACGCCGGCGTGATGGACTACTACAAGCGCCTCATCGCCCTGCGCGGCCATCATCCCGCCTTCCGCCTGGGCTCCGCCGCCCTTGTGTCGAAGCATCTGGAGTTTCTGCCCACTGCACCCTGCTTCGTGGCCTTCCGTCTGAAGGACCATGCCGGCGGCGATGCCTGGCAGGACATCTATGTGGTGCTCAATGCGGGCAAGACGGCCCGTGAGATGTCCCTTCCGCAGGGCACCTACACCGTGGTGTGCCGCGACGGCCGCATCGACGAGGCCGGCCTCGGCACCTTCACCGCCGACAAGGTGGAGGTGGCTCCGCAGAGCGCCTTGATACTGCACAATTGAACCATTCCATTCTTTTAACACCTATGATAAAACGTTTCTTCTTACTCTGTGTGACGGCAGGCTTCATGACCATGATGAACGCAGCACCCAAAATAGACAGAATAGAACCGGCCAACTGGTTTGCCGGCATGAAAAACGCCTCGCTGCAGCTGATGGTCTACGGACAGGGCATCGGCGCGGCCGAAGTGACCACCGACTATCCCGGCGTGGCCGTAGACAGCATCGTGCGGCTTGAGTCGCCCAACTACTTGCTCGTCTATCTCAACCTCTCCGGTGCGCAGCCTGGCACCATGCAGCTCAAATTCGGCGTGGGCCGCAAGACCCTCAAGAAGGCCTTCGAGTTGAAAGCCCGCGAGATGGCCGGTGAGGCCCACCGCGGTTTCACCAATGCCGACGTGCTCTACATGCTCATGCCCGACCGCTTTGCCAGCGGCCGCGCCGACAACGACCAGATAAAGGGTATGGCGGCCTATAAGAATGACCGCACGCAGCCCAGTCTGCGCCATGGCGGCGACCTGGAGGGCATCCGCCAGCATCTCGACTACTTCAATGAGCTGGGCGTTACCGCCCTGTGGTTCACCCCCGTGCTGGAGAACAACTCACCCGACAACAGCCATGGCTTCAGCACCTATCACGGCTATGCCACCACCGACTACTACAAGGTGGACCCGCGCTTCGGCACCAACGACGAGTACCGACGTCTGGTCGACGAGGCCCATCAGCATGGACTAAAGGTGGTGATGGACATGATTTTCAATCATTGCGGCTTCGATCACCCCTGGGTGAAGGACATGCCGTCGGCCGACTGGTTCAACGCTCCTGAGTGGCTGAAGGATAACCCCGAGGGAAAGACCAATGCGCAGTATCTGCAGACGAGCTACAAACTGACGCCTGTGATGGACCCCTACGCCTCGGAGATAGACAAGCGCGAGACGGTGGAGGGTTGGTTCGTGCCCACTATGCCTGACCTGAACCAGCGCAACCCCCACGTCATCCGCTACCTCATCCAGAACAGCATTTGGTGGATAGAGACCGTGGGCATCGACGGCATACGCATGGACACCTATCCCTATGCCGACGCCGATGCTATGGCGCTCTGGATGAAGACTCTCGACAGTGAGTATCCCAACTTCAACACCGTGGGCGAGACGTGGGTCACCGAGCCCGCCTATACCGCCGCCTGGCAGAAAGACTCCAAGCTTTCGGCCCGCAACAGCTATCTCAAGACGGTGATGGACTTCAGTTTCTTCGACAAGCTGAGCCAGGCCAAAAACGAGGAGACCGACGGCTGGTGGAACGGCTACAACCGCATCTACAACAGTCTGGTCTACGACTATCTCTATGCCAACCCCTCCAATGTGATGGCCTTCATCGAGAACCACGACACCGACCGCTTCCTGGGCAACGGACGCGACTCGCTGGCCCTGAAGCAGGCGCTGGCCCTGCTGCTCACCATCAACCGCACCCCGCAGCTCTACTACGGCACGGAGATACTGATGAACGGTACCAAGGAGGTGACCGACGGCAATGTGCGCAAGGATTTCCCCGGCGGCTTCCCCGGCGATGAACACAACGCCTTCACCGCCGAGGGCCGTACCAAGGCCGAGAACGCCATGTTCAGCTGGTGCAGCCGCGTGCTCCACTGGCGGCAGCACTGCAAGGCCGTGACCGAAGGGCGCCAGGTGCAGTTCACCCCGTGGAAGGGCGTGTATGTCATTGCACGCCAGCATGAGGGCACTACGGTGCTCACCGTGCTCAACGGCACCTCGAAGCCTGCTGTAATGGAGGTGGCCCGCTTCGCCGAGGTCATCGGCGGCCACACCGTAGCCAAGGACATCACCAATGGCCGCAACGTGCGCATCGACAAGGATGTGAATCTGCGGCCCCGTCAAACCATGATTCTCGAATTCTAAACGCTGTTTCTTGCCGGGGCGATTCTCCCCGCACAAGTAGGATATTTATCGCATGCGGCCATGGACCCACAATGAGGTTCATGGCCGCATGCGATATTACAATATGATTGCAACAGCCGCCTGCAACCGGATTGTAACATGATTCAATAGGCCGAAAACCGCCCAATGCGTAATTTTGCCGAAAAAACAAGACTATGACGCAAAATTACGTGATGATTGTGATGAAGCTGCTCGGAGCCCTGGGCTTGCTTATCTATGGAATGAAGATGATGAGCGACGCGCTCCAGAAAATGGCAGGCCCCCAATTGCGCCACATTCTGGGACGCATGACTACCAACCGCCTTATGGCATGACGGTGTCGTTCGTCTCGGCCGGACTGCTTACCCTCTCACAGGCCATCTCGGTCATCATGGGGGCTAACATCGGTACCACGCTCACGGCGTGGATCATGTCGCTGGGCTATAACGTAGACCTCACCAATGTGGTTTTTCCCGCATTCCTGGTGGGCATCGTGCTCATCTACCGCAAGCGGTTCCGCTTTGTGGGCGATTTCCTCTTCGGCATCGCCTTCCTGTTCTTCTCGCTTGTCATGCTCAGTGCTACGGGGCGCGAAATGGACCTGGAGCACAATGAGGCCGTAGTGGCCTTCTTTGCCTCGTTCGATACAGGCAGCTATTGGACCATTCTATCCTTCCTGGCCATCGGCACCATCATCACTTGTATTGTGCAGTCATCGGCCGCCGTGATGGCCATCACCATCCTGCTGTGCTCCACGGGGGTGCTGCCCATCTATCTGGGCATCGCACTGGTGATGGGCGAGAACATCGGCACCACCGCCACCGCCAACCTGGCTGCACTGGGGGCCAATACCCAAGCCCGGAGAGCCGCTTTGGCACATTTGGTCTTCAATGTGTTCGGTGTGATATGGGTGCTCTGCGTGTTCTATCCCTTTGTCGACTTTGTCTGCCACTTGGTGGGCTACGACCCGAAGACGGGCGGACAGACCGCCCTGCTGCCTGTGGTGCTGGCCATGTTCCACACTTGTTTCAATATCACCAATACAGCTATTCTGATCGGGTTCATTCCGCAGTTGGAAAAGTTGGTGTGCTGGCTGCTGCCGGAGAAAAAGGAGGAAGTGGCCGGTGATTTCCACTTGCAGTATATCCATGCCAACCTGATAAAGACCCCTGAGATAGCGGTGCTGCAGGCCGAAAAGGAAATATCGCGCTTCGCCGACAAGGTGGGACAGATGTTTGGCGAGGTGCGCCAACTTTTCACCGAGATCAGCAATGAGACGTTCGACGACCTCTATGCGCAGATAGAGCAGGAGGAGGACTTGTCCGACCAGATGGAGCTGGAGATAGCCCACTTCCTGGAGCAGGTGAGCAACGACCATCTGAGCGATGTGACCAAAATGAAGATACGGCAGATGATGCGTGAGATTGGCGAACTGGAGTCAATCGGCGACGCTTGCTATAACCTGGCGCGCACGGTGAACCGCCGCCGACAGTCGGGACTCCGCCTCAGCGATGTGCAGGACAGCCAGTTGGCAGATATGATGACCTTGTGTGAGAAGGCTATCGAACAGATGCGGGTTACCATGCACGGCCACCGCCGCCAGCATAATATCGACGAGACTTACCATCTGGAGAACGGCATCAACCAGATGCGCAACCGCCTTAAGACCGACAACATTCGGGCTGTGAACGAACATGAGCACGACTATGCCACAGGAGCCATTTTCTCGGATATGGTGGGAGAGTTGGAAAAACTGGGCGACTATGTGGTCAATGTGGTGGAAGCACGTCTGGGAAAGAATGCCCTTGGCGTGGTGTAATGCGGAGGTTAACACTTTGTAGTACAGTAAGTTACATTTGTGTTACATCGGCTGCGTGTAATGATATTGTAATCGGTTTTTCTTGAAAAAAGAGGCATTCGACGCTAATTTTGTACCATAACATAAACCATTTGATACAAGAATGATGAAAACTATTAAAATCCTTACCATGACCCTGTTGTTCGCATTTCAGGCAGTTGCCTGCAGCGGAGGCGACAAAGTGATAACGGTAGAAGCGCTGCCCGCCGCTGCGCAGACACTCATTGGAAAGTATTTTGGCGGCAAACAGGTATCGCTTGTGAAAAAAGACAAGGAAGGCCTCAAAACCTACTACGATGTGGTGATGGCCGACGGCACAGAGTTGGAATTCGACCAAAGCGGTGCATGGACCGATGTAGACTGCAAAAACAAAGCTGTGCCTGCTGCCATCGTACCCGAGGCAATAGGAAAATATGTGGCCGACAACTATGCCTCTCTGACGATTGTGCAGATAGAGCGCGAGAACTATGGCTATGACATCGAACTCTCCAACGGCTTGGACATCCGGTTCGACCGTGATTACAATGTGACACGCGTGGGCGACTGACAGCGCTCGGTCTCTTCTTCAAGGGCACCGCCTCTCAGGGCAGTGCCCTTGAAGGGTTTATTCTAAGAAAATATGATTATAAAGGAAATAGAATCATCATTTTTTTCCTTTTTGTGAAATTTTGGCTTTTTTGTCGTATTTTTGTGGCAGATTATGGATAAAAAAAGGATTTTGGTAGTTGACGACGAGCAAGACCTGTGCGACATACTGGCCTTTAACCTTGAGGCAGTCGGCTTTGAGGTCGATTGTGCTTATTCGGCGGAGGAAGGCCTGCAGAAAGACCTGCAGACCTGCGACCTGCTCCTGCTCGATGTGATGATGCCCGGCATGTCCGGCTTTGAGATGGCAAGACAACTGAAGGCCGACCAGCGCACCGCTGGTATTCCAGTCATTTTTCTTACCGCCAGGGATGGGGAAGATGATGTGCTGCAAGGCTTTGGCATAGGAGCCGACGACTATGTGAAGAAACCCTTCTCGGTGAGAGAGGTGATGGCCAGAGTCAAGGCTGTCTTAAACAGAAACCAGACTGGGACTCAACAAAGCGGAAACCTCACTTACAAGGGCCTTGTGGTGGACAATGTGAGCAAGACCGTCACCATCGACGGCGCTCCCGTGGTCTTTACACGCACTGAGTACGACCTGCTCTGTCTTTTCCTGCAACACCGCGGAGAGGTGTTTTCCCGTCAGCAGTTGCTCGATGAGGTGTGGCCGAAAGATGTCATCGTGACCGAACGCACGGTCGATGTCAACATCACCCGCCTTAGAAAGAAACTGGGTGCCTATGCCGCCTGTATCGTCACCAGGCTGGGATTCGGCTATACCTTTGAGGAGTTGGAGCATTAATTGCAGGAAAAATGAAACAGATGACCGAGGGACGCAAGATGTGGTTGAGTGTGATGGCGATATTCATCGTGTTTGCCGTCACGTTCATCGTATTCGACGACTACGACCGCAAGTCGATGCCCCTCGATGAGGCCGGCGAACGACATCTGCTCGTCTTCGCCCTTGTGGTCATGGCAGGACTGGGATGGCTGCTCTATGGCTATGCCAGGCGTATGGACGAGCGCATCAGTAGGCAGCAGCAGGAAAAGCACAGCCAGCTGAGGCGCGAACTGACCCAGAACATCGCCCATGAGCTGAAGACACCTGTGGCCAGTATCCTCGGTTATACCGACACGCTCTTGGAGAACCGCAACATCTCTGAACAGACACTGTGGCAGTTCGTCACACGCACCAATGCGCAGGCCCGCAGACTGTCGGCGCTGCTGCAGGACCTCTCCACCCTCAACAAAATGGACTATGCACCAGAGCAGTTGACCAGGGAGCGAGTCGATGTGTCGGCCCTGGTGGCCGATATCGTGCTCGAGACGGAAAAGAGACTGGCCGACAGGCAGATGACTTTCCGCAACTGCCTGCCCAATGATATCATCATACGGGGCAACTGGCAACTGCTGTACAGCATTTTCCGCAACCTGACCGACAATGCCGTGGCCTATGCCGGCAACGGCACCAGCATCCAACTTTCGGCCGAACGGCGTGGCGATTATTGGCTCTTCACTTTCAGCGACAATGGAGTGGGGGTGGATGCCGCCCATCTGCCGAGGCTGTTTGAACGTTTCTATAGGGTCGACAAGGGGCGGAGCCGCGACATGGGCGGAACCGGACTGGGATTGGCCATCGTGAAGAATGCCGTGACCCTGCACGGAGGCCAGATTACTGCCTGCAACAATCCCGAAGGTGGCCTCCGCTTCGAATTCTCCCTCAAAAAATAGCCACCCCGGCCAGTTTGCAACCGAGTTGCACATTTCTTGCCTTACCTTTGCACCCGACATCTGGATGAGCCGGATGTCTTCATTATTAAAAGTAAGGCAATGACACACCATCATCATCACGAATCACAAGCGTGCTGCTGCCAGGGGCAGCAGGACCATCATCATGATCATGACCATCATGACCACGACCACCATCACCACCATCATCACGAAGAGGGCAGCCTGAGGCACCAGGTGCTGCTCATCGTGGTCACCACACTGCTCCTCATCGCCGCAGTGGTGGTGGAGAAAACCTGCAGCCTGCCCACCTGGGGGTTGCTGCTGGTTTATCTTGTCCCCTATCTGCTCATAGGCCACGACACTCTGAAGGAGGCCGCAGAGGGACTGGCCCACGGTGATGCCTTCGACGAGCACTTCCTCATGTCGGTGGCCACGCTCGGCGCACTGGCCATAGGATTCCTGCCGGGAGCGGAAAACCAGTTCCCCGAAGCGGTGTTCGTGATGCTCTTCTTTCAGGTGGGCGAGCTCTTTGAGGGCTATGCCGAGGGCAAGAGCCGCGACAGTATAGCACACTTGATGGACATACGCCCCGACGCCGCTCATGTGGAACGCCACGGCGAAGTGCAGACTGTGGTGCCCGACCAGGTGCAGCCGGGTGAGACCATCGTGATAAAGCCCGGTGAGAGAGTTCCGCTCGACGGCGTGGTCCTCGAAGGTCATACCGCACTCAACACCGTGGCACTCACGGGTGAGAGTGCGCCGCGCGATGTGGCGGAGGGCGACGAGGCGATATCGGGCTGCGTCAATCTGTCGGGTCTCATCAAGGTGAGAACCACCAAGTGCTACGGTGAGAGCACCGTGGCCAAAATCATCCATCTGGTGGAGGACGCCGGACAGCACAAGTCGAAGAGCGAGGCCTTCATCACACGGTTCGCCCGTATCTACACGCCCATCGTGGTGGGCGCCGCTGTGCTGCTGGCCTTGGTACCGCCGTTCTGCTCGGGCCATTTCGCAGCCGCTTTCCCCACCTGGCTCTACCGCGCGCTGATGTTTCTCGTGGTGTCGTGTCCCTGTGCGCTCGTCATCAGTGTGCCGCTCACTTTCTTCGGTGGCATCGGAGGCGCATCGCGCCGGGGCATTCTGGTGAAAGGGGCCAATTATATCGACGTGCTCTCACGGCTGCATACAGTGGTGTTCGACAAGACCGGCACTCTCACACACGGACAGTTTGCCGTAGAAGCCGTGCATCCAGACCTCTGCGATGAGCGCCAACTGCTTCATCTGGCTGCCCATGTGGAACATTTCACCACACATCCCATTGGGGCCGCCCTGCGCGACGCCTTCCCCGAGGAAGCCACCGACGGCTGCTCGGTCACCGGGGTAGAAGAGGTGGCCGGACAGGGTATAAAGGCCCGGGTGGAAGGACGCATGGTGTGTGTGGGCAATACCAAGATGATGGATGCTGTAGGGGCGCGTTGGCACGACTGCCACTGCGTGGGCACTATCATACATGTGGCCATCGACGGCATCTACGCCGGACATATCGTGATCAACGACCGCATCAAGGACGACAGCGCGGAAGCGGTGACACAACTGGCCGCACTGGGTGTGGAGCGCACCGTGATGCTTACCGGCGACCGCCAGGAAGTGGCTGCCGATGTGGCTGCAAAACTGCATCTCACCGACTTCAAGGCCGACCTCCTGCCGGCCGACAAAGTGGAGCAGGTGGAGCGGCTGAAGAGGGAAACACCGCAGGGCGGCTACCTCGCCTTCGTGGGCGACGGCATCAACGACGCTCCCGTGCTGGCAAGGGCCGATGTGGGTATTGCCATGGGGGCGCTGGGCAGCGACGCCGCCATCGAGGCCGCCGACGTGGTGCTCATGGACGACAAACCCTCGAAAATAGCACTGGCTGTGCAGACAGCACGCCGCACCCTGGGCATAGCACGCCAGAATGTCTGGTTCGCCATCGGCGTGAAGGTGGCTGTGCTTCTGTTGGCGGCTTTCGGAGTCGCTACTATGTGGATGGCTGTCTTCGCCGACGTGGGCGTCACAGTGCTGGCTGTGCTCAATGCCATGAGAGCACTGCGTGCGTAGGGCCTTGCTCCCTGCCACTCAAAACATGAAGAAAAATCCCGCCTGCAGACAATAATAGCAGGCGGGATGCGTTATATATACGTGCACAGACTGAAATTATTGCTTGTAGGTGTGCTGCTCCTCATGTGCGGAAAGGCAATGGGGCAGTACGATGTGTCCTTTAGTCACTATTGGACAATGGAACCCTATTTTAATCCGGCTGCCGTGGGTAAATTGCCCAAAATCAATGTTTCCGCCGCCTATGCCCTCAATTTCGCCGGATTCGAAAACAATCCCAAAACCATGTATCTGAGCGGCGACATGCCCTTCATGCTCGGCAATGTGGTCAACGGCGTGGGACTCTCCCTGCTCAACGACCAGATTGGTCTTTTCACCCATCAGCGCCTCGTGGCACAATATGCCATCAAGAAGCGACTCTTCGGCGGAACACTCAGTGTGGGCGTGCAGGGTGGCGTAATCATGGAGAACTTCGACGGCAGCGAACTCGATGTGGAGACCACCGGCGACCCGGCCTTCTCCACCTCAGAGGTGAAAGGGCAGACCCTCGACCTGGCGGCGGGCCTCTACTACACCCACGGACCATGGTATGTGGGGCTCTCGGCGCAGCACCTCACGGCACCGCTCATCGAACTGGGCGAGACCAATGAGCTGCAGATAGACAGAACCTATTATTTCACAGGTGGATACAATATTAAGTTGAGAAATCCGTTTCTTACTATACATCCCTCTGTCAGGGCTATGACCGACGGCGTGGCCTACAGGGGCGACATCACCACACGCCTCTGCTACACCAACAACAAGCGGATCATGTATGTGGGAGCCGGGTGGAGCCCCACCAATTCGGTGACTTTCTTCCTCGGAGGAAAAATTCAGGGCATCGAACTGGGCTACAGCTATGAGTTCTACACCTCCGGCCTGAGCATGGGCTATGGAAGCCATGAACTCTTCGTGGGCTACCAGATAGATGTGGAACTGCAGAAAAAAGGAAAGAACAAACATAAAAGTGTGAGAATACTCTAAACTATGAATAGAAATTTTAGTATTGCAGTTGTATGCGCTGTCTCCCTGGTGGTGATCACCGGATGCATGGGCGGCAAAGCCGCCTCTACTTCAGGCAGAGGCGGCGAGGTCGTCGGCGTGGGAGGCGGCAGAAGCTTCAAAGAGCCGGCGCCATACGGCATGACCATGGTGAAAAGGGGCTTCCTCAGAATGGGTATCGACCAGAAAGACACCCTCTGGGGAAAGGAGACTCCCGTGAAAGACATTTCTGTCGACGGATTCTGGATGGATGAGACCGAGGTGTCCAACTCGCAGTACAAACAGTTTGTCTACTGGGTGCGCGACTCTATCCTGCGCGAGCGCCTCGCCGACCCTGCCTATGGCGGCGACGACTCGTACAAGATAACCGAAGACAAGAATGGCGACCCCGTGAAACCTCATCTCGACTGGAAAAAGTCGCTGCCCCGGAAACCCAATGAGGATGAGCAGAGGGCATTCGAGAGCCTCTATGTCACCAACCCCGTGACGGGTGAGAAAATGCTCGACGCCAGTCAGATGAACTATCGCTATGAGATATACGACTATACCACGGCTGCACTCCGGCGCAACCGCCTTGTGGCCTCGGAGCGAAACCTCAACACCGATGTGGTAGTCGACCCCAACGAGGTGGTCATGATATCCAAAGACACGGCTTATATCGACGATGAGGGACGCATCGTGCGCGAAACCATCAACCGGCCGCTGTCAGGACCCTGGGACTTCCTCAATACCTATATCGTGAATATCTATCCCGACACCACCTGTTGGGTGAACGATTTCCGCAACTCCGACAACGAGATTTACCTGCGGAGCTATTTCAGCAATCCCACCTACAACGACTACCCCGTGGTAGGTGTGACGTGGGAACAGGCCAACGCCTTCTGTGCATGGCGCACCGACTATCTGCTCAAGGGACTCGGCCCCGAGGCGCGCTATGTGCAGCGCTACCGCCTGCCCACCGAGGCTGAGTGGGAATATGCCGCCAGAGGTAAGGACGGCACCGAGTTCCCCTGGGAAAACGAGAGCGTGAAGAGCGGCGACGGATGCTTCTTCGCCAACTTTAAGCCCGACAAGGGCAACTATACCATGGACGGCAACCTCATCACCAGCCGTGTGGGTATCTACTCGTCCAACTCTAACGGACTCTTCGATATGGCCGGCAATGTGGCCGAGTGGACCAGCACCGTCTATACCGAGGCGGGTGTCGACGCCATGAACGACCTCAACCCGCAGCTTGAGTACAAAGCGGCCCTCGAAGACCCCTACCGCCTCAAGAAAAAGAGCGTCAGGGGCGGTTCGTGGAAAGACCCTGAGTCGTACATCCGCTCGGCATGGCGCTCCTGGGAGTACCAAAACCAGCCTCGTTCCTATATCGGATTCCGCTGCGTGAGAAGCCTGGCCAGCTCTTCGACCGTAAAACAGAAAGGTAACAGTAAGAAAAAATAAACCATGACACAATACAGCAAATACAATGTCATATACCGTCTGCAGAAGTGGATGGACAGCGTGCCGGGACAGACGTTCCTGAACTACGCATACAGTTGGGGCGCATCGGTCGTGATTGCAGGTACGCTCTTCAAACTCACTCACTTGCCGGGTGCCAACCTCATGCTTTTCCTGGGCATGGGCACCGAGGTGGTGGTGTTCTTCCTCTCTGCCTTCGACCGGCCTTTCGACAAGACCACCGACGGTATGGAACTGCCCACACATGTGCGGCCGCAGACTGAAAGCGGTGATGATGACCTCTATGATGAGGAGGGCAATCTGGTGGAAGCTCCCGAAGGACAGCACGTGGGCGTGCAGGGACCCGTTGTGGGTGGTGGTGGAGGCACCATCATTCTGGGCGGAGGCTCTGTGGCCGGCGGACCTGTCGGTGAAGAGGGTGTAGCCGCCAGCGGTCCTGTCGTCGTGGGTGGCGGCGGTGGCGGTGTCATCGGCGGTGGTGTTATCGGTGGCGGTGGAAGTGCCGCCGGTGGTGTGACACCGGGCATGGAAGGTGAGCCGGCAGCCGAGGGCGAGGGCACACCGGCCGTGGCTGCCGTAGGCCCCGTGGGGGCTGGCGGTGTAGCCTTCAACGGCAACGCCTGGGTGGCCGAACAGCAGAAGATAACTCCCGAGATGGCCGATGCCACCGACAAGTATGTGGAGGAACTCAAGAAACTGACCGAGATGCTGGAGAAGGTAAACGAGCAGAGCGCACGCCTGGCGCGCGACTCCGAGGAGATGGAAAACCTGAACCGCACGCTCACCGGCATCAGCAAGGTCTACGAGATGCAGCTTAAGGGCGCCAGCCAGCAAATTGGCACCATCGACCAGATTAATGAGCAGTCGAGAAAGATGGCCCAGCAGATTGAGCAACTCAACAAGATCTATGCCCGCATGATCGAGGCCATGACCGTGAACATGAGAGCCGCCACCCCAAGGGCTGCCTCCGACGACAACACTATCGATTAAGAACAAGCCTGAAAGAACAGTAAAATGGCTATAAAGAAAAGACCTGTATCACCGAGACAGAAGATGATCAACCTCATGTATGTGGTGTTGATGGCCATGCTGGCTCTCAACATCTCCAGTGAGGTGCTCAACGGATTCTCTGTCATCGAGGACAGCTTGAAGCGAAGCACCGACAACTCCTCCAAGCAGAACCTGGCCATGCTCGCCGACCTCGATGAGCAGATGAAGTCGAATCCGGCGAAGGTGAAGGAGTGGTTCGACAAGGCCACCGAGGTGAAGGAGATGAGCGACTCGCTCTTCAACTTCGCACAGGAACTCAAACTGTCGATCGTGAGGGAAGCCGACGGAGAAAAAGGCGATATAGCCAATATCGTGAACAAGGACAACCTCGAGGCGGCCAGCCATGTGATGCTCGCACCGGGAGTGGGAAAGGGC
>ONMI01000018.1 GCA_900318915.1 uncultured Prevotellaceae bacterium | reverse complement strand
TTGCAGCCGCATTGATGCCCAGATGGCGGAATCGGTAGACGCGCTGGTCTCAAACACCAGTGGGGCAACCCGTGCCGGTTCGACCCCGGCTCTGGGTACGCAGAACACCTTGTAAGTCGTTGATTTGCAAGGTGTTTTTATTTATCTGGGTGTTAAAAAGGTGTTAATTCGGGGTCATAGGCATCTTTGAAGTGGCCGGAATCAGGGGGACAGGTTTTTGATTCCTTGGAAGAATCAAAAACCTGTCCCCCTGATTCCCCCTGATTCTGTCCCCTTGATTCTTAGATTCCTTTTGCAATAAATAGTACCTTTTCCCGTTTTATGTAAAAAGGCTAAAGGCGGGATTTTGTTATGCCAAGGAAAGGTAGAGAACGAAGCGGAACGGGCATATATCACGTGATGTTACGTGGTATAAACCGTCAAGACATTTTTGAAGAACCAGATGACTATTGGGCCTTCATAAAAATATTGTCAACCGTGCAAACGAGATTGGCTGACGACCATTCTTCTCGGATATGTACTTCCCATATCCATGCTTACTGCTTGATGCCGAACCATATACATCTTTTGTTACGCGAGAAGGAGTGGGATTTGGGAGAGGTGGTGAAGTCAATAGCAGCGAGCTATGCTCTTTTCTACAATAAGAAGTATGGACGAATCGGCCATTTGTTTCAGGACCGGTTCAAGAGCGAGCCATGCAACGGCCCCGAGTATTATATGACGCTCTTCCGTTATATCCATCAGAATCCTGTAAAGGCAGGTCTGGTATCTAAAGCTGAGGAATATGAGTATAGCAGTTGGAGAAACGATTATCTTGGCAAATCTGCAGTATCGGTATGCCATACTCAAGCCGCCATCAACAGATTCGGATTTGACGAGCTCACAGCCTGGGTGAATATGCCTCTACCTGAGAACGTTGTTTGCATGGATTTGGATGGACGTAAGATCATAGCCGATGAAACGGTTCGGCAAATGATTATGACAAAATGCGGAATAAAAGGCATGGCAGATTTTCAGTTATTCTCAAAAGAAAGGCAGAAAGAAATCGCCCGGGAAGTGATGTCGGAACTAGGTGTCGGACCACGACAAATGTCACGAGTCACAGGTCTTTCATACACACAAATCTACAAAGGAATCAAGGGGACAGGTTTTTGATTCTTCCGAGGAATCAAAAACCTGTCCCCTTGATTCCCGTTTTATTCAGCTGCGAATTTAGCGATTGTTTTCTTCGCAGCCAAATAAAACGCATTTTATTGCTGGGTCTTAACTTTTCATAACATTTTCTTCATCTCATCAGACTTCTTTCATCATTGCCATCATAACCATTATCCACTTCCCATTCCCTGTAATCACTCCACCGGCGGCAGTTTCTTCGCCGGCCAGCCATAGTCCTGATACAGTGCGGCGCCGAGGCCATGCCTCTTGGCATAGACGGCCAGGCCCTCGGCCCTCAGGCGCTCGCGGGCCTCAGCATCGCTGTTGATGGCATGAAACGCCTCATACTTCTTGCCGAAGATCCTCTTGGCCGACGGCAGGTAGCGGGAGCCATCCTCCACCGCGTCAAATCCCGTCGCCTCGAAACCCTTCTCCGTCTGCCTGATGTGCATCAGTCCTGCGTGGCTGCCCCCGGAGACGCATTTCAGCGTGTCGCCCGCCAGGTCGTAGTTGAACACCCAGAAGTCGCCCCACACCAGTATATCCTCACTGTTTCGCTCGTCCACGCTCACTACCGAGTGGATGGGCACGCAATGCTCGCCCCCGGCATAGCGCTTGCCGAACACATTCACCAGATAGCGGTCGATGGCCGGGAAATAATTGGTCTCACGTGGCTCATCGGTACGGTCCTGACGGTTCTCCTGAGCCACAGACGCTGTATCAGGCGAACCCACCCCGCTAACCACAGTCCCCGCAGGTTTGTTCTCACAAGCCGCCCATACAGCCAGGGCAGCCACAAAAAGCAGTATTTTCTTCATAGTCGTTTATGTGAATCGTCTCTATTTCCCAATGATCAAAGAACCTCTCCATTTCAATTGAAAAGTTCATCTAATGTCACTTCATTGTTTACGATGCTCTTGTGCATTCCGTCTGCCACGCCGAATGTCGTGACAAAAGTATTCACCAATGCTTTTTTACATTTTGTGACCTCACGGAAAATTGTCATCCGCTGGCGTAGTTTCTTTTCGTATGCATCCTTTAACTCATAAGGTCCGACGCAAAACTTCATCTCACAAAGGTGTATCATACGGTCGGCACGATCAATAATAAGGTCAATCTGTGCACCTTCCCTCCTAGCAGGGTCTTGATTGGACTTGTCTGCCAATAGCCGCCATGAGGAAACGTTAGTTGCCATTCCGGAAATACCAAGCGCCCTCTTTATCTGCCCTACATGGCAGAGGCAAAGCAGTTCGAATGCCCTGCCCATCCAGGCTTCTACACTGTGTGACTGGAAATTATGGCTCCACCACAGTTCATCGCCCGACAGGTCTTCGGAAAGGAACTTATAATAAAATAAAGTGTAAAAGTCAACCAGCCTGTAAATGGTATCGGTTGACTTGTTAGGGAAACGAGCCATTTTGGCGATGAAGTCGCAGCGTTCCAGATTACGAAGTACAGCAGTGAGATTGCGGCCCTCTATTTTCAGAGTCTTCATCAAGTCGTTCCGGGTCATGCCTTCTTTGTGTTGACTGAGAGTTTTTACCACTGAGATGTACTGGTCAGCATGCTTGAAAAGTGCCGTATATAGTTCCTCAAATTCTATTCGGAGAGGGGCATTCGGTGCAAAACACAGTCGGTCAACATTTTGTACAAGGCTTTGACTCGTTTTCAGAAGACTAAGGTAGAAAGGGACTCCGCCAAAGAGCATGTAGCACTGTGCTATCTGATATCGATCCCATTTGCAGTGATGAGAACGCAAGTACTCTTCCGTCTCTTTAAGGTTGAAGGGACGTAGATAAATGTTTGCAGTGATACGGGCGTGAAGACCACCTTGATTTTCAATCAGTTTGTCAACCATCCACGATGTGGCCGAGCCAGACCCTACAAAAACAATATCGTTCCGACGATTAGCCCAACCGTTCCAAAAGTTCTCCAATGCTTCAACAAAATCTGACTTTTGTGTGTCTATCCAAGGCATCTCGTCGAAAAACACGACTTTCTTCCTGTTGGCTGGAAGATTGCTCAGATGTTCCTCCAGTGCATCAAAGGCATCAAACCAGTCAGTGTACTTTGGAACAGTCTTCAACCCCACATACTGTTTCATAGCTTTCCCAAAGTTACGTAGTTGAACCCTCTGCGTGGAACGATGCGAACCCACGAAACTGAAATCATAATCCATCTTGAAGTACTGGTCTATGAGAAATGTCTTTCCCACACGTCTTCTTCCATAAACGACAACAAATTCCGAACGGTCTGACTCCATGCAGTCGCGTAACATAGAGCGCTCTCTGTCTCTCGCAATAAGTTTCTGTTCCATAACCATATCCATGATTTGCCGGCAAAGATACAAACAATTATTGAGGAAGAATGATTGTTGAGCATATTTTTGCCCCAAAAATGAAAATAAAATTTAATTATGGGGCAAAATAGTGAAATAATGGATTACCGGGATGGTTCATAGTTGTTTATGTGTTCATTCCTCGCCGAACAGTTCCTTTTCCTCTGTATAACCGTAGAATGTCCGGGGCTTTTCATTGTCGGTGTCAGCGTCATCGGGTATCGGGTCGTTTGGTTTGAAGGTGAATGTCACCCACACCAGGCCCCCTTCGAGGTCGCTCTCCCAGAAGTTGGCGTCCTCCTCCACACTATATTCTATATGCCAGTCCTCGTCGGCCGTAATCGACTTGTGCAGCACAGGGTCGAACACCTTGATGATGCGCCCTGCGCTGTCGCGCTTCAAGTAGAAGCGCTCGAAATAAGGCTCGTCGTTGCTCCGGGCGAAGAGCTGGTCGAAAAGCACCTCCCTGTCATCGAGCGAGTCCTCATTGTAGGTCCCGTCGTCAAACTGTTTCAGGAAAGCCTCCGCACCCTCTATCGCGTCATAGCTATCAATCTCCGCTTCATTGAACGGGAACCGGATGAATCCAGTCACCTCCCCTTTCGCATCGTAGAGATACTTCACGAAGCAGAAGAATTCCACCTCCGAGGCCTTTCCGGCCACAGCCAGCGGCCGTCCCTTGCTGTCGGTGATGTCGATGCGTATCACATGTCCGAGGTTCGTCTTGAGCACCTCCACATGGTCGCCCGTGCTCACCTGTTTTATGGTGTAAGGCTTCTGCCCCTGTCCGCACCCTGCCGCCAGCAGCACCGCCAGCGCGGCAAGAATCGGTAAAAATATTCTTTTCATAATATGCGATTTTATTGATTATTGCAAAGATACGGATTTTTTAGGACCAAGCCCTTTTCACCCTATCATTAATCTTCTCTCCATCTACCTGACAGAAAGGCACTTCCGTATTTAGTTTGAGCTATTTCTTGATAACCCATCTTCCTGTCCGGCTATGTCCTTCCCATTCCAAACGTTCTTCTTTCCTCAATTTGTCTATATAATATCTGACACCGCTCTCTGACAGGCCACATATTTTTGCAATCTCGGCTTTTGTGATATTGGGTGTAGATCTTATGATACTGATGATAATATCATCCATTCTTTTGGGTGCAGTTTTGGGTGCAGTTTTGGGTGCAGTTTTGGGTGCAGTACTACCCCCATTCTTTGCCCCAATTTTCGGACGGTAATAGGTAACAGTAGATGAGTCGATGTCAGAGTCAAAAGTCACTTTCTCGCCGGTCAACTGCTCCCAGCCCATCATCTTGTGTATGCCATAGCCCGCGTTCTCACCTAACTTTGCGTATCTGAAAAACTTGATGATGCTTGGATTTCCAAACATTGTTCGGCATTTTGTTCTGGGCTTCCTTCACCTCGAAGTCGTCCCACTCAATATCTGTCAGTCTTTGAAGAAGTTCTTCCTTGGTCATGGTTGTTTATGTTTTTAGACCTACATTGCAAAATTACGTATTTTTCCCGAGACCACAATCAAGAAGGCACCCTACCTATTGATTATTGCATTATCCTGACGATGGGAACCGTTCTATTCCCCACCGCCGAATTGTACTGATACGTGCCCACTTGCACCACCCTCTTCCCTTTAGGCACCTTTATCACCTCATCGTCGTAATGAGCGTTCTGCCCTTCGGTATAGAAGAGCACCACAGGGCCAAGGAATGTTGATTGGCCATAACTTATTTCCTCCGAACGGGCCAGGGCGCCTATCGGTATCACCTGTATCACTTCATACTTCCGGGCCGTCATTTCCTCGCCCGGCTGGTCGAACATCGTCACGCCGCTTGTTTCCTCCGCCTGGCTGAGGGCGCCCAGAACCACCAACCCGCCGATGGTGAGAACCACACCGGTCACTAATCCCAAAATAAAGCAAATAAATTTTCCCATAAGTCTTGATTTTTATTGTGTAGGGTCAAATTCTGTTATCGAAGACTGACTGGAATCAAGGGGAATCAAAAACCTGTCCCCCTTGATTCCTTAATCCTCACCTTCGTCACAAAACGGATGATTTCCAGGATGGCACCAATGTGGGAGATTTTGGCGCAAATTCAGGGGGAAAGTCAACTTTGATTTTAAGGGTATCGACTACTGGAGCATTTTCATTGTATCTCTCTATCACCATCTGTTCCACAAACCAGTCTCCGAAAATGCTGTCACAGACAGAGCAGGATTCAGATGGCTTCCTTCCTCGGAATTGGCAAAATCTCTTATCTTCTTCAATATCTCAGGCTTGAGAGAATATCTGTTTGTTGAAGACCACATTTCTTCATAAGGATAAATCCTAGTATTGCAAGCAGACATTGTCTGTACATAGTGGATATGATTTACTGCTCCACATTTCCAGCAATCCATCTCCATGAACTTGACCTCTAAATATGGCAATGGATTCAGGGTGCGACAAAATCTTATCCGTCCGTTCACAAAATCGTGGATAAAAAACTTCAAAGGTAGCGTTTTCCGACCTTTCAATGAAACAAAGATATTACCACCTTTGTTCTCTATCTGAAAAACAGGCAAATCCTCCATTTCCAGCCTCATCTTTGCTGGTTCTTTCTCAAAAAGCCAGCAGCCAACGATACCATCTCTTTTGTATTTTGCTTGTCTCTCTATTGTCCGTTTTAGAGTTTGTGGACTAGTCTGTATTTCAAAAGCATACTTTACCTCATTGCATTGCACCATAATATCGGCAATCCAACCTTTTCCTCTATATTCGGACTTTGCATCCAACCCGAATTCATTACATATCTCAACGATTTGTTGTTGTACATATTGGTGAAAAGAACTCATACTTGTAGATATTTGATCTTGTATGTAAAACCTGTCCTCTTTATTGTACTGGGGTTAGTCGCCATCAAATCTTGTCTATTATAGCATGTTCCGTGCAATGCTTGAAGAATTCTTCCCGTGTCTTGCAGACACCGCGGAAAGCCCACTTCGCCATGCCGAACTTGGCTGGTTGTCTGAGACTTTGCCAATCGTCAACTTCGAACTTAATGCGAATTGGATATCTGGCATCCTCCACACGTTTCAAGTTGGCTTTATTTACCTTATAGTAGCCTTCTATATGACCACCAGGTATGATGGGAGCAATATAGCGGACAGTCTGTATATCTTTCGACTCTTCCATTCCCTTTCGTCCCATGATGATGGTATCGCTCCTACCTTCAAGTACGGAAGCCACATCCTCGTTCACTTCGGTATCGAGTGTGAGTATCATATATATAGCATCTTTCGGCTCTTCGGAAGTGTAATACAATCCTTTTTGGGGTATGCTATCATCAAGAATTTCAATTGAGTCCTTGCCAATCAAAGATTCTATAAACTTAACAAGCAAATCTCGGTTATCTGTGTCTTTTGGACGCAAAGGGAATGCACCGATATTTACTTCTTCGATTGTCTTGTAGAACTTCGACACTTCTACGTCAGCCCGTTGTCCGTCACCTGGAAAAAGAATGTAACCGCCAATAACTTCTTTCTTCAACTCGTTTGACGAGTGCTCTTTGTAATAGATAGCATCCCTATAGCGGTGCATTTGGTTGATGGCATCTTCCGGCGGTGTGTCAACGCCGTTTACTCTTCCTTCTATTCGATATTTGGCATCAAACAGATATGTCATTTTCATTTCTTTCTGCCGATCTCGTTTGGTAAGTTGCAGGACGATGTCCGGCTTTTGAGGAACAGTTGGAACAATAAGGTTCTCCATACTAATGGAATCATTCTCCCTATCGGTGTGCTTGGGGTTATACACCAATTCTGCCAGTTCCACGTCATCTTTCTTGAACAAGATGCGAGAATGCTCTCCCTTTCCCAATTCCCATGTGAAGATTCCATTCATCTCCATGCGGTTGCGATGGTCAACATCTTCTGGTTTGACACCAAGCAAATCTCTAACAATATGGCTTACTTCAATGAAGCACCATATCTCGTAGAGTGTGGCGATGTCCTTTGATTGCAAACGGTAGATTCCGTCATTCAGTGAGTAGGCACGGCGAAGTAGGTTCCATGTCCTATATACCTGATTATATCCGCTGGCCTTCTGCAAAATGAGGCTTTCCTGATTCATTCCCTTGAAACGTCCTACGGTTCGGAAGAATGGATTCCTCCGTAGGTGCTTCAAAGTATCAAGCATCGCTTTCATTTCTTCCTTGAATGGTACTGATGTTCCTTTGATAGCTTCAATACGCCTCTTAAGCGACTCATATTTTGCAGTTATCTGCCCCAAGGCATGTTTTAGGAAACGATTTTCCTGGGTGTCGTTGCTTTGTACCTGTTGCTCCACTCTGTATAAGTGTGCTGGTTCCTTGCGATGCTCAGTCAGTTCGTTCTCAATGGAGATGGGTATTCTTGTCAACTTGTCGGCACGGACATAAGTCTCGATGCCATGAAGTCTGTGCCGCGGACGCTCAATGATGCTTTTCACAGCACTAACAAATTTCTTTTGCTCCCCAGCAAAGATACTCCACCAAACGAGTTCGGGCGTTTCGCCCTCGGTGTCGGGTGAGAAACCATGGAAGGTACGTCTCATGTAGTCGAGCGACAACATACGGTATTCGCTCTCGATGTCCTCGATAATCTTGCGCCAGTGCTCGTGGTAATTGAGTTTGGTGCTGAGTACGTCGAAACCAAAGCGGAAATGCCGTATTTCAGTGCCGACGGCATAGTCAATCAGTATCTCACTCTTGCCGATGTCGTTACCGTAGTTGAGGAATCCTGCAAGTATGCCCTTGCGGAAACTGAAGTTCTCGTTATCACCTTGTAGGATACTGCCGAAGCGTGCATTTCTGACATGGTTCTTGAAGTCCACCCATATCGGGTATTCGGCATTGTCGAAGAACACAGCTTCTTGTATCTCACCATTTTTTATCTCTTGTGAGTTTCCGTCCTCATCTTGTCTGAAAACAGACACAACACCATCCGACCATGAGTAGGTAGAAGTCAGGTTTTCTGCTCCTACATTTCTCACTGCCTTGCCCCAAATGGCATCGAACTTGCTACATTCAATGCTCATGGTGAAATCTTGGTGAATGATGCTCAGTAATTCCATTTCTACCCTTTATTTCTTACTAGGAATACAGGTAGCTTATACCCTATGAAATGTTTAGATGTACCTTTGAAAATTTTATACTCCTCGTCATCTACTTCAAAATCATATATCATTACTGATGCATTATTTTCAGAATCTACATCACTCTTGAGCCAAAACATATTTCTGTTTTCTTCACAACCTTCTCCAAGACTATGGATACGATATCCCGCAGGAGCATAATCATATCCAATACGTCCACCACTAAGTCCAATTATTAGGTTTTTTTCAAAACGGCAGAATCTGCATAATTCTTCCCATTGTTCTACAGTAGGAATTTGTAATTTTATAGCTTCATTATAGCTTAGCTTTCTTTGCCTATAGCCATAATCGCAATACTCTAACGAATGATCTGACCACATCGTACCACTAGGCAGCCCTAAATCGATATACCTTACCCCGTTGACTCTTAATGGAACTCCTGAATCTAATACTCCTTGTTCGTATCCTTTGATATATGCTTCTTTTAACAATTCCGCAACTTTAGCGGCTGCACTTTCTGCGAAATGCTGTGCTAACTCTTCCTTTTTCATAATATTAAAAAGACAGTTGTTTAACTCCAAAAACTAGTGTAACCTGATGTCAGACGTTTCTTCATTTCTGTTAGCTTTGCCAAAGAAACGGAAACGTATGCTTTCTTACCTTCTCCTTCTTCAAACAAATTTGAACAGACTGCCACAAGTCCAGTCCTAATTGTATTCTCCAGACCATCAAGGAAACTTGCACTTACCTTTGTCTCGTCACCTTCGATACGTGAGAGGATCTTCATGTTTGTAATCTCATCCAAAGCGCGAGCTATGACAAAATCCTGTGAGAGATAGTTCCCTTTGGAATCTTTGTCATAAGGCAGATTGTTCACAACATAGAGTAGAACTTCATTCCTGGTTCGGTAAGCGACCTTGAAGGGTGTACCCTCAAGCGTATCGTTTATACCTTGCAGGAAATCAATAGCAATGTCGCACACATTCTGAAAGTCAGAATAAACGTCTACGCCTTCAACTGTTTCGCCTATGAGTTCTGCCATGCCAAGTTTGCCAATCATTTCGTGGCGGTTGTGAAGACCACCTTTCAGATTGACTTCGTTCATTTCAATGGTCATCGCACGGTCAAGTACCTTTCGGCTGAATGAGAATGTGGTCTCGTCCATATTCACTGTACCGACCACAATAAGATTTTGTGGTATACAGATACCTTCGGTATTAAATTGTTTTCTTATATCCTCCTTATGCGTCAGTTGGGCCGTCAAATTAAAGTACCATTGCTCATCGCTCTTCAATATAGGGTCTGTCGAAATATTTCCATTTTCATCTGCCTTACGACTTTCTATTACACTCAAATATTCTGCGAAATATTGCTCAACAGGTGCAAGATTCATTTCGTCAAGACAGAGAAAATATGGTATTTCGGGATTTTCCCATGCCTTAGCTACAAATCTAAGGAAATCACCTGCTACAAACACCACACCGTTACCATCTTTGTCTGCACCGATGCGACTGACATAACCGATCAATTCCGAAGAATCGTGCCAGTTGGGCTTTACCTGCACCATCTCAAAGTTCTTTGGTTTCTGTGCCTTAAAGTCTGTGCTGCCTACATCCCAACATGCACGTGCTAACTCTCTTACTATACGGCTCTTGCCCGTACCGCTTATTCCAGCCAAAAGCAAGAAAGGCTTTGACTTGATAGCTGTAATGTAAGAACGATAGTAATTAGATATTTCATTTGTGTTATGCACCAGTTTACTCATGCCAATGCTTGATTTACCCACGAAATCAGCGTTAGCACAAATAAACATGGATTCGCAAATATGTTCAAAATCTTCTCTTTCTATTTCAAAAATGCCACTATAATCGGACTCTATCAGTTCCCTAACCTCTTCTCTAACTTCTGAAATACTGGCTCCGCCATTTACTTCAAGTTCTTTTTCAAATACCAGCCTACCATGGGATTTACTTTTTACCTTGTAAATTGAATAAAATCTATCCTTTGGAGCACTTCTATACCCAATAACCATACTATCGAGCTCAATATCTTGAGGTACTGATAGAGTTTCAGAACTAAGAGTATAATTGATAGTTTCGCCAGCTGGGAACATGTCCCATCCATTTGCATTGCTGGCATTTTTTAAGACATAGTACTTCATAAAGATTATTTTTAGTTATTTAACCCATGAAATTCCCAACGTTTCTCTTCGATTACAATATACTTGTCACCTGACTTTTTCAATGACATATTAACCCTAGGAGAGTTATTTCCTAATTTTACCTCATATAAGTCAAAAGATAAAGCTTTGGCAGTAGAATCACCAACTATCGTTGTTGCAGCATCACGCAGAGTGTTATTTTCCACGAATTCATATGACAACTCGATGTCCTTGCCGTTATGTGTTACAACAAGACGACCTCTATCTGACTGTGACGACAAAAGTTCCCTATTTAAAATAACATACAGTTTTTTGGGTCTTACATAACAAAATTGTGCAGAATCATTTTTCTTCATTGAAATATAATACTCGTAATGACCCGGATTTTTAGAAATTCGAGTGAAAGTTATTTCATCTCCAGTCTCAATATTCTTATCCCGAAGATAGTCAACAATTGAGTTTATTCTCAATTCCTTTGAATTCTTGGAAAATTTCCTTAAAACCAAAGTGTATTCCTTTGAACTTTGCTGGTCTTTAAAGACAATGGGATAGTTCGTGTCTAGAGAAAGATTAGATATACCCCAAAACTTGACTAACATAGGAACGGCATCCGTGGAAACACGTAAAAACAAGGCTTTTGTCCCAGACAAGCCAGCTTCTGTCATATTTAATCTATGAATATACTGAATAACTTCCATTATAAATATTTTTTAATTATTTCTGCTATTTGTTTTGCCATTAAAACTGGTACAGCATTCCCTATTTGCATATAAGTCTTAAGGTATGGACCTAAAAATAGATAGTCATCTGGAAATGATTGCACTCTCGCTGCCTCTCGCGGTGTTAAACTTCTTATTTGATATGGATGTATATGAGAAAGGCAATCCATTTTTAAATGGGCTGTTATTGTTCTACATGGTCTATCCGCATAAAGCTTGAAATATTTATCTTTGAATACCCCATTCCTGCGAGAATAAGGCATTATATCTGCAATTTTGGGATTTGTAGCATCATCGCCTTGATCAAGGCGTCTAAATATTTCAAAATTAACGTCACTACAATATCTTGCTTTATGATTGAATAAATAAGGGATTTCTCTCTGTTGATTAATTGTCGACAAATAAGAATTGCCACAACTATCAAAGGAGTTGTAATCTATTTTCATTCCGGTCTTCTCATCATCAACCTCTGTCATACCCTTTATACGAGGAGCTTCCAAAGGCTTTATATATTCTAGTGCGGCTTGAAGATTATAATGAGGATTCTTTTCACTAACTTTCTCTATTTCTTGGAATAGAAATTCAGGGGAAATCTCCTTTAATTCTGCTATGTCATTGCGCACAGCTAAATATATAAGGCGTTCTCTGCTTTGTGCTACGCCAAAATTCACCGCATTAAGCAATCGGAAAGACACATCATATGAGTACTCCTTGCCATCTTTAGTAACTCGAATTGATTTGTAATCTTCAACCACCTGATTAGCAACGGACATCATGCCTCTCACATTTTCCATAAGAACAAACTTAGGACAAATGTTCTTGATTGCTTCTATATAATATTTGTAAAGTTCATTACGTGGGTCATCAATAATACGCCGTTGATTTGCACTACTAAAGCTTTGACATGGCGGTCCACCAACAACAATGTCGATATTCTCCGGAACATATTCATTGATTTTGGAAACAATCTTCCGAATATCCTCATTTAGAACATTCTTTGATGGCAATTCTGGATGATTGTATCGATATGTCCTAATACAAACATCTTCAAAATCATTGGCAAAACAGACTTTAAAACCGGCTTGTGTAAAGCCACAACTTAGACCTCCAGCTCCTGCAAAGAAATCAACCATTTTAGGCTTTGAGGTATTTGCTTCAATATCTTGAAGTTCTTTTCTTTTTTTATTATTTAGTTTATCTAACTGATTTCCATAGAGTTGTTTATGAGAAAGATAAAACTCAATTGCTGATAAAAATCGTGTGTAATTATTCCCTAAAACTTTCTTCAGAAACACAATATCTTCTTTACCTTCTATTATACCCATATCTCGGATTTCCGACATGGCTTCTTCTGTAGGTAAAGAGATTTCCTTGACATTAAGGCTTTCTCGTTTAGCAATTACTTCTACCAAACGTATATATATCAGAATTTTTTCTAAAAATTCCTCTTTATTTATCAGTTGTGTTACTTTTTCAAATATCATAATTCTAAATCATCCAGATTCCTTTTCACTGATTTTGCCAATGCCTCTGCAAAAAGAGGAGGCACAGCGTTACCTATCTGTTTGTATTTCTCTCCTCTAGAACCTTTAAACTCAAAATCATCGGGGAAAGATTGAATCCTTGCAGCCTCCCTAACAGTAAAAGTGCGCCTTTGTTTCTCATCAGGGTGAATAAACTGGAAACCATCCTTATGAATATGAGCTAATATCGTCTTAGATGGTAAATCCCACCATTGAACAACATAACTATTATCAAAGACCCTTGCATGAACATGCTCATATTGCGGCATTTCTCTTCTTAGTTGTCCAAAAGTCCAATGATTATGAATCATCACTTGGAATCGTTCTCTATCTAAATCATTATGTTTCCTTGCTATATGATCCATAAGTGGATGAATGCCATTATGCCCTATCCTCTTAAGGAATTCATTATTACACTGATAGTTAAATTCATCAGTAGATGCATCTTGTCCTGGCTCTACGGGAGGCAAATCACCTATTGCTTCTTTGACGTCAACAAATCTTTTACGTCCTTTCCTTTCTTCCTCTGGAGTCTCTGGATTCCAATGTGTCTTAATAATTTCCTTGTAAAGTTGCAACACATCCTTATCAATATCTTTCCTTACTCCAATGATTATAACACGCTTTCGAAGCTGCGGAACACCGTAGTCAGCTGTATTATGAACCAACACGTCAGGATTTCCAATAACTTTATAACGATTACCGAGAGCTTTTAAGATTTTGGGAAAGATGAGAGAGTTTTGGACTTTGGCAGACAAAAGACCTGTTACATTTTCGAAAACAAAAAACTTAGGAGAATAATGCTCCAAAATTTTCACATAGCTTTCGAAAAGGTAATTACGAGGGTCTGTCGCCATTTTTTTTCCATCCCTAACCCTGCCAGCTGTAGAATACGCCTGACAAGGAGGGCCACCGATAATAACATCAACAGTTCTATCATTTATGGCTTTATCTAGACTTTCAAGAATATCATCAGATGTTATATCTTGCTCAATAACTTCTTTATTATAATCTTTATATCCATAATATTGCATTCTTGACCTCAATGTTTCACATGCCCAATGGTCTATTTCTACATGGGCAAGTGCCTTGAATCCTTGTCGGTAAAATCCTTCAGAAAGTCCCCCACATCCAGCAAACAAATCGATGAATGTATATTGCTTTTTATTCATTTCTTCTAATAAAGCCTGAATTCGATTCAGATGCAACAATACTAATTTAGACAAATCAAATATTTACAGCAAATCCTACCTTTTCGCTAAAAACGTCCAAGGCTATCCCATATATCTCTACACCTTCTTTCGCACAAGCGTCGAAACACTCGCTCATCAGACGATTGTAAATGGCGCACTCAGCATCAGAGAACGACTTCTGGTGAGTATCCATGTCAAGATAGTCATGGAAATTATCATCGGGATGAAAATTCACTTTTTCCTCCTCTATCAAAAAACGGAAGAACTGCTCTACATCGGCGGTGGTGCAGATGTGGCTTTGGGCATTATATCTCTTCATCATAATATGCTTTTGCTTTATCTATTACTAGGCATTCGGCTGCTGCCGATTTCAAAACTCCACCTCCAGCAGTTCCTTGATGTCGACCTGCAGCAGGCGGGAGATTTCCACAAACTGGGCCATGGAGGGCTGAATCTTGTTGGTGCGCCAGCGGGAGACGGTCATCTCCGTTACACCCATCTGCTCGGCCAGCCATCGGTTGGTGAGTCGCTTGTCGGCCAGGACCACACGAATGCGGTTCTGACAAGTGTTTCGTGCCATTCTTGCTTGGGTTAGTTAATTCGTGTACAAATATAAACAAAAAATGTTATCCTGCAAAAGAAAGGAAGGATAAAATGCTATCTTTAGTCGGTTGTGGGGGTGGTTTGATTGCTTTACCTTTGCATTCAGTAAGACCTAAAACACTAAAAATGAAAGAGATGGATGGAATGAAAATGTTTGAGGAGGCCGCCAGATATGCGGTGGAGAGGCTGGATGTGCGGCAGCTGGACTTAACAATTGAGGTGATGGAGCAATGGAGAGTGCCGCTCTATATGGTGGGAAACGGCATGGAAGGCCGGATGCAGGAGCTTATGGATGAATGGGGCGAGGAGCATGGTCTGGAGGAGCGATGGTGGGAGGCGTATGGTGACATGGAGGATGCGATGGCGGTGGGGGTGTGATGGGCGAAGCCCCGGACGGGACTTCTATTTATCTCGGCACGCTGCGCGTGGAAATTATTCAAAAATTAGGTTCAAAATTATTCAAAAATGTATTTATTCTTGGAGTCGCTCTACGAGCGAGAAATCTTTCAACAATCTGATTCAAAATCTATTGCGATGCGCGCTGAAATCTGGGGCGTACGCCTTCGGCATACTTATTTTGGGGGTCGCTCTTCGAGCGAGAAATTATTGAATTTCATTCTACTTTTTCTCGCCATGGCAATGTTCAAGCGAGCTTGACATTGCTCATTTGGCTTAACGAAAAAGTTCAAAAATTAGGTTCAAAAATTAATCGCGCTGCGCGCTGAAATTATTGGGAGTGTGCTGCGCACAGAAATCATACAAAATCTTTTCAAAATCTTACATTTTTTTTGAGTGGTGAGCAGAGGAGCGGCACATGAATAACGGTAATAGACGCTATTGTAAATCATTTGACGACGAATAGATGTGGTTTTTCTTAAAAACTATTGATTTTATAGTTTTTAGTCGGTGGGGAGACCGCTAATATGGAAAATTTTTCCTACTTTTGTATCATCTGGCATAAGATAAGCTGCATCTCGGCATATTTATAGACTAAGCTCATAGCTCAAAAGGATAATTATCTACACTGAATTTTTTGAAAAAACTAAAAAAACAAAAGGACATGAATGATTTTGCTAAACTGATGCTCGCATCCATCGTGGTGATGGTGCTGCATGTGCAGAACTTGTTCGCCGCCAATGTGACTTACAACCTGAAGACGCATGTAGACGGACGAACCATCACCGAAACAGTCAGCCTGGCTGCCGGGGACGGACTGCAGGACAATATGCCGCTGCGATTCTGGCGTGCATACACTACCTATAAGTATTACAGCGACGAGCAGCTGACACAGGAGATAACCACCGCACCGGCCGAGAACGCCACCGTGTATGTGGACTATGTGTTCGAACCGCCCTTCGCCCTCTCCGACGACGAAATCACGGTGTGGTACATGCTGAGGGCCTTCTACGCCAACAACCACCCGTACTACTACTATGCCACGGGCAACAACATCAAGGCTATCATCAACGACCTGGGCACACACACCGACGAGGGAAAATGGGCCTACTACGGCGACGGATTCTGCCTGAACCTGAAAAACAAGGTGGCCGCCAACCCCTGGCTGGGTGTGAACAGCAGCAATACCGGCACCACCATGCTGGCGCAACCGATGGAACCGGGATTCCAACTGTTTCTCTCCACCTATGAGAAGGATCATATTCAGCAGTTCGTGCTGGGACTGCCGCAGCCCAACGACAACCTCACGGTGAACACCAAGGTGCTGGGACTGCACGACATGAGCAGCGAAACCTATATCGTGACACCCCACGACCTGGACAACTCGGCCTATTGGGACAGCCACGCGGTGCTCAACTACAGCAAGGACAAGATAACATGGTGCCTCTTCTTCGGAACCATCGCCAAGGACGCCCAGAATGTGTGGCACGTGGAATACCGCGTGAGCCACGACTACAACAATGTGGTGGACCGCTACTTCTACGACAAGGATGTGGTGGAGAGACCCGTCGACTTCTACTTCGTCGACAAAAAGAACTATGCCACCTATGAGTATTTCCACGACGAGGAAATGACACAGCCCTGGGATCCCGCCGACGCCAACGACATGATTCCCACCATGCCCAACACCATCGTGTGGGTGATGGAAACCATGCCGCAGAAAGAACACTATGTGACCGACCACTGGATTACCATGGTGCTGCCCTACGACGTGGACAACCTGACAGAATTTTTCGGAACGGCTTCCGACGGCGTGACACCGGCCGTGAGGGTGCTGGAGTATGACCAGCTCACCATAGAGCAGTATCCGCGCTATGTGCTCCACTTCAAGGCCGTAGACGCCATGGAGGCCAACAAACCCTATCTCTTCAAGGCCGACGAGATACTGGCCGACAAATACCTGCCGCTGGCCATGGGACCCACCGCCGAGACCACCGGCAACGAGAGCGACCTCATCACCCTCTCCTTCAACGACGGGGCCAGCACAAGACCTGATGCCTGCATCTCGATGAAGGGCACCTACGACGGCATGCAGCTCGCACCCACCACCATGGAACCCGACGAGAATGGCGAGGTGGACTACATTTACCTCTACTTCGGCTACAACGCCAAGTACGACCCCAACAGCTCCAGCTACGTGGAAGAGGAGGCAGCAGACGGCAAGTCGCCCTACAACTTCTACCGCGTGAAGAAGACTGTGGACATTCCGCAGAACCGCTGCTACTTCAAACTCTACTCGACCGACGATGCCAACGTGGGATTCATGACCATGGGATTCGACGACAACGAGGGCACATCGGGCATCACCGTGCTGCCCGCACGCCACGACGCGCAGAACAGACAGCAGGGCATTTTCCACATCAGCGGCATGCGCATGGACGGCGCTCGGACCGAGAATCTGCCCAAGGGCATCTATATCGTGAACGGTGAAAAAGTGATTATTAAGTAATGGAGGAAATGACAATGAAAAAGAAAGCTATCTATACCACCCCCCTGACCGAAATACTCAAGCCGGCCTACGGCAATGTGTGCGGCGTGGACCTCTCGACCGTGGAGGGAAAGACCGACTATGAGGACATATACATAGGCGGCAATGACGACGACGAAGAGGTGGCTCCCACCTCGAACAATCTTTGGTATGACCCCAACGAGGAGGAATAGTGACACGCTCATAACCCACAAACATAGAGAGGCGCCCCGCTCGGGACGCCTCTCTATGTTTGTAAGGGGTATGGATGCCGCTACCTGATGACGACTTTCCGGCCGCCGCAGATATAGACGCCCTTGGCGGTGGGCTGGCCTGAGAGGCGGGCGCCGCCGAGGGTGTACCATGCGGGGGCGGTGCCCTGCGCTGACCGGGGCTCGGGCTCCAGGGAGCGGATGGCGGTGGTCTCACCGTCGTCGAAATGCATCTGGATGCTGACACCGGTGCTCGGGTCGCCGGCCACGAGGTCGTTGAGCGTGAAGTAGCCCCTGAACGACTGGATAGTCATGGCGCCGGAGGGGTAATAGAGCGTGTTGCCGGCGCCCAGATAGAGCATCTTGCGATTCTCGCCCGTGATGGTGACGGGCGAGGTGCAGCCGACGAAATTGGCATATTCGGTGGGCACCTCCACGCTCGCGTCGCTGAGGGTGGCATTGAGGAAGCAGGGGTCGGGAATGTTGTCGGCTATGCCGGGCTTCCATCTGACGATATAGGGCTTGCCGGCCTGCATGGACGGGGCATCCTCGAAGTAGAGCGTGAGCAGACCGTCGGCGAAGGTGCTCGACACCAGCTCCATCACCTCGGCCACGGCGATGGGCGAATAGCCCTCCACGGTGCCCGCGGGGATGTCGAAAGGCAGGCAGAGCGTGTTCCAGTCGCCGCTGGCCACGAACTTGCGGCCTTGGAGCACCACATTCTTGCCGGCGCCGAGATTGGCGCTGATGGTGGCGCTGTTGTCGGCGCTGTTCTCCAGCAGCACGGGCTGGGTGACGTGGGTGGTCTTGCCGTTGGCGTAGAAGCAGCCCGTGATAGTAGCGTGGCTCTCCGTGTCATTGTTGCCCAGGAGGGGATAGTCCTGCACGGTGTCGTACTTACGCACCTTCGACGACATGAAGCAGTTTTCGATGCTGCCCTTGTTGTTGCCCACTACACCGCCCACGTAGAGGTCCTGGGTGTGAGAGGTGTATACCTCGCCCAGGTTGTAGCAGCTCTGCACCCTGCCGCCGGTGTTGTTCTTGCCCACAACACCGCCTATGCGGGCCCACTGCCAGTTGTTGCCGTTGACCAGCGCCGTGTTGGAGCAGCCCACCACCGTGCCCTGGTTGATGCCCACGACACCGCCCAGATAGCAGGCGAAGCCATTGGGATTGGCATTGATATAGACCGTGCCGCCCTTGATGTGCACATCCTTCACCATGCCGCCGGGACCCACCTGGCCGAAGAGGCCGGCAGCACCGCCGGTGTCGCTGTAGCGGATGTTGACATTCAGGTTGGAGAGGGTATGGCCCTGGCCGTCGAAGGTGCCCAGGAAGGGGTGGGTGGTGGTGCCGATGGGCATCCATGCCACCTGCCCAAGGTCGAGGTCGGCCGTCAGCGTGATGGTGGCACCCTGGTAGGAATTGTCGCCGGAGTTGACCGCTGCGGCTATGGCCTGCAGCTCGGCGACGGTGCTCACCGTAAAATCAGCTGCCTTGACTGCCCCAAAGGCAGCCAAGGCAAATAGTAGACCAATGATTCTTCTCATGACTTACTGGCTTGTTAAGAAACACGGGCGGTACAGACTGCTCTCGCCGGTAGGTTTGGTGGAGGCGTCGAAAGTGGCCCAATCCTTAATGGTGAAAATACGGTGCAGCTGGTCGCAGTAATAGTGGAGACTCACCGCCTGATCAGTGCCGTCGCCGGCTATGCTGAGCGGATAGTAGGTGATGCCGCCCGTGGTGAGCGGCGGGGTCACCGCCCGCACCTCATCGCCTATCTTGGCGCACATCAGGTCGTTGCCGCTCTGGTAGTTGGCCAGCGTGTCGCCCAGCTCCACCTGCACGGCCATGGTGATGCCGCCGTAGAGCGTGTAGTCGGGGGCGGTCCAGTCGGGGCGCTGGTCATTGCCGGGCGTCAGATACTCTGTGACGGGCTTTTCCGGATCGGTGGTGCCACCGCCCGGCTCGTCGTCATCGTCCGAGCTGCATGCCCCCGCCATAATGGCGAGGGCTGCAAGCATAAGCATGGAAATGATTTTACTTTTCATCATTATTTGATAGTTACTTTTTCATGATTGTGGATATACACGCCACGCTGACTGGGGCGATTGTTGAGTTTCACACCGCTCAGGCTGTACCAGCCCTCGCTGTCCATCTCGTCGACGGACAGGAAGTTGATCACAGTGGGCTCGTCGGGAGTGCCCAGGGCATCGTCGGCACGGTAGGTCATCTGCCGGCTGGTGGTAACGGCCTGTACCTCGTCGTCGCGTTCCAGGGTGAAGGTGAGCGGGGTCTGCTCCTGCTGGCCGGGAGCGGCATTGCTGCCACCCACCACCAGGTAGAACTTGCCCTCCTCGTCGGCCTGGGCCACACCGCACACTTCTGCTCCGCGGTATGCCACGAGCCGGTCGCCCGGCACCACCTCGGTGCCTACTGCCACAGCCACCACCGTCATGTTGGTGCCGCTCACATTCTCATGCTCTGGAGCAAGCGCCTCGCCGCCGTAGCGCGAAGCGGCCAGGTAGTTGGGATAGTTGAAGGTGATGGTATTCTGGCTGGCGCTCTTGATCATGTAGCCTTCGCCCACACGCAAGAAGTTGAGTGTGCCCTTCCAGATGCGGTTGCCGGCGCCGTCCTCGGCGAGGACAGCAAACTGGCTCTGGCTCTTGATGATGTCGCCCACCTGTCCCTTGTCGGCATATTGTGCCATGGCAGTGCCCAAGGGCAGGTTGATTCTCGAGATGTAGCCGATGCGGTTCCATCCCTTGGCCACCTTAATCGAGTTGTCGCTGGTGAATCCTCTGAAATAACCCACCTTCTCGTTGGTCGAGAAGAAGCGGTACATCTTGGCAGGGTTGATGTCGACGATGGAGTCGGCGCAGTCCCATGAATAGAAGGGTGCCGACGGGTCGTAGGGATTCGGGGTCACCTTGTAGCTCAGCACACTGTAGGTGCCGTCGGGCTGCTCAATCTCCAGAGCGTCGCCCACCTGCCACTGGGTGGCATTGTTGAGCAGCTTGCTCACGGTTTCCTCCGCAGGCTCCAAATTGAACGACACCCAGTTCCATCCCTCCTTCAGCGGCACGGCCTGCACCACACCGTTGTTGTGGGAGAAGATTACGGGCTCTTCGGTCGTACCGAGCACGGTGTCGCTCTTGAACTTGGTTTCCACACTGGGCATCATCTGATGGATAATACCGGTAGAGGCATCGAAGAACTCGAAGTAGAGCTGCTTCTCCGTGTAGTCGTTGTTGTAGACGGTGAGGTAAGCCAGACCGTCGTTGACCAGGCCGTTGCCCTCGCCCGAGAGATGGGTGACACCCATCAGGCGGTGGTCTTCGTCGAATGCGGCCAGCATGTCTTCGCTGCTGTGGGCGATAGAACCATTCACTTCCACCTGTCCGATGATGCTCATGGAGATGTTGGCGTGCAGCAGATTCTGGTCCACCTTCCACTGAGGTATGTCGCCGCGCACCTTGATGTTGAGCGGCAGCGGTTCGGTCATGCCGTCTTCACCTACAAGGTAGATCATCTCGTCGTAGTTGCCGATGTTGATGTACGGTGAGACGGTGAAGGTAATCTCCTGTTCGCCCAACGGACCGATGATGCCGCTGGTTTGCGAGGCGGTGACCCATACAGGCAGGCCCTCGAGGGTGTAGCGGCAGTTGCGGCCGCTGAGGTTCTCCACGCAGGCCGTGAACATGGTTTCATATCCGTAATAGGCTTCGGTGGTTACCTGCTTGACGTTCCACCGCAGCGGGTTGCGGTATACATAGAGGTCCATGGTGACGGGCGATGCCAGCAGGTTGCCGTTCAGGTCGGCCACGTCCTTGACCGTTACGATGAGGTTGGTCTTCTCGACCGAGTACTCAGGCACGTCGAGGTTGATGAGCAGGTCCTTGCCGTCGGCCACAAAGCTGTACTTGATGTTCTCCAGGGCCACGCTGCCGCTCATGGGAGCATAGTGCTCGCGCGAGGCCAGGCGGTCTACCACATCCTGGGCCACGAGGGTGTCGCGGTCGTTGGTCCACTCGCCGGTGGTGTCGTCGCGGTAGCGCTTCATACTCACACCGGTGGGCATGAGCCGCTGCATGTTGTTGTTGGTCGTCTCGTTCTGGCCGAAGCCGAGGTAAGCGAGCAGGCCCAGCTCCTGGCCGCTGAGGCTGATGTTGGAGGCTGCCTTGATCATGTTCTCGGGCAGTGCCATCTCATACATGGCTATCTCGTCGATATAGCCGTTGAGCGGACGCTCCACCTTGTCGTCGCTGAGATAGGTGGCGCCGGCAGCCAGGTATCGGCCGTTGATGCCGCCCAGGGTGTCGACGGGGAAGGTCTTCTTGAGTTCCTTGTCGAGATAGAGCTTGCCCACATTGCGCGAGCGGCTCACGGTGAGGGCCACATGGTGCCAGGCACCGTCGTTCACACTCGAGTTGGTGATATACTCATGGCCGCCCAGCCACAGACTGAAGAGTCCTTTGTCCACACCGAAGTTGAAGTGGTCGCGGTAGGCGTCCTCTGTCTGGGCCTGTCCGTTGCTCAGGATGGTACCGGCGGTGTCGCTGGTGCAGAACCAGAAGGTCATGGTATAGTCGTGATAGTCTTTGCGGCTGAAGAGCTGCGGATCGATGCGGAAGCCCTCCTTGCCGTCGAGTTTCATACTGATGCCGTCGGGCACGCTCCACTCGGTGTTCTGCACATTCAGGTCGCCGCCGCTGCCCACGGTGTTGTAGCTGTAGGAGCCATGTCCCTCGTTGAGGGGCCAGTTGTCCAGCAGACCCAGCTCGAAGCCCGTGAGGCGCTTCTGGCGGTATTCGTTCATCTCGTTTTCCGAGAGGGCGCGGTTCCAGAGTCGGAACTCCAGCATCTCGCCTTCATAGTGGTTGATGTCGTGCGTCACGTTAGGATTGGGGCTGCCCAGATGTATGTGGCCGGTGCCGGTGTAGAGCACGGGGTGCTCAAAGCTTCCTATCTGCTTCGAACCGTCGTAGAAGCTCACTTTGGTCTTTGTGTTTTCAACATCGGCCTCGAACACATACTCCACCTGATGCAGCGCGCCGAACGACACCGTATCGGTAGAATAATACACCTTGTCGCCGACGGCGGCCATCAGATGACGGTCGGCCGAGATGCCGAGTTCCAGGATGTGGTCCGTGTCGCCGTGGCTGAAGAAGGTCATGTTCTTGCCGGTGCGGTCGGGCTTGACCATCAGGTCGACGGTGAACGACTTGGCGCTCAGGTTGCGGGTCGACTCGGAGGTGGCCGTCTCATTGCCGTTGAACCGCAGGCAGGTAGACAGGGCGATGTTGCTCGTATTGGTCTGTCCCAGCACCTGGAAGTTGTTCAGGTCGCGCAGGTAGTTGCCGGCGATAGGCTCGGAGAAGCGCAGCATGATGTCGTCGCCGATGTCGAGGATGCCGTCCTCGGGGCGCGGGTTGCCGAAGAGCTGCGGACGGCGGGTGTCCTTGATGCCCGAGAGGATGTTCGACGAGCGGGTCAGGAAGCCGCCGCCGTAGCGGCAGTAGTTCACGGCGCGTAGGTCGTACTGCTGCTCCACGGGGTCGGTCTCGCCGTAGAAGCTGGCGATGATGTGGCCGTCGTCCTCGATATACTTGCACTCGCCCGTGGCCTTGGCCATCAGTGTGGAGTCTTTGTAGAAGGAGCACACGTTCACCCATTCCTTGTCGCCCTTGGTGGAGAGCTTATACTGCAGCTCGATGTGGTCGAAGTTGCGGTAGTTCACGTCGAAGCCGTCGATACGCACCGGCATGTAGTACTGCTGACGGCCGGCATCGTACTGCGACTCGGTGTTGACCACCCACTTGTCGCCGGGCAGCGAGATGTTCACCTTGCCGGCTGTGGGCACGAAGTGGGCCGAGAGGTTCACACTCTGAATGCGCTTCTTGTCGCTCGGGTCAAAGATGCTGATCACGATGTTGTCGTAGTCGAACTCAGAGCTCGGGTAGAGTTCCACCTCCTTGGTCACCACCTGGCCGGCAGGCAGGAACACGGAGTAGCCCGTGCCGGAGAGCGGATTGCCCTCTACCTGCACTTTGGCTCCCTTGGGATTGGACGAGTCGTCGAGGAAGTAGACGAAGGCCTCGGTCATCAATGCCGGCATTTCGCTCTCGTTGGCCATGTGGATGGTGAAGCGTGCGGGTTCGTCGAAGGGCACGTTGCTCACCGATGCCTGGTCCACCCAGATGCGCAGATTGTCGATGGGCACGGTCTTACTGTCGAGCACCTGTCCCTGGCCGAAGTATTTGGTCTTGCGCTCATCCTCATAGGGCTGGCAGGTGGCGCCGCCGCGGGTGCGGTACACGATGCTGCGGTACTGGGTGGGCATGTCCTTGAGATAGGAGCACACACCATAGAGCGAGCCTGCGGGGCCGTAGTCCTTGCCCGACTCGCCGCCATGCTGCACAAACTGCACATACTCGTCGGTGAGATACTGGAAGAAGTAGTCCTTCGGGTCGGTGTAGCCATGGGCGGCCATGGAGTCGACACGGTTGTTGAGCTCATTCTTGTCCATCGTGGCACGGTACACATCGACGATGAGGTTGGAGTTTCTGCTGGGTGCCAGCGTGAAGCCCACCTTCTTGGTGTGGTTCTCCGACTTGCCGTAGTTGTAGTTATAGTCGAACGACAGAACGGGGACAATCTTCACATACAAGCCAGTGTGGAAAGCATCAAATTCTATCGTCATCGAATTTCCTTCATCATCGGAGAGCTGTTTTCCAGTTTGACTTCCAGTAGGTGTACCGCCTCCATTAATATTCTTAAAGGTCATACCGTTGCCGAAGGACACGTTGCCGAAGCCGGTTCCTATAAGCGGTATCTGCCAGTAGCGGCTCTCGGAGAGCGAGGTGCCGAACGACTCGCTGTAGGTCACGCTGCTGCGTCCGTCCACCTCATAGCGCTTCACAAGGTCGTTGGCCGTCAGTTTCTCCTTCTCGTTGGTGGCGAGGAAGCCCAGCCAGGTCCTTATCTTGTTGTTGAGGGCAAGGACGGAGTCGTTCATGGCCACATTCGGGTCGGGATTCACCTGGGTATAGTAGTCCTTGCTGATGGCGAAGTTGTCGTCGTCGATGGCCACCTTGCTGATGTAGACAGCGCAGCCCTTGGTCTTGGCCACCTCTCTGGCGGTTGCCTCAGAGGTGCCCTTGGGCAGGATGAGCGAATTGCGCAGGTTGAACAGTTCGGGAATGAGTTCCTTCTCGATGTAGGTCTGCGAGTGGGCGAAGGTGCTGGTCAGGTCGGTATAGAACCGGAGCACCTCGTCGCGTACCAGGTACACTTTCTTGCCGCTGCTGTCCTTGCCTTCGGCCAACACTTTCATGGTGCCCTGCTTCACGCTGAAGTCTACGCCGTCGATGCTGTAGGTGCCGCCGGCATGGGTGGTAAGGAGATTGTAGGTGTCCTCATTGATGACACGCACGGCGATACCGTCTTCGAGGATGCTGCTGCGGGTCATGCCGATGAACACGTCGGCGTCGCGTCCCACACTCATGTTGCTGCTCGAGGTGCTGATGCGCTCTGTGGTCTCGAACGAGTAGCCATACTGCCAGCTGTTATAATAGGTGGAGACAAGCGACAGGGTGAACATGTCCTTGTCCTTGACGCTGACCTCGGTGCCGCCATAGATATCGCCCATGGTTGTACCTGCCCAGATGCCATGCCATATATTGGCCGCTCCACCGGTCTTGCCGAAGGTGAACTTGGCGCCCACCTGTGCCTTCACATTCTCCGTGAAGGTGTAGTTGAGCTTGGTGCCCGTCTCTATGTAGGCCGAGGAACCGGCTCCGGGCGGGTCGCGCAGGATGTCGATGAGATAGGTGCCGCCGTCGTTCACCACGCGGCGTCCCTGGCTCTTGGCTTTCGAGGCCATCACATAGCCGCGCACCGGCTCGCCATTGAGGGGCAGCACGTCGTAGAAGGTGCTGTCGTAGAGCAGGGTCATGGTGAGCGTCTTGAGGGCCATGTCGTCTTCCTCGGTGAAGGTCAGGTTCTGCGGTACGAAGCGGTAGATGGCCTCGCCCAGGCTGTCGAGGCGGACCACCTCTTTCTCGTTGCTGCCGGTGAGGGCATTGCTGATGCGCACCTCGCCGCCGCTCAGATGCACCACGTCGGGCTCATACTGCTTGTTGTTGTTCTTGAAGTATTTCTCCACAGCGGAAAGGGTCATGATGACCGGGCTGCCCGCCATGAACACGGGGTGGCCGAAGGCATAGCCCGTGGAGTCGTTCCACAGCTCGATGGAGACCACCTTGCCGGTGTTGTCCATGTCGGTGTAGCTCGGTATGCCCATATACGTCTGGCCCGTCAGGTTGAACTGGCTCACGGCCAGTGAGGGCGCGGTGTGGTAGACGCGGTTGTAGGTGGCGGTGTCGCCCTGCACATAGCGGGAGAGGTCGAGCGTCTGGCCCACCTCGCCGGCCTGGAAGAGGGTGGCGTAGCCCTCGGCGTAAATCTCCGTCACTTTGTACTTCACAGGCAGCATAGGCACGAGATACTCGCCCGTGACAGGACTGGGCTTGATGACCAGCCGCTGGCGGTAGACATCCATGTGGCAGCTGTCCTGCTGGTCGGTGCCGAACCAATAATCGGTGTGGCGCTCCTTGACGCTGGGGTTCTGCTGGTCGCGCACCAGCCACGAGGCGTTGTCGCCCTCGAGCTGCATCACGATGGTGAGCGAGTCGCCCAGGTTGTTCACAGAAAGGAGCTTTCCGAGGGGCTTGTCGCCCTGCAGGTTGCCGCCCACCACGCGGCCCTGGAGCATGATGCGTGTCTGGTCCCAGAACACATAGCCGTCTTTCGACTTCTGCCAGCTGGGCTTCGTGGGCTTGGCGGCATCGGGGTCTACATAGAAGCCGTCGTCGGCGAAGACGTGACCGTCTTTCACCACGCGGATGGAGTGCTCGCCTGCGGGAAGCGACACGGTGAACTTGCCCTGCGAGTCGGAGACGACGGGGCTGCCGGAGCCGTTGTGCACCGGCTCGCCGTCGCGCTCAAACTGTGCGCCTACGACGGGCACCGAGGTGCCCTCGTACATCACATAGCCCGAAAGCAGGTAGTAGGTGCTCATCACCACGCGGGCATTGGTCACCAGGTTGCAGTCTTCGCTGAAGTTGGCCGTGAAGGAGGTGAAACTGCTTTCCTCGCCGGTGCCAGTGGCGGTGATGAAATAAGTGCCCTGGCCCTGATAGATAAGGTTGTCGATTTCGAAGAAACCGGTCTCGTCGGTCACGGCGTAACGCTCCACGCCGCCATCTTCACGCGTGGCGGCATCGGGCTCGGCCGTCACTTTGATATTGGCCAGGCCCGTGCCGTCGGTCAGGCGCACATAGCCACGCACCATGCCGGTGGGCGAGCACCAGCCGTCGGCGCTGGTGGCGCTCACCTGCTGGCCCTCGCAGTTGGTCACGCCCTCTACCGTGTAGGTGTAGACATGCTGTGCCTTGGGGGTCTTGTCGATATAGGTGTTGATGGTGTAGGCGCTCTCCAGCTCCACTTCCTCGCCGGTGGCCTTGTCGCGACGCAGGATGCGGAAGAAGTCGCCGGTGCCCGTCACGTTCCAAGTCAGCACCACGGCCGACTGCTGTGTGGTGCACTTGAGGCTGTCGACCTTCACATTGTCGTTGAACTCATAGCGGGCGAGTTCGCCCTCCTCGGTTTTCCTGACCTTTGTGCCCAGGTTGTCGAGGGGTTCCAGGCGGGAAGAACCTTTCTCCACCACGAAACGGAAGTCGTGCTCCACGCACGAGGTGGCCAGCTCATAGTGCAGCTTGCCCGACTTGCGCTCGTCGGAGCTGAGTTCGCGCCGCTCGGTGTATTTCACCTCGCCGCCCACCGACTTCTCTACGATGAGTGCCAGCACGGCGTAGTCGTCCCACATAGTGGCGGCATATTCGGAATCGGTGGATATGTTGTACTTTGGAGTGGGGTACAAACCTCCGTGCTCCCACTGGGCACCCATTGTGGTGGTGAGTTGAGACACGCTCATGTCCCATCCGTTCTTGCCCTGGAAGAATTCGGCAGTTTTCATCTTGGGCTCGGCGAGGCTGCCCCACGACTGCCAGTTGGCGGCACCCAGCTTTTCGACCAGCTCGGCGCTGCTGAGGCCTTCGGCTTTGTTGGCCTCACCCCACTTCTTGGTGGTCCAGCTGTTGGTGGCGCCATAGGCGCTGCCACGGGCGTAGTTCATGCCTACGTGATTGAAGTTGTTGTAGGCACCGTCTTCCAGGTTGTTTTGTATCACATTCGACGTGCCGCCGTCTTCCCAACCCATGATGGCTCCGGCATACGAATCAGTGGTGTAGCTATCTGCCGTGATGGAGCCGTCGAAGAAACAGTTGCGTATATAGTTCTTGGCAGAATGGCCGTGGCCCATGATACCGCCGGCATAGTGGTCGGTGGTCAAAATGTCGACAGACACGTGGCAGTTTTCGATGTAATTGGTGTAGCCGTTATTGGCTATTCCCACCAGACCCGCCGAGTGGATAGCACCTCTCACGGTGCCCTGCACATTGAGATTCTTGATGGTGGCACCGCTTATCTGATAGAACGGGGCTATAAAAGCATTCGCCGTACCGTTGATATTGACGGTCAGTGTGTGGCCGTTGCCGTCGAAGATGCCCCGGTAGGGTATGTTATTGAGGAAACCAATGGAGTAAATGGCCGTAAAGTCGCTGGCCATGATTGCATTGACGTCTCTGTTTCCATTGGCGTCAATCACTTTCTGACGGAATTTATCCCAGTCGTCGGCGGTGCGCAAGACGTTATATTCCACACCGTCGATTTTTACAGTCTCCAAACCTTCGATTGACGTCAGGTAGTAGCTGTTTTTAATATCTGCCTCATAAGCGGGAAAGGACCTGACGAAGTTGCGGCAGCTCACCAGCGTGGTGTCGATGTCGACCCTGATGGGGGCGAACAGACAATTCTTGATAGAGGATGTCGTTGCCGACCATCCGACGAAACCTCCGAAGCTGTGGGCATTGGAGCCTATCAGGGCACCGTCGAAAAGACAGTTCTCGTACTCGCCCCACTGTATTTGATGGGCCGTGAAACCGCCACTGGTGGCATCGCCCGTGATCTGGGTAGTAAGGTATACCGAGGAACGGCAGTTGTTGAGGTGTACGATGGATTCGGCTTTTCCTATCAGTCCGCCGGTGAATTTCTCCCTGGCAAGGACCTTACCCGCCACATGTAAATTCTTGAAGGTGGCGTCACCCACATAGGAGAAGGGGGCCACGTATTGGTGCTGAGTGTCCACCAAATTGACAGTCAGGGTATGGCCGTTGCCGTCGAAAGTACCCCGATACGGACTGCCGCTGGAGCCTATCATCGAGTGACCTTTGGGCAGGTCGATATCGGCCGCCATGACCACATCGTATTTACGGTTGTTTTCTTTCACCATCCGGGCCAGTGTCTCCCAGTCTTCGGCTGTGCGCATGATGAAGGTATCACCCTTGTATTGCTGACCGCCGAAACCGAAGGTGAAGTCGACGGGATGGCTGGTTTCGTTCCAGGTGCCGCGGGTCACGGTAGCCTCTCCCACGGCGGGCAGCCACAGCGGATAGGGCAGCTGCGTCAGGGCATAGGAGCCCTCCTGCCAGTTCCATGCATTGGTGGAGGCACGGCGCACCCGGTAGTAGACGGTCTCCCCTTGGTAGGCGTCGACCAGCGTGTTGTCGACAACGGTGTAGAGCGTATCGCTGTTGGTGAACGTCACCGGGTTGAGCTGTGTCCATTGCGCTTCGGCATTGAGGCCGCCGGTGGTGTTGCGCTGTATCTCCCAGGAGTCGCTGGTGTTGATGTCGGTCCAGTGGTTGTCGCGGCATCTCCAGGAAAGGCGCACCGAACCGTCGGTCTGCATCGCGGCCGTGAGGTCATGGGCCTGGTGCAGGGTGGGCACGGTGATATGGTCCGATTCGGAGAAGCGTTCTTTCTTCTCCGAGTCGATATACTTGGCCCTGATGTAGACATCCTTGTAGCACTTGTCGGCATCGAGGGTGAGGAATCCCGACATCTCAGGAGTCAGGAATTTCGACTTCCGTATCTCGGCACCTCCGTTCACCTCGGTGTAAAAGGCCCTCAGGCTCAGGATGTCGCTCGTGGCCATGGTGTAGATAATCATCAACTCGCCCGCATGGCTGGTGTCGTAGCCCAGGATGGGAGACATCAGCGTAGGCTTGGTGGGCGCGGGGACGGCGGTGAACGTCACGGAGGAGGAATTGACATTCACATCGGTAGAGCTCTCGCCGGCAGGGCCGGCAGGGCCGTTACCCGTCTTGTGCACCTTCCAGGTGATGGTGAGGGGCATGCCGCGCATGGAGGCGGGCACGGTCCAGGTGAGGTAGAGCTTGGCCACATTGCTCGTCGAGCCGGTCTGGAACGGGACCTCCACTTTTTGCTCGCTGGTGGTAATCGTCACGTTGGAGTAGCCACGGTCGCGTTTCAGCACCATTTCACCATCGACACCCTTGTAGAGCCATACCTGGGGATAGTCGCCGCTCATATTCTGCGAGTAATAGTGCAAGAGCATCTGCTTGTTACCGCCCTGAGGGGTAACATAGATGTTTCCATCGTCAATCCAGCCGTCGTAGCCTGCGTCATCGTAGACAGGCATCTCGATGTTCAGCTTGTCGACACCGGCAGGGGTCACGAGATAGAGAGCGGTGTTCTCATTCTCGTCGGCCAGTGCAGCCTGCGGAAGGGTTGACGAAAACATGGCCATCAGAATGGCCAACAGCCTGCTGGCGTATCGCCAGTGTCTGTGTTTTGTCAGTAAATTAGTACTCATATTTGTTGATAAAATGTATATTGTTTGCTAAAAGATTCAAAAGAGTGAAGGGTCCTACGTGAGCAGGCTTTATACACCACGTGCAAAGGTACTTATAGGTTTCGCTCTTCCGTCGGCAGTTGATTACATTTTTACCCACTTGTTGCGACAAAACGGGTATTTTGCGACAAAACGGGAAACAGGTGGTGAAATCTGTCGCACTGCTTGCTAGTGAGACTGATACAATCCGGCCAATGTGTTGAATGGATATATTTTGCAAAAATAATAAAAATTATGAAAACAATACTGTATTAAAGATGTTAAAAAATTAAAAGTTGAAAGAAAATCGCATCTGCGATGCGAAGGAAACTAACAGAAATTCACATAATACTCAGAAATTATTCATAAGAACTGACAGAAATTCCCGTAATTCTCGTAATTTTTCATTAATAACTGAAAGAAATTCACGTAATATTCATAATACATCATAAAACGACTCTACGATGATTATAGAACAAGAGGAGATGATAAAAAAAGCGCAGCGGTTTTTAATCTTATTATTTTATTGAGCTATGTCACAGCGATAAAATGAAAATTTCTGCGCATTATGGGAATTTCTTTCAATGTCATTATGTTCAATTATGAGTATTACGGGAATTTCTTTCAATGTCATTATGTTCAATTATGAGTATTACGGGAATTTCTTTCAGTGTCATTATGTTCAATTATGAGTATTATGGGAATTTCTTTCAATGTCATTATGTTCAATTATGAGTATTACGGGAATTTCTTTCAGTTTCCGCACCGGAGGTGCACTATTTCTTTCATGGTTCAGCTGGATTTCCGACTATTTCCCGTGCGCGCAGCGCACGAGAAGTCTTAATTAGAATTAACCTTGAGGGTAAAGGTATGGAAAATCGGGAAGAAAAGTGTATTTTTGTGTTTGATGAGAGCCAATGTGAAATATATCAGCGCCGTGGTGATGACCACCCTGGTGGGCGTGATAGCCTATCAGGCCTCCTGGCTCACGCAGCTATACCGGCAGCAGAAGGACCTGATAGAGCGGCAGTACCGCAACATGCTGATATGGAGCGACAACCAGGAGATAAGCGAGCGCATCCACGCCCTGATGCCCGAAGAGGGCGTGGACGTGAAACTCTCGCTCAACCTCTTCACCGAAGAGACCGACTGCAACCCCGAGCAGGACGGACAGGACGTGATAGAAGACCCCTACGCCACCACCGCCACCAGCCTGATGCAGATGCTGCACGCCAGCGTGGACAGCCTGATGCCGCCCGACGTGCACAAGGTGGACAGTGTGTTCGCACGGCTCACCGAAAAAGAGCAGCTCCACTTCGACTACCAGATAACCTACCTGAACCAGGGCAAGGAGGCCGGCACGGCAGCCTCGGCGGACTACCGTCCCGACAGCAGCGACTCCGTGATAGACTACTGGCTCGACGACACCAAGCAGCGCGAGTACCGCCTGACGCTGGCCGTGAGCCCCGCCGGCGTGATGCGCCACATGGCGGGCATACTGGCGGCCTCGCTCCTGCTGCTCGCAGTGATAGGACTCGGCATGTGGTATCTCATACACCTGCTCAGAAAAATGCGAACCCTGGACCAACTGAAAACCGACTTCACCAACAACATGACGCACGAGCTGAAGACACCCATCAGCGTGGCCTACTCGGCCATCGACTCGCTGCTCAACTTCGACATAAGCGACGACCCGCAGCTGGCGCGCAAATACCTGCAGATAGGACAGGAACAGCTCTCGGTGCTGGCCGGACTCACCGAACAGATACTCACCATGAGCCGCCATCCTGCCAAATACGCCGACCTGGAGATGCAGCAGGTGCCACTGCTGCCCCTGCTACAGACACTCATAGAACAGCACAAGCTGAAAGCAAAAAAAGACGTGCAGTTCCACCTCGACGTGAACCCCGACAACCTGTGCGTGACCGCCGACAGACACCAGCTGTTCCGCATCCTGGGAAACCTGATTGACAACGCCATAAAATACTCACGGCCGGCCGTCAGCATCGACATCACAGCACGCAAAAACCGCATCAGCGTGAGCGACAACGGCAACGGCATCAGCCCCGACGACCTGCCGCACCTCTTCGAGAAGTTCTACCGGAGCAAACACCAAAAAGGGGTGAAAGGCTTCGGACTGGGACTCTACTTCGTGCGCACCATGATGGAACGCATGGGCGGATCCGTGGCCGTGGACACCACACCCGGCAAAGGGTCGGTCTTTACGCTTACATTCAAAGGTGAATGCTCTCCCCCACCCCAAAACAACACAACGACATGAACGAAAAGAACAACATCAAAGTGCTGCTGGCCGAAGACGAGGAGAGTCTGGCCTTCATGATACAGAACACACTGGGCAGAAACGGGTTCGACGTGACCATCTGCCACGACGGAAGCGAGGCGCTACGACTCATCGGACAGGTGCGCCCCGACGTGCTCGTGGCCGACGTGATGATGCCCGAAATGGACGGATTCGAACTGGTGAGGCGCATACGGCGCTTCGACACCGCCACACCCGTGCTCTTCCTCACCGCACGGTCGGCCATCGACGACGTGGTGAAGGGATTCGAGCTGGGCGCCAACGACTACCTGAAGAAACCCTTCAGCATGAGAGAGCTCATCGTGCGGCTCAAGGCGCTGGCCGAACGCAACAAACCCGCCGGCGACGCCGACACACAGCAGAAAATACAGATAGGCGAGTATATCTTCCACCCCAAACAGCAGAAACTGGAGGCCTTCGGCGTGATGCAGGACCTCTCCTTCCGCGAAAGCCGCATACTGCTCAAACTCTCGCAGAACCCCAACTCGGTGGTCAACGCGCAGGAGATACTGCTGGAGCTATGGGGCGACGACACCATCTACAACCAGCGCTCGCTGCACGTGTTCATCACCAAACTGCGGAAGAAAATGGCACACGACAAAAACATACGCATCGTCAACGCACGAAGCATAGGCTACAAACTCATCGTCGACGACGGCAACGCAAAATGACAGCCACCAACCGGAAAACCGGCCAAAACCGAAACACAGGGCATGAAAAAGGCGCAAACAACCCCTTTTTCATGCCCAAAATGTTTTTTCCAAATAATTTCTTCGTCTATTCGACCGAAAATGAGTAACTTTGGCCGATTTTTTATTAGATGTATTTATACAAGAAGTTTTTTTAGATGAACGTTATTACGAAAACAGTCTCTCTGCCTGACGGAAGAAGTATCAGCATAGAGACAGGGAAAGTGGCAAAACAGGCCGACGGCAGCGTGATGCTCCGCATGGGCAACACCGTGCTCCTGGCCACCGTTTGTGCCGCAAAAGATGCAGTTCCCGGAACAGATTTCATGCCCCTGCAGGTAGACTACAGAGAAATGTACGCCGCAGCAGGCCGTTTCCCCGGTGGATTCACCAAGAGAGAAGGCAAGCCCGGCGACAATGAAATCCTCACCTCTCGTCTCGTGGACCGCGTGCTCCGCCCGCTGTTCCCCTCCAACTACCACGCTGAGGTGTTTGTCAACGTGATGCTGCTCAGTGCCGACGGCGTAGACCAGCCCGACGCACTGGCCGGATTCGCCGCATCGGCCGCACTGGCCTGCTCCGACATCCCCTTCGAGTGCCCTATCTCGGAGGTGCGCGTGGCACGCATCAACGGCGAGTATGTGATTGACCCCACCTTCGAGCAGATGAAAGAGGCCGACATGGACATCATGGTCGGTGCATCGGCCGAGAACATCATGATGGTGGAAGGCGAAATGAAAGAGGTGAGCGAACAGGACCTCCTGGGCGCACTCAAGGCCGCCATGGAGGCTATCAAGCCCATGTGCGAACTGCAGAAGGAACTCTCTGCCGAGCTGGGCACCGACGTGAAGCGCGAGTACGACCACGAGGTGAACGACGAGGAGCTCAGAGAGCAGATGAACAAGGAACTCTACCAGCCCGCCTACGACGTGACCAAGCAGGCTCTTGAGAAGCAGGCACGCGCCGAGGCCTTCGACAAGATACTGGCCGACTTCAAGGAGGCTTACAGCGCCGCCCACGAAGAACTGACCGACGAGGAGAAGGAGGAGAAAGAGGCCATGATGGACCGCTACTACCACGACGTGATGCGCGACGCCATGCGCCGCTGCATCCTCGACGAGGGCATCCGCCTGGACGGCCGCAAGACCACCGACATACGCCCCATCTGGTGCGAGGTGAGCCCGCTGCCCATGCCTCACGGAAGCTCCATCTTCACACGCGGCGAGACACAGAGCCTCACCACGGTGACCCTGGGCACCAAACTGGATGAGAAACTGGTGGACGACGTGCTCGACAAGAGCTACATGCGATTCCTGCTGCACTACAACTTCCCGCCCTTCTGCACCGGCGAGGCCAAGGCACAGCGCAGCGTGGGACGCCGCGAGATAGGACACGGACACCTGGCATGGAGAGCCCTGAAAGACCAGATTCCGGCCGACTTCCCCTACACCGTGAGGGTGGTGAGCCAGATTATGGAGAGCAACGGCTCGTCGTCGATGGCTACCGTGTGCGCAGGCACACTGGCGCTCATGGACGCAGGCGTACCGATGAAGAAACCCGTGAGCGGTATCGCCATGGGTCTGATCAAGAACCCCGGCGAGGAGAAATATGCCGTGCTGAGCGATATCCTCGGCGATGAGGACCACCTGGGCGACATGGACTTCAAGACCACCGGTACCATCGACGGTCTGACCGCCACACAGATGGATATCAAGTGCGACGGACTGAGCTTCGAGATCCTGGAGAAGGCACTGCTGCAGGCCAAGCAGGGACGCGAGCACATTCTGCGCCACCTGACCGACACCATCGCCGAGCCGCGGCCCGAGCTGAAGCCCCACGTGCCCCGCATCGTGGCCTTCGAGATACCGAAAGAGTTTATCGGCGCCGTCATTGGCCCGGGCGGAAAGATTATCCAGCAGATGCAGGAGGACACCGGCGCTACCATCACCATCGACGAGGAAGACGGTGTGGGCAAGGTGCAGGTGAGCGCTCCCAACAAGGAGAGCATCGACGCCGCCATCGCCAAGATCAAGGCTATCGTGGCCATTCCCGAAGTGGGAGAGATCTACGAGGGCACCGTGCGCTCCATCATGCCCTACGGCTGCTTCGTAGAGATACTGCCGGGCAAGGACGGACTGCTGCACATCTCCGAGATTGACTGGAAGCGACTCGACACCGTGGAGAGCGCCGGCATCAAGGAGGGTGACAAGATAAAGGTGAAACTCCTGGAGATTGACCCGAAGACGGGCAAGTATAAACTGTCGCACCGTGTGCTCATACCGAAACCCGAAGGCTACCAGGAGCGCCGCCCGCGCGGTGAGCGTGGAGAGCGTCCGGAGCGCGGCGAGCGCCGCCCCAGACCGGAGCGTAACGGCAACGGCAAGCAGCATGGCAACGGCGGCAACAACCGCCAGCGCAACGACTACCACGACCCGCTGGCTGAGCACGAGCCGAAAGACTTCAACGACTCGCTCGACCACAGCCTCGACATCGACTAAGACAACCGTCTGACCATACAAAAAGCGGAAGTTCCGAACTTGGAACTTCCGCTTTTTTTGTGGCTCACAGCCGGCAGGAGGCGTGTCAGCGCACTGCCTCCTTGCGGCCGTTGTGGATATAGAGGCCGGGCTGCACAGGACGCGACGGCAGGCGGACGCCGGTGAGCGTGAACCACTCGTCGGTGCCGGCAGCCGACACTCCCTCGCCCTCGACACCGGCCACCGCACGGTGCTGCGGAGCCTGTATCACGGGGTTGTCGATATCGGGCAGGAGGCCTATCTCCAGGAAGTCGTTGTAGCCCACCAGGCTCATGTCGAGCGGCAGATAGGCCCTGCAGGCGCCCAGCTCCGTGGGTTCCTGCACACGGTAGAACCCGAAGCCGTTGGAGCTGTTCTTCAGAACGAAGACATACTTGTTGTTCATCTCGGGCAGGAGCTCGGTGTCGTCGAGCACGCCCACATAGAGATTGAAGGGGCGGGTGGCCTCCTGGCCGGGGATGAGTGTGTAGACGCGGCCTACCTCGCCGTGCAGCAGCACACCGGTGCCCGCATTGAGCGAGTCGACACGCTGCAGATTGATGCGATAGCCGTCGCACAGGGGGCTGGTGAAGGCCAGCACACCATCGCGCGGGAACACGAGGTTATAAGGACTGCAGAAGGTCTCAAACTCCTCTTCCAGACGGTGTATGTAGGTGGTCTTGCGCACCGTGCCCGGCAGGTTGAGGGCAAGCGTGGCGGGAAGCGTGGCCGTGGTGAGGCTGAAGCAGTCGATGAAGGCCGACTCGTCGGCTGTCTTCACGCTGCAGGGAATGTAGATGCTCTGCAGCTCGGTGCAGGAAGCAAAGGTGGTGGGACAAATCTCCCGCACACCGTCGGGTATGTTGACTCTGGCGAGCGAGGTACAGTAATAGAAGGCACTCTCGCCAAGTTCCGTCACCGTGGAAGGCAGCTCCACCTGCTGCAGCGAGGTGCACAGCGAGAAGGCGTGGGCGCCAATCCGTTCCAACCGGCCCTCGGTGAAGATGATATTGTTGAGCTCGTAGCAGCCGTCGAAGGCGAAGTCGCCTATCACCCGCACATGCGAGGGGATGGTGATGCGCCGAAGTGAGGCACAGTTGCGGAAGGCGGCCACACCGAGCTCCTCCACACCGGTAAAGTGCTTCAGCTCGTCGAAATAGCGGATGTCATGGTTGGAGCTGAACACGTCGACTTCGCTCACCACGGCAGCCTCGGCGGTGCTCAGTTCGCCGTCGCCGTCGGTGTCCCACATGCCCACGCAAATCTCCTTGACATATGAATCGGCGAAGACGATGATGTCACCGGCCACCATCTGCAACATCTCGAAGCCGGCAGCCTCGATGGGCACGGCGAGATAGGCCGAATGGGGAGCGGTGAAGACCGTGTCGGTTACGGGCACGAAGCCCACACCGTAGGTGTTGGCGGAGAAGAGGAAGTAGCTCTTGTCTACCCACGTGGGCCACACCTCGACGGAATCCACAGCACCGATGAGCAGGTTGGGCTCCGCCTCGGTGGCCTGGCCCTTGGTGAAGACGGCCTCGGTGTCGTAGGCGCCGTGGAGGAGGATACCGGTGCCGGCGGCCACATCGCCCAACTGCCGCAGATAAGTGACACCGTCGTCGTAGGAATCGACGGCATAGGCGGTGACGTTCTCAGCATGGGTGAAGTCGACGGCATTGGGGCAGCTGAATGCCTCCCAATCGCCGGAAAGGATGTGGTAGTACTGCATGTCGGGCACATCGGGTATGTTGGTGTC
>ONMI01000020.1 GCA_900318915.1 uncultured Prevotellaceae bacterium | reverse complement strand
GCCGTCCGATGGGCATCGGTGTGATTTGCCATGAGTTTTCCCACTGTCTTGGCCTGCCCGACATGTACGATACCAGCGACAGCAAGAATTTCGGCATGGACAAATGGGATATTCTCAGTGACGGAGGATACAATGGCCCGGAAGGAGTGGGATGGGTGCCCGCCGGCTACACCAGCTATGAGCGCAATTTCGCCGGATGGCTGGACTATACCGTCCTTCACAACGACACCACAGTGAGCGACATGCATCCACTCAATGAAGGGACAGGGGAAGCCTACATTATATATAATGACAACGCTCCCGACGAATACTATCTGCTCGAGAACCGACACCAGAGCCGTTGGGATGCCTATCTTCCTGGAGAAGGACTGCTGATTACCCATATAGACTACGATGAGGACATCTGGCGCCGCAACAAAGTGAACGCCACAGGCTACGGTGCAAAAAACGACCACCAGCGACTGACCATTTTCCATGCCAGCAACACCATTTCGTACGGCCACGATGCCTACCCCTATGAAGGGAATGACAGTCTGACGGACTATTCAGAACCTGCCGCCATGCTGTATAATGCAAATTATGACGGCACCTATCTGATGCACAAGCCCATAACCAGCATCACGCACGATGAAGAAACAGGTTCTGTCAGTTTCATCTTTGCGAACAAAAATGAAAAAAACCGTGTGGAGAACACCATGCAGGTAGAAGACGAAGAAGTGACTGTGTATCATCTGAACGGCATCAAGATGGTTGAAGCACTGCGCATGAGCGACATCAGCCAACTGCCCAAAGGCTACTATCTGCTTCGCGGGAAAAGTACCGGCAAAACCATCAAGAAAAAGGTGGAATAACCCGAGTGCACTTTTTTAGTGACCAATAAATTATAGTTAATGAGCCTGCTTGGCATAATAAACCAGGCAGGCTCTTTCTATCAAATCTTTTCAACATCTTCCTGAGAAAGCCCAGTGGACTGTGCGATAACCGAGACATCTACCCCCATTTGCTTCAATCTTTTTGCAATGGATATTTTTTCTTCGGTCTGTCCCTCCAGACGTCCCTCTCCACGAGCCGTGATGAGATTGTCCTGGAGAATCACCCTATTGTCCATATAACGTCTATAAGCCATCTGCTCATCACGGCTCATATTCATGAATTTGAGTTTTTCTCTTGCCTCAGAGAGTCCTGGAGCATCCGCATCCTCTGGGATTTCGCTTGTAGAAAGGAAATAGACCCACTGCTCAAGCGGTACTTTCGACCACCGGTTGAAATCATTCACTTTGAGGATATAATATTCCGGATAAAGCTGATATACCTCATCAACGGAGAATTTTTGGCGCTGGAAAGGAGAAAGACGTAATAACTCGTTGTTGTGCACCCCTCGGAATTCGGTTTTACCATGATAGACGATATCTTTCCCCTGGCCGAGATCGAAATAGACAATGTTGATGGAATAGACTTTCTTTATATTGTCGTAATTCATTCCACTGTCGATATATTCGGTGACCAACTTGGATGTGCCAAACAAAATACGTTGGAAATAGGCGAATTCCGGTTCACCTTGTACCTCAACCAGCAACATTTCACCTTTTTCATCTTCTGCCAAAAGGTCAACCCGATTGTTTTTCACATCATCACGGTCTTTATTGCCTTCACTTTCCAATAGTCGGCAGATTTTTATCTTCCGCTCTAATAAAGTAGACACAAATCCCTCGAGCACATCAAAATTAGCTTTATCACGCAAAAGCCTTTTAAGCGCCCAATCAAAACTCACCCATGTTCTGTCTCGCATATTAAGGAATGTTTTTGTTTTTGCAAATATAATGAAAGATAATCATAATTCCAAAAAAAAATGATGAAACAAGGGATGAGGTCATAGAATGCTGAATTGACTTGAAAAAAGTACGACTGAATTACAATCAAAATTGGCCATAGATTTTGCAATATAAGAAAATAATTGTAATTTGGTGGCGTAAAACGATACTTTAGCAAGAACGTTTATAAAAACATACGGCATATGAAAGCAAGAACAAGCAAGCGACTGATAGCGATGGCCCTGCTGGCGCTCATTGCGGCATCCGCCATGGCACAGGACCGGGTGAGCAAGATACGCGAGCGGCTGCTCAACCGCGACATGAGCACCGTGATAGTGGCCGCCCACCGCGGCGACTGGCGCAACTTTCCGGAGAACTCGCTCGAAGCCCTTGAGAGCGCCATCGAGATGGGCGTAGACATTGTGGAACTCGACGTTCAGCGCACGAAAGACGGGAAGCTCATCCTGATGCATGACGACCGGCTGAACCGCACCACCAACGGCGGCGGTGTGATAGCCGACACAACGTGGGCCTACATCTCGACCCTGCGGCTGAAAAACGGATGCGACATCACCACGAAGCACAAGGTGCCCACCCTGGAAGACGCCCTGCTGCTGGCGAAAGGCCGCGTGATGCTCAACCTGGACAAAGCCGACCGCTACTTCGACGAGATTTATCCCCTGCTGCAGCAGACCGGCACCACGAAGCAAGTGATAATGAAAGGCGGCCGCCGTGCAGAGGCCGTGCAGAAAGAGTTCGGCCAGTACCTCAGCGAAGTGGTCTACATGCCGATTGTGAATCTGGACGAGGACGGTGCCGAGCAGCGTATAGAGACCTTTGTGGAGAAGCTGCAGCCCGCCGCCTTTGAGCTGATATACGCACAAGTGGACAATCCCCTGCCCCTGAAGATAGGCAAGACGCTGCAAGGACGCAGCCTGATATGGTACAACACCCTTTGGGACACCCTGTGCGGCGGCCATGACGATGATGCCGCCCTTCATGACATGAGCAACGGCTACGACTATGTGATAGACAAACTTGGCGCGCGCATCATCCAGACCGACCGGCCCCAATTCCTACTCAACTACCTACGAGGCCGCGGTCTGCACGACTGAGCCTACCAACCCACCCAAGAGTGACCTTGACACGGAAAAATGACTTTGTCTTCATTTTTCCGTGTCATTTTTATGCTTTTTCATTTAAAATAATTACCTTTGTCAATCGAAATAGGCATTCAGCGAACAAAAATCAAGTTTTGAACCACTGAAATTGACAAAATGAAAGGTAAAATGATTGGCGTCATCGTCCTGACCACCATGACGGCAGCGATGAATACCCCCATGGCCATGGCCCAGGAAGAAAAGACCGGCAAGGAGACCGACTGGCTGCAAGAGCTGACCAGCCGTGTCACCCTGAACGGTTATGCCCAAGGCGGCTATGCCTGGCAAGACGCGACAGCGCGGAGCCGCAACGACTTCAACCTGAAGCGCACCCTGTTGTGGGCCAAGGCCCGTATCACCGACCGCTGGTCGTTTCTGTTCATGCACGACTTCTCGAGTGTGGTGCAGGAGTTCTACACCGACTACCGCCTCACCACCGGTCCCTTTGTCACCGTGCGTGTAGGCCAATTCAAGCACTCCTACTCGATGGAGAATCCCCTCTCACCCACCCAGCTCGAGCTGGTGGACGTCTACTCACAGGCCGTGCTCTATCTGGCGGGTGAAGGTCCCGACCCACTGAACGGCGTGAACTACGGCCGCGACCTTGGTGCCATGATCTACGGCGACCTGTTTGACAACCACCTGCACTACGAGCTCGCCGTGATGAACGGTCAGGGCATCAACCGGCGTGACGGCAACAGCGACAAGGACTACATTGCCAAGATAGACGTTCGCCCTGTGGACGGTCTGCGCATCGTGGCAAGCGGTCAGAAAGGCCGTGGCCATGCAGTAGGTACGGCGGCCTGGAATCCCGGCATCAAAGAAGGCGACAACTACACCCGCGACCGCTACAGCATCGGTGCCGAGTACAAGACCGGGAGTTATGCCCCCGGGCGCTACAAGGAAGCCCGCCCCGTGAGTGTCAGGGCCGAGTGGTTGGGCGGCAAGGACGGCGATGTGGGCAGCCGCGGCGGCTATGTCACGTTGGCGGTGCCCCTCCTGAACGGTTGGGACCTTGTGGCCAGCGTCGAGACCTTCGACCGCAACACCGGCACCGACGGTTGGGCCCAGACCCATGTGACCGCCGGTGTGCAATACTGGTTTTACAAGAAATGCCGTTTCCAGATACAGTACACCCGCTGTTTCTGCGGCGACAAGATAGGCAAGGACTACAACTGGTTGCAGTCGCAGATACAAGTAGCCTTTTAAATGACTAACCAATAAAAAAACATACCCTAAAAATCAAGAAAGACCATGTTTATCAAGATACTCCTTACGATAATTTTCCTGGCCGTGACAGTAGGCATCGGCATCTACTCGCGCAAGCAAGCCAACAGTGTGGAAGGTTTTGTGCTCGGCGGCCGTTCGGTAGGTCCCTGGCTCACCGCCTTCGCCTACGGTACCAGTTATTTTTCGGCAGTCGTCTTTGTGGGTTATGCCGGACAGTTTGGCTGGAAATACGGCCTTTCCGCCACCTGGATAGGCATCGGCAACGCCCTCATCGGCTCCCTGCTTGCCTGGCTGTTGCTGGGCCGTCGCACCAAGCAGATGACCCAGCACATAGAAAGCCGCACCATGCCCGACTTTTTCGGCACCCGCTACGACAGCCAGGGTCTTCGTGTGGCAGCCAGCATCATCGCCTTTGTCTTTCTGATACCCTATACGGCCGGCGTGTACAAAGGCATCTCCACCCTGTTTGAGATGGGATTCGGTATTCCCTATGAATACTGTGTGGTGCTCATGGCCGTGTTGACCGCCGTGTATGTGATACTGGGCGGTTACAAGGCCACCGCCATGAACGACTTCATCCAAGGCATCATCATGCTCTTCGGCATTGTAATCGTGATAGCAGCCGTGCTGAACACCCAAGGCGGCCTTACCGCCGCCGTAGAGAAGATGGCCGCCCTTCCGGCCGCCGCAGACAGCACGGCGCCGAGCGGCAGTTTCGCCAGTCTGCTCGGCCCCGACCCCTGGAATCTACTGGGTGTGGTACTGCTCACCTCATTAGGCACCTGGGGGCTGCCCCAAATGGTGGGCAAGTTCTACAGCATCACCGATGAGCGCGCCATTCACCGCGGCACCGTCATCTCCACCCTGTTTGCCCTTGTGGTGGCCGGCGGCAGTTATTTTCTTGGCGGTTTCGGCCGTCTGTTCGGTGCCCCCCCCACCCTTCCCAACGGCCAGTTGGCCTACGACTCCATTGTGCCCGGCATGCTCGACACCCTGCCCGACCTGCTGATAGCCCTTGTGGTGCTGTTGGTGCTCAGTGCCTCGATGTCGACCCTCGCCTCGCTTGTTCTCACCTCGTCGAGCACGATGACCCTCGACCTGATATACCGCGACAAGAAGTCCCTTCCCGGCGAGGTAGAAGAAGGCAGCATCGACGATCAAGTGGCGGAGAAGGTGGAGCGCCGTAAGGTGGTAGTGATGCGTGTGCTCATCGTGTTCTTCATTGTGATATCCCTGATGATAGCCCTGAATCCCCCCACCTTCATTGCCCAGCTGATGGGCATCTCGTGGGGCGCCCTGGCCGGTGCCTTCCTGGCCCCCTTCATGTTAGGCCTCTACTGGCGCGGCGCCACCCCCTACAGTGTGTGGGCCTGTTTTGCCTGGGGCGTAGGTCTGACCGTGGTGAATATGCTGGCCGGCAATCCCATCAACCCCATCAACTGCGGCGCCATCGCCATGGTAGGCGGTTTTATCGTAGTAGGTGTGGTGAGTCTGGTAACCCCCAAGATGGACCGCAGCCGGGTGGACCAAATATTCAAATGCTATCCATGAGCGACCAGACTTTGACGCTGCCTGTATAAAAATCTGCACAAAAGCGCAAAAAGGATGGTGAAAATGAGGAAAAATGATTATATTTGCACTATCTATTGCAGAAGAGAAGCTAAAACAATCAAACAAGCCATGAACATACGACCCATCCTTTGCGCCGCCCTGTTCTGTGCGGGAAGCGCCGCGCCCCTGTCCGCCCAGACCCTGCCCTACCAGAACCCCTCGCTCAGCGCCCATGAGCGCGCCGTGGACCTTTGCAGCCGCCTCACCCTCGAAGAGAAAGCCGCTCTGATGCAGAGCAGCAGTCCTGCCATAGAGCGCCTGGGCATCCCCCAGTTTGACTGGTGGAACGAAGCCCTGCACGGTGTGGCCCGCAACGGTTACGCCACCGTGTATCCCGCCACCATCGGCATGGCCGCCTCTTTCGACGACGCCCTTCTGTACCGCGTGTACAGTGCCGTGAGCGACGAGGCCCGTGTGAAAGCCAACCAAGCCCGCCACAGCGGGCGCATCAAGCGCTACCAGAGTCTGTCGTTCTGGACCCCCAACATCAACATCTTCCGTGACCCCCGCTGGGGCCGCGGTCAGGAGACCTACGGCGAGGATCCCTACCTTACCACCCGTATGGGTCTGGCCGTGGTGCGCGGTCTTCAAGGCCCCGAGGACACCCGCTACCGCAAGTTGCTGGCCTGCGCCAAGCACTTTGCCGTGCACAGCGGTCCGGAGTGGAACCGCCACGAGTTCAACATCGAATCACTGCCCGAGCGCGACCTGTGGGAGACCTATCTGCCCGCCTTCAAGACACTCGTTCAAGACGGCCATGTGGCCGAGGTGATGTGCGCCTACCAACGCATAGACGGTGACCCCTGCTGCGGCAACACCCGCTATCTGCAGCACATACTGCGCGACCAATGGGGCTTTAAAGGCCTTGTGACGAGCGACTGCGGTGCCGTGGACGACTTTTGGAAGCCTGGCCGCCACGGAGTATCGGCCAATGCCCATGCCGCCTCGGCCAAAGCCGTGCGTTCCGGCACCGATGTAGAGTGCGGCAGCAACTACCGCACACTGCCCGAGGCCGTTGCCGCCGGCGAGATCAGCGAGCAGGAAGTGGACGTTAGTCTGATCCGCCTGCTTCAGGCCCGTTTTGAGTTGGGCGACTTCGACCCCGAGGAACTGGTAGACTGGCAGCGGTTGCCCGAGAGCAAGCTACTGAGTGCGGAGAACAAGCAGTTGGCCCTTGACATGGCCCGCGAGTCGATGACCCTCCTTCAGAACCGCAGCAACCTCCTTCCCCTCAGCGAAAGCGGCCAAAAGATACTTGTGATGGGCCCCAACGCCAACGACTCGGTGATGCAGTGGGCCAACTACTACGGCTACCCCACCGCCACCACCACCATTCTGGAAGGCATCCGCGACATAGCCGGCAATGTGGACTACTACGGCAGTTGCGGTCTGACCCGCAATGAGGTGCAGGAGAGCCGTTTCGGCGAGATCAGCTACGAAGGCCATGCCGGCATGAAAGCCACCTATTATAATAATAAAGACTTTTCGGGCAGTCCTGCAGCCGAGCGCTACATCAGCGAGCCCATCCGTCTGAGCAACGGCGGCAACACCGTTTTCGCCCCCGGTGTGAACCTGGAGAACTTCAGTGCCCGCTATGAAGGCACTTTTACTCCCAGCCGCAGTGAAGACCTGCAGATTGGCATGGCGTTTGACGACTGCGCCCGCCTGATTGTGAACGGCGACACCCTGATAGACGTTTGGAAAGGCCGCAACCGTGTGCAGTTTGCCAATAAGACTCTGCATGTAGAAGCCGGCCAACGCTACCAGCTCCAGGTAGACTATCAGCAAGGCACCGACATGGCCGTGATGATGTTCGACCTGTTCCACAAGTACACCCCCACAGAAGCCGACATAGTGAAAGCCACCGAAGGCTATGACGTGGTGGTATTCGTAGGCGGTATATCCCCCACACTTGAAGGCGAGGAGATGAAAGTGAGCGAGCCCGGTTTCAAGGGCGGCGACCGCACCGACATCGAGTTGCCCCAGGCCCAGCGCGACATACTTTCGATACTCCACAAAGCCGGCCGCAAGGTTGTGCTGGTGAACTGTTCCGGCAGCGCCATCGGCCTTGAGCCCGAGACCCAGCACTGCGACGCCATTCTGCAAGCCTGGTACCCCGGTGAGGCCGGCGGTCAGGCCGTGGCCGAGGTATTGTTCGGCCGCTACAACCCCAGCGGCAAGCTCCCCATCACCTTCTACCGCCACGTGAGTGACCTGCCCGACTTTCTCGACTACCGCATGCAAGGCCGCACCTACCGTTACTTTGGCGGCGACCCCTTGTTTGCTTTCGGCCATGGATTGAGCTACACCACCTTCGAGGTGAGCGATGTGCGCTACAAGAAAGGCCAACTTACCGCCACTGTGAAGAACACCGGCACCAAGAAAGGCACCGAAACCGTGCAGGTATACTTCAAGAGAACAGACGACAAGAATGGTCCTATCAAGACTTTATGCGATTTTGAGAAAGTAACGCTTGAACCAGGAGCCACCCAAACCCTCCATTTTGCGCTCAGCGAGAAGCAATTGGAGAGTTGGGACTCGGAGAGCAACACGATGCGGTTTGTTCCCGGCAAGTATGAACTGATGGTGGGCAACTCAAGTGAGACGACCTCTCTCCGGAGCATTTCGGTGAAGTTGAAATAGCCAGTCGCCCCATGGACAAATAAACCTTGCAGATAAGCCAAATTGGTTAAAGTAATACTAAAACCAAGGGCTGACGGACGGTAAAAAAAAGTTTCGCTGAAGCACTAAAGTTTTGGTTGAATCACTTTCAAGTTTCGAATAAAAATATTACTTTTGCATCATGATGGAAATAAACAGACATATAGAAATACTGCTGCTCAGTCATGACTGTGTGATAGTACCCGGTCTGGGCGGTTTCATGGCACATCATCAGAATGCCCGTTATGATGAGTCGGACCACATGTTCGTTCCGCCCCTCCGCACATTGGGTTTCAATGCCCAGTTGAGCATGAGCGACCCACTTCTGGCCCAATCTTATGCTGATGCCTACGACATCAGCTATCCCGAAGCCGTGGGCCGTGTGGAGAGCGATGTGCTGAACATCAAGCAAGAGTTGGAGCACAACGGGAGCTATGAGTTCACCGATATCGGCACCCTCCGTCTGACCGAGAGCGGCACCTATGATTTCGAGCCCTGCGAGGCCGGCATCTTGTCGCCCGGTTACTATGGTCTGTCGACCTTTGAGATGCCCACGTTGGCGGTACCCTTTGTACAGTCTACCCCGGCCAGTGCCCTCACCGCCCTCCATACCCCCATTCATAGCCAAGAATCCATGTCAGAAGAAAACCATAAGGACAAAGAAGAGAAGACCATCAGTATTAAAGTGAGCCTGCTGCGCAATCTGGCCGTTGCCGGTGTTGCCGCCGCCGCTCTGCTGTTCTTTGCCCGTCCGATAGACCCCAGTTCCGTATCCGAGAGTCAGCCCACCGAGGCCAGCGCCGGCATCCTGACGCAGATGATGCCTAAGGATGTGACGACGGGCACGCCGGAATTCACCTCGCTGATGAGCAAGGTGGCCGCATTCTCAGAGCGTGTGGACCAGGCCAACGGCACGGTGAATGCCCCCACGAGCGGCAGCTATACCATTGTTTTGGCCTACCGTGTGCCGCTGGAGAATGCCAAGATATTTGTGAAGAATCTTCATGACAACGGCATCAACGGCGCTCAGCTCATCAACTACAAGAACGACAATGTGGTTGTGTACGGCAGCTACAAGAGCCAGGAGGAAGCCCTTCCCGCTCTGAACGAGTTGGTGAAGAGCGACTGTGTGACCGATGGTTGGATAATGCTTGTAGAATAAGCGCGCATGAAGAGAGTACGTTGCCCGAAGTGTGACACTTTCATCACCTTCGACGAGAGCAAATACGAATCAGGACAATCGTTAGTATTTGAGTGCCCGAACTGCCAGAAGCAGTTCGGCATTCGTATGGGCGTATCGAAGCTCCGTGCCACACAGAAGGAAGAACATCCCGATGAGCATGCCAATGAAGAAGGTTTCGGCAGTATTGTGGTGATAGAGAACGTGTTTCACTACAAGCAAGTTCTTCCGTTGCGCCTGGGCGACAACACGATAGGGCGGTACATGAAAGGCAGCAAGACCACGCTGCCCATAGAGACCAACGACCCCAGCATCGACATGCTGCACTGTGTGATCAACGTGTCGCGCGACAAGCGCGGCCGTCTGAAGTACGTGCTGCGCGACGGTCCCAGCTATACCGGCACCTTTGTGGACAACGAGATACTTGGCGACCGCGAGCGCCGTGTGATAGAAGACGGCACCCTGTTCACCATCGGCGCCACGAGCATCATACTTCGCAGCGCCGACAGTGAGGAAGAATAAGCCCCAATCGATTATTAGGCCGACATTCAAAAATGGTGTGTCGCGGGACACACCATTTTTTATTTAGAGGATTGCTGATACTGGCTTCTCAGTTGGAGTTTGGGTATCTTTATAGTATCGCCCGGATTGATATTCTCGATACCGTTGAGCACCTGGATATATGATTCCATGTCCGGGCCGATGTAAGCCCTGCAGATGAAGGACAGCGACTGTCCCGGCCGCACCACGATGGTGGTGTCGATGCCCACTATATCGTAAGCCCCATAAGGAATCAGCTTGTTCATGGCATTGAAATCAGGCTCCGCCTTCTGCGGCACAGAATCCGTTTTTACTTCTGTGGCCGCCTCGGCCAGTTCGTTGGCGTCCTGTTTCGATAGGCGGGGCAGCAGCACGAGCAGCGCCAGGAGCAGCACGGCAGCCGGCAGGGCGAACCACAGCCATTTTTTCCTTTTGGCCGATGCCTGTACAGCCTCGTACTCATTCGTTTCCTCCTCTGAGGCGGAAACCGCATTATCAGCCAGCGCCGCCATCCGTTGAGTGACCTCTCCCTCCCCGTCTGTAGCCACTTGCTCGTTCGGGGCAGTCTGAGTCTCCTCTTCGGGCAGTTGGATTTCAGGTGCGACAGATTCCGCTTGCTGCGGTTCGGCCGGTTCGTGCGTCACGGTCTCCCCCGCTGCAGCCTCAGCCGGCTGTACCTCTTGCTGTGCCGCAGGTTCAGCGGGATTCTCAGTCGGAATTTCCGTTTCACCAGGCTCCTCACTAACAGCCGCCGTTCTATTAGCCCCCAGCATCATGAGCGGTTCCTCGTTGTCGGTGATATCATCGAAGACGACGCCCTCTTTCAGTTCGATGGGCTTGAACTGTGCGAAAGGTCTGTTCACCACATCCCTCATCGCCTTATCGGGCGTATACGACACCTCACTGCTTTCCGTGCGTATAACCGTTTCGCCCGTATCCGTATCGATATGCCGTGTTTCCTTGGTGGAGATAGCCTTGAAGGCACCCAGCCCCTTCACCTTGACGAGGAGTTCGGCATCGATGGCATCGGCCAGGAAATGGAAGAAGCTCTCCACGATAGCCCTTGCCGCTTCGGGCGCCTCGCCCAGGACAGCAGCCAGCCGTTCGGCCAGTTCCCCTTCTTCTGCCGCCTGTATCTCAGGCAGCTGTTCCTGCTGGAAGAGGCACAGTTCCATTCTTGGCGGAACGAGCATGCGTCGTTTTTTGTTGTCGACCACGATGCTCTCCTTGTATTTCATTATGACGAAGACCCCCAGCGTCTGCACGGCCACGGGCATACCCTCGTCGAGGCAGTCGCCCATGACACGAACGATATTGTCGACCCTTTTTCGGGTGTCCGTAACCGAGGAGCCCCATTTCTGGGCCAGTCCGGCCAAAAATTCCTTATTGTTCATAATAACGGGTTGAAAACCATCAAATAGTGAAAGCGCCAGGTCTATGTGTGCGCCTCTTTATTGAGGACCGAGGCATAGACATCGAACTCAGTAGCATCATAGACCAATGCCTCGTAGAAACGTCCTACCTGCAGCGTCCCCTCACCGGCCGATATGAGCACCTCAGGATCGACCTCCGGCGACGAGAATTCCGAGCGCGCCACGTAGTAGTCGCCCTCCAGTCGGTCGACGACCACTTTGAGAGTCTTTCCGATTTTCTCCGCCTCGATTTCCTCACTGATTTGCTGCTGCAGCGCCATGAGTCGGTCGAGCCGTTCCATTTTCACCTCTTCCGGCACATTGTCAGGGAAGTGAGCTGCGCTATAGGTATCCTCCTCTTCCGAATAGGCGAAAGCTCCCATCCGTTCGAAGCGTGCCCATTTGACGAACTCGAGCAACTCCTCGAAGTCCTCGTCCGTCTCGCCCGGGTAGCCCACCATCAGTGTAGTGCGGATATGTATGCCCGGCACCCTCTCCCGAAGCGTACGAATAAGGTCGACGGTCTGCTGCCGGGTAAAATGCCGTCTCATATCCTGCAGCACATGGTCGGACACATGTTGGAGTGCGATATCAAGATACCTGCAAACATTCGGTTTCTCTCTCATCACCTCGAGCAAGTCGTAGGGGAACTGTGCCGGATAAGCATAATGCAGCCTTATCCACTCTACGCCAGGGATATCAGCCATGCGCGATATGAGTTGCGCAATCTGCCGCTGTCCGTCGATATCGACGCCGTAGTAAGTCAGTTCCTGTGCTATGACCTGGAACTCATGCACGCCCTGTGCCACGAGGCGCCTCACCTCTTGCAGGATATCCTCCTGCGGTCTGCTCACATGCCGGCCCGTGATGACCGGGATGGCACAATAGGCACAATGGCGGTCGCATCCCTCACTGATTTTGAGATACGCATAATGCGGGGGCGTTGTGATGAGCCGCATGCCGCTGCAGGAAGGGATCTCCGCCTTGCCCAAGTCGACCAGCAGCTGTTTGTAGTCGAACTTACCGTAATACTTATCCACCTCGGGGATTTCCTTTTCCAGTTCCGGTCGGTTGCGCTGCGAGAGGCATCCCATAACATAGAGCCGCTTGATGCGTCCCTCCTTTTTTGCCTCAGCCAGGCGGAGAATCGTCTCGATGCTCTCCATCTTGGCATCAGCAATAAAGCCACAAGTATTGACGACAACGATATCCCCCTCGGGGTTATCGCTGTCGTGCACGCACTCGAACCCATTGGCATCGAGCTGTTTCATGAGCAGCTCGCTATCGACGAGATTTTTGGAGCATCCCATCGTAATGACATCGACCCTGTTAGCCCTCATGTTCTATTTTCCGAAGAGAGAGTCGACGAACTCGAACTTATTGAAGAGTTGGAGGTCTTCCATGCCCTCACCGAGTCCGATATACTTTACGGGCACTTTGAGTTGGTCGCTGATACCGATTACCACACCGCCCTTCGCCGTACCATCCAGTTTGGTGACAGCCAGGCTGGTGATTTGTGTGACCGATGAGAACTGCTTGGCCTGTTCGAAGGCATTCTGTCCGGTACTGCCGTCGAGCACGAGCAGCACCTCGTCGGGTGCTTCGGGAAGCACTTTTTTCATGACATCCTTTATTTTCTTGAGCTCATTCATGAGGCCCACCTTGTTGTGCAGACGTCCGGCCGTATCAATCAGCACCACATCGGCTCCATTGGCTTTGGCCGAACTGAGCGTGTCGAATGCCACGGAAGCCGGGTCGGCGCCCATTTTCTGCTTTATGACAGGTACGCCCACCCTTTCGCCCCAGATGCAGAGCTGTTCGACGGCAGCAGCCCTGAAGGTATCGGCCGCTCCGATGTATACCTTTTTGCCGGCGTTTTTAAACTGGTAGGCCAGTTTGCCGATGGTGGTAGTTTTTCCTACGCCGTTGACGCCCACGACGAGAATGACATACGGTTTATGGGAACTAGGCAGGTCCCAATCGTCGTTGTTGCCCGTATTGTTTTCCTCGAGCAAAGCAGCGATTTCCTCTTTGAGGATGGCATTCAATTCTTTGGTGGAGACATACTTGTCGCGAGCCACTCTTTCTTCTATTCTTTCAATGATTTTGAGTGTTGTGTCTACTCCCACGTCAGAAGTGATGAGCACCTCCTCGAGGTCATCGAGCACCTCATCGTCTACTTTCGATTTACCGGCTACGGTTTTAGCCAATTTGTCGAACCAGCTCGTTTTGGTTTTTTCCAAGCCTTTATCGAGCGTTTCTTTTTTCTTTTTGCCAAATAATCCAAATAGGGCCATATTGCTAAAAACTATATTCGGTGCAAAGTTACGAAAAAGCGGGGGCAATGCGAAGAAAAAAATGATTTTTCTTTTTGGGGACGGGATGGGGAGGATGGGCGGAATAGGCGGGATGGGCTTTATGGGCAGGATGGGCGATATGGGCTTTATGGGGTGGATGGGGACTTGAAATATTTTTTTGTAAGCGATATTTTTTGTACTTTTGCGAAGAATATTATCAGTTTATTATCAACGAACCATTAAACGACTTATGAAAAGCAAAGTAATGATTTGGGGTGTGCTGTTTTGCGGTGCCCTTGTATGGGCCTCTTGCGGCCAGAAAAAGGCCGAAGTCCCAGTGAACGAGAACGAGAATGCCACCGAGAAAGTGGAAGTAAAGGACGTGGAAGGCCGCAAGAACTTCGGTGACGCCGGCATCATCACCCCACTTCCCGCCATCATGATAGCCACCTACGACGAGAAGGAGAATCCCGACGTGATGATGGCCGCCTGGGGCGGTCAGTGCGGCCCGAAGCACATCTGCTTCAATCTGTCCGCCCACAAGACCACCGATAATATCCGTCTGAAGAAAGCCTTCACGGTGAGTTTCGCCAGCAAGAACGACATTGTTCAGAGCGATTATTTCGGCATTGTGTCGGCCAATGATGTTCCCGACAAAGTGGCCCGCGCCGGCTTTACGGTTACGAAGAGTCCGAATGTTGACGCCCCCATTGTGAACGAATATCCCCTCACCCTGGAGTGCAAGGTGGTTCAGATGGACGAGGACGAGAAGGGCGGTGCCCGCGTGGTGGGCGAGATTGTGAACATGAGTGCCCAGGAGAGCATTCTCAACGAGGAGGGCAAAGTGGACCTGAGCAAGCTTCAGCCCGTGATTTTCGACTCCTCGAACAACAGCTACCGTGTGGTTGGCGAGCAAGTGGGCACCGCTTGGGGTTCCGGCAAGGCCATCCAGGAGAAAGAAGTGAAATAGCATGTATTTCACGGGAATTATCATAGCCCTCATCACCTTTATCATCATCGGGTTATGCCACCCGCTGGTGATAAAGGTGGAATATTACAGCGGCACGCGGTATTGGTGGACCTTCCTTGTCGGCGGTCTGCTATGCATAGGTTGTGCGCTACTGGTGAGCAATGTGATTGTGTCGTCGGTGCTCGGCGTGACGGGAGCCTCCCTGTTGTGGGGCATCGGCGAACTGTTTCACCAGAAAAAGCGCGTGGAAAAAGGCTGGTTTCCGATGAATCCGAAGCGCAAAGACGAATACCCCCCCAAGAGAAAGCGATGAGAACCACCCTACTACTGACCGGTAAGACCACCGACAAGCACATAGTGGCCCTTATGGACGACTACATAGGTCGGATAGGGCACTATATGCCCTTTACGGTGACCGTGATACCCGAGTTGAAGAACACTAAGAATCTGACTGAAGCGCAGCAGAAAGAGCGCGAGGGAGAGTTGATACTGAAGCAGATACAGCCCCAGGACTATGTGGTGCTGCTCGACGAGCACGGCAAGGAGATGCGCAGTGTGGACTTTGCCCGCTGGCTGTCGCAGAAGCAGCAGGTCTGCCGCCAGCTTTTCTTGGTGATAGGCGGTCCTTATGGTTTTTCGCCTGCAGTCTATGCCCGTGCCCAAGAGAAGATATCGCTCTCACTGATGACCTTCTCCCACCAGATGGTGCGTTTGATTCTGGCTGAGCAGGTGTATCGCGCCTGCACCATCATCAAGGGGGAGCCGTATCATCATGAGTGATTTTATAGGTGTTTTTTAGGAGTGTAAACAATAGCTCTTGGGGAGAGGAGTCTTTTTAGGAGTGCCGTTTTTAGGGATGTAGGAGGGCGTCGGGTCCGAGCATGGAGGTGAGTTCCTGGTAGATGCGCTGGACAGGAAGGCCCATGACATTGAAATAGCTGCCGGAGAGAGCGGTGACACCGATATAGCCAATCCATTCCTGTATGCCATAAGCGCCCGCCTTGTCGAACGGTTTGTAATGGTCGACATAATAATGTATTTCCTTGTCGGACAGTTCCTTGAAAGACACATGCGAGGTAACGGCGAACTTGCGCTGTTGTGTAAGCGTGGTAAGGCACACCCCAGTGATGACCTGATGCGTCTGTCCGCTAAGCTTTCTCAGCATACGACAGGCCTCATCGGCATCGGCCGGTTTCCCCAAAATCTCATTGCCCAAAACGACCACCGTATCGGCCGTAATCAAGATTTCATCTTCGGCTAGAGAAGGCAGGTAGGGAACTGCTTTTTCCACCGCAATGAATTGCGGCACCTCCTCGGGTGAGAGATTGTCTGGATAGCTCTCGTCGATGCCGGGGAGCACTTTCACTTCGAAATCGATATCAAGGCCGGCCAGAAGTTGGCGGCGGCGCGGAGAATTGCTGGAAAGGATGAATTTCATTTTTTACTTAAGTTTCGCTTTCGCTCAACTATCGGAAGTTAAAGGGAAGTTAAAAGGAAGTTAAAGGGAAGTTAAAAGGACATTTGTCTTTTTCATAGATGTTTAGCTGTCATTACCATCCGAAGGCTTCGGCATCGCTCATCCATTTGTTTTGTGCCCTAAGGACCTGCTCGATGACATCGCGCACGCAGCCCTGTCCGCCCGGATATCTGCTGACATAGCAGCTCACCTCCTTTATTTCGGGGCAAGCATCGGCGGGACAACACGGACATCCCACCCTTTTCATCAGTTCATAATCAGGGATATCATCACCCATATAGATGATTTCATCGTCGGAGAAACCGCAACGCTGTTTGAGTTGCTCATAGGCAACGACCTTCACCCCCGCATTCATGACGATATCGGTAAGTCCCAGGCGCTGATAGCGCAGGAGCAGTTCCTCCCCTCTCCCACCAGTGATGATGGCAAGATGCAGGCCCTTTTTCACCGCCAGTTGGATAGCATATCCATCGTGGATATTGACTGTGCGTACCGGTTCGCCGAGCGGGCTGAGTGGAATAGTCTGACAACTAAGCACACCGTCTACATCGAATATGATGGCACGAATCTTATTCAGGTCGTAATTTATCATTTTATCTGTTATTTATCGGAATTGGTTGAAGTACTCGTAGAACCATTATCATGAGGCTTTTCACCAGGAGTCGGATTGGATGGAACGGCTGTATTTTCCACCGCAAGGCGGTGGATGCTCTCACTCATGAGCCGATAGACCTGTTGGCTGATCGGCGACCCTTCGAGCAGTTTCTCCTGCGCCCGAATTACATTTTCGTCGAACCGTATGGCCGGTCCTGTCTGCGCTTTGAGCGGAGCCATATCGTGCACTTTAGCGGCCGTCTCATCAATAAGCGGCAACAAGACCTCGAAGGGCAAGTCATACTGCTGGAGCAGCTGCTGTGACAGCGCATAGCAATGGTTGGCGAAATTGTTGGCAAAGACAGCCGCCAGATGCAGTCTTTTACGCTGTTCCGAATCGGCCTCGTACACTTTTTCGCTGAGCAGCCCCGCCAAGGTTTTGAGCAGCGAGAGTCCCTCGCCGTCGGATGCCTCGATGAAGAAAGGAATCGGTTTGAAGTCGACCTCTCTAAATTTAGAAAAAGTCTGCAAGGGATAGAAGACGCCGTATCTTTTGGCATGCGGTGAGAACACCCTCATGGGCATGCTCCCCGCCGTATGCGCCATTAGCGCCTTCGGATTTCGCGCAGCCACTAATGGGATGATATCTGGCAACACCTTGTCGGCCAAGGCGAAAAACAGGACATCGGCACGGTTATCCACCTCCTCCGTGTTGCATATCGGCTGCGCCTCCACCTGCTTTGCGAGGAGTTCGGCCGACCTCATGGTACGGCTAAATACCTGGATAATAGAGCATCCCGATTCATGGAGCGCACAAGCCAACCGGGTAGCAAGATTGCCCGCCCCTATCATTGATATTTTCAATTGCTGCAGATTCATCATAGCAGATAAAGATTAGAATTTACCGATATGCACCTGTTCCCATCTCAGGTCATCGTTACGAGGCTCAGCCTTTTTCTCCGGATGGCCGAGCGCGATGATGCAAACCACCTCCATCGACTCCGGTATGTCCAGGATTCCCCTAACGACATCAGCCGCCTTGGTACCGTCGGAGAGATACCGTCCGCGAATCTGTACCCAGCACGAGGCCAGTCCGAGCGATTCGGCCTCATACTGCATGGTGATGGCGGCTATAGAGCAGTCTTCAATATAGCAATCCGTTTCATTAGGGTCGGCCATGACGACGACAGCCAGTGGTGCCTGTTTGAGGAACGCCGCCCCCTGCTCTTTGCAGTCGGCCAATTTTTCGAGGTCGGCCATATCATCCACGAGCAGGAAATGCCATGCCCTTCTGTTCATGGACGAAGGCGCCCTAAGCGCCGCGCTGATGATTTTAGCCACTGCGTCCTCATCGATGAGCTGGTCGGAGAAATGGCGGCAGCTACGCCTATTGGAGAGTATAATGTCGAAATTCATGATGCAAATATAAAGAAATAAATCGACAAACCATCCATCTGTCACCTATTAGCGCCTTAATCATTCAAAAAAATTTGGAAGTACGGGAAAAAAAGTGTATGTTTGCGACATGGAAAACGCCCGAATAGCCGTATATACCCATCTTGAAGACATCCCCGCCATAGAAGACCGACTGTTCTTTCATGGCAAGGAGCTATTCGGCATACTCTCTTCCACGCCCGGCTGCACCCCCTACATGTTTGTCGCCACCGACGGCGAAGGCCACTGGCTGGGCCATCTGCTGGCCACATTGAACCGCCGCGGCCGACTGCTCCCCCCCTATCTGTACACCACGGGCAACGTATTGGGCGAAGGTTGTTACCGCGATGAAGTCACCCGCGACGCATTGTTTCCCGAACTGATACATGCCGTGACCCGCCATTTCACCCGCCGCCTGTGTCTGGTTATTGAGTTCAGCCAGTTGAGCAAGAAGATGCTTGGCTACCGCCACTTCCGCCGCAACGGCTATGTGCCGGTGAACTGGCAGAACATCCACAATTCGCTGCACAGCAAGGCCCCCGCCGAGCGTCTGGACCCCACCTTCCTCCGCCGTTTGGAGAGCCGCTACCAGATGGGAGTGGAGACCCATGAGATATCTTCGGAGAAAGAGTTTGACGCCTTTTACACCCTTCTGCGCAACTACTACCGGATGAAGTTTCAGCGTTTCATTCCGAAGAAAGAATTTTTCCGCGCATTACTTTCGAGCGACCGCTGCCGTATCCTCACGACCCGCTACAAAGGGCGCGTGATAGGCGGCTGCGCCATAGTCTATGAAGGCGATGACGCCTACCTATGGTATGCCGCCTCTCGCCGCAAGACCTACCGCCGGCAGATGCCCCGTGCGATGACCGTGTGGTATGCGCTGAACCACAGCCATGCCATGGGCAAGTCGCATCTTCGCTTCATGCATGTAGGCCTTCCGGTGATAGGTGAGCCCACCCGCGACTTCCTTTTAGAATTCGGCGGCAAGCCAACGAGCACCTACCGCTGGTTCCGCTGCTCGATAGGATGGGTGAACCGCCTGCTTCGCTGGTTCTTTCAGGAGTGATTCCCATTAAGCGTATCTCCCACCCCAAGAGAGGTTTTTCATTTTTGCACAATAATACCGCGATGGATGCGTTATAAAAAATAATGAGACCTCAAATCCGTTTTCTCGTTGTGCTGCTGGCGCTGCTGTCATATACGTGCAGTGTGTCGGCACAGAGTTTTACGCTATCGGGCAAAGTGCTTGATGAGCAAGGCGACGCATTGGAGTTTGCCACCGTGGCCTGTGTGAGTCAGGGCAAGGTAGCCTTTACTAATCTGAAAGGCGAATACAGCATCACCCTTCAGAGTTCGGACAGTGTATCGATACGCTACTCGATGGTAGGCTACCAGACGAAGACCCGTGTGCTGCACAAGCCCCGCGGCAAGCAGACCCTTGTGATACACATGACGAGCGACAACCAGTTGGACGAAGTGGTGATAACCGAAGTACGCCGTCAGACCACGCAGACCCAGCAGTTGGATGCCAAGGACATGAAGACGATGCCCTCGGCCACGGGCAATGCCGTGGAAGAGCTGATACAAGGGCAGGCCGGTGTATCGACCCACAGCGAGCTCTCCTCTCAATACAACGTGCGCGGCGGCAGTTTTGACGAGAACAGCGTATATATAAATAATGTCGAAGTTTTCCGTCCCTTCCTTGTACGCAGCGGCCAGCAGGAAGGCCTGTCGGTGATCAATCCCGATATGGTGGAGAAGATTAATTTTTCGTCCGGCGGTTATGAAGCCAAGTACGGCGACAAGATGTCGTCGGCCCTTGACATCACCTACAAGCGCGTGAAGAAATTCGAGGCCAGTGCCTCTGCCAGTCTGCTGGGTGCCAGCGGTTATGTAGGCATAGCCGGGAAGAAGCTGTCGTGGACCAACGGTCTGCGCTACAAGACCAACCGCTATCTTCTTGGGTCGCTGGAGACCCACGGCGAGTACAACCCCAACTTTTTCGACTACCAGACCTATCTGAGCTACAGTCCGAACAAGCGGTGGACGATAGACCTGATAGGCAACATATCAGAGAACCACTACAACTTCACCCCCGAGGACCGTGAGACCAACTTCGGTACGATGGAGAACGTGAAGAACTTCAAGGTCTACTTCGACGGCAAGGAGAAAGACCTATTCCGCACCTATTTCGGCACGCTGAGCATCACCCGCCACCTTACAGACCAGACCTCCGTCACCCTGTTGGGTTCCGCCTTCTCTACCAAAGAGCAAGAGACCTACGACATACAAGGCCAGTACTGGCTCACGCAGACCGAGACGAGCGAGAATTTAGGTGTGGGCACCTATATGGAACACACCCGCAACTATCTGGAAGCCAATGTAAAAGCCTTGAAGCTGATGTTGAGCCACAAAGTGGGCAAGCACCAATTGGAGAGTGCCGTGTTGTGGAAGAATGAGCACATCAAGGAGAACAGCCGTGAGTATGAGATGCGCGACTCAGCCGGCTATAGTGTGCCCCATACTGGCACCGACCTGAATCTGATATACACGCTGAATGCCCGCAACGAATTGAATGCCAACCGCATAGAAGCCTATCTACAAGACACCTATCGCTTCAGCAACTCTTCGCAGACCACCTTCTACACCTTGAATTACGGTGTACGAGTGGCCCATTGGAACTTCAACGGCGAGACGATAGTGAGTCCTCGCATCTCTTTGGGCATCGTGCCCTGTTTCAATGAGGACATGACCTTCCGTGTGGCCACCGGTCTGTACTACCAGGCCCCCTTCTTCAAGGAGCTTCGCGACACGACGACGATAGACGGCATCACCTATGCCACGCTGAACGACAAGATCAAGTCGCAGCGTTCGCTCCATTTCATCGGCGCCTACGACTACCGCTTCAAGATGCGCAACCAGAACTTCAAGTTCAGCGCCGAGCTATACTACAAAGCAATGTCGAACCTTGTGCCCTACAGCGTGAACAACGTGAAAGTGGTATATTACGGCCAGAACGAAGCGAGCGGTCACGCCGCCGGTCTCGACCTGAAGCTATACGGCGAGTTTGTGCCCGGCACCGATTCATGGCTGAGCGTGTCGGTGATGGACACCAAGATGAAGCTCCACGGCAAGCGTATAGCCATGCCAACCGACCAACGGTACTCTCTGAGTCTGTTTTTCAGCGACTACTTTCCGAACACCGAGCGGTGGAAGATGTCGCTCAAGTTGGCCTACGCCGACGGTTTGCCCTTCTCTGCCCCCCACCGCGAATTGGAGAGCAACGATTTTCGTGCTCCCGCCTACAAGCGCGCCGACATCGGCATGAGCTACCGTGCTCTGAACAACGAACACCGTGAGAACGCCAAGAATCCCATCCGCAACATCTGGTTGGGTTTGGACTGTCTGAACCTGTTCGGCATCAACAACGTGAACTCCTACTATTGGATAACCGACGTGACCAACCAGCAATATGCCGTGCCGAACTATCTGACCGGCCGCCAGATTAACGCGAGAGTATTGGTGGAGTTTTAAAGAGAAACAGTCAAAAGAAGGTGAAAGTGCCGAACTTCATGATTGGTTCGGCACTTTTTCATACCCGTACAGGCCAAGAAGAAGTTAAGGAATAAAAAAGAATGGATTCTTTTTTGTTATTCGCTTGATTTTGATTATCTTTGCACCACAATTGTAAATATTACGTAATACGGAAGACACAACATCTTTTAATCAACCAATATTATTATGAAAATCTCACACATTGAACATTTGGGAATTGCTGTGCAGAGCATCGAGGAGGCTTTGCCCTATTTCAAGGAAGTACTTGGTCTGGAGTGCTATGCCGTAGAGGTAGTAGAGGATCAGAAAGTGAAGACCGCCTTTTTGAAGTGCGGTGAGGTGAAGCTTGAGCTTTTGGAGCCGACATCACCTGAGAGCACCATTCAGAAGTGGCTTGACAAGGGCAACAAGGGTGTTCACCACGTGGCATTCTGCATTGAGGACGGTGTAGCCAACGCGCTTGCAGAGTGCGACGGCAAGGGTATCCGTCTGATAGACAAGGCCCCGCGCAAGGGCGCAGAGAATCTGAACATAGCATTCCTGCATCCGAAATCGACCTGCGGTATTCTGACCGAGCTTTGCGAGCATTAGAGAGAAAGAACCGGAGTCAGTGACAGCTGACTCACCAACTACTCATAAAGTAAAAACAACAAAACAAACAGATGAGCAAGCAATTAGAAAAGATCAAGGCGCTTGTAGAGAAACGTGAGCAAGCCCGTCTTGGTGGTGGCCAGAAAGCCATTGACAAACAGCATGCACGCGGCAAGTACACCGCGCGTGAACGAATCGACATGCTTTTGGACGAAGGCAGTTTTGAAGAGTTCGACATGTTCAAGCTTCACCGTTGCCACAATTTCGGCATGGACAAGAAGCAGTATCTTGGTGACGGTGTTGTAGCCGGTTCCGGTACGGTGGACGGTCGTCTGGTATACATATTTGCCCAGGACTTCACGGTGAATGGCGGTTCTCTTTCCGAGACGATGGCCGAGAAGATTTGCAAGGTGATGGACATGGGTATGAAGATGGGTGCTCCTGTTATCGGTATCAACGACTCGGGTGGTGCCCGTATTCAGGAAGCCGTGAACGCTCTTGCAGGCTATGCTGAGATTTTTGAGCGCAACATTCTGGCCTCTGGTGTGATACCCCAGATATCCGGTATCTTTGGTCCTTGCGCCGGTGGTGCTGTTTACTCCCCCGCTCTGACCGACTTCACCCTGATGATGGAGAACACGAGTTACATGTTCCTGACAGGTCCGAAGGTGGTGAAGACTGTTACCGGTGAGGACATCGACCAGGAGCATCTTGGTGGAGCCTCTGTTCATGCCACTAAGAGCGGTGTGACCCATTTCACCGCCTCTACCGAGGAGGAAGGTCTTGAAATGATCAAGACGCTGTTGAGCTACATTCCGTCGAACAACATGGAGGAAGCCCCCCGTGTGGAGTGCACCGATCCGATAGACCGCAAGGAAGACCTTCTGAACGAGATTCTTCCCGACGATCCCAACCAGGCCTACAACATGTACAATGTGATTTCGGCCATCACCGACAACGGTGAGTTCTTCGAGGTACAGCCCAAGTTTGCCAAGAACATCATTGTAGGTTTTGCCCGTTTCAACGGTCAGAGTGTAGGTATTGTGGCCAACCAGCCCGCCTGCTATGCCGGTGTGCTTGATGTGAACGCCAGCCGCAAGGGTGCCCGTTTCGTTCGTTTCTGCGACGCCTTCAATATTCCTATTGTAACGTTGGTAGACGTTCCCGGCTTCCTTCCCGGAACCGGTCAGGAGTACAACGCCGTTATTCTGCACGGTGCTCAGCTTCTTTACGCATTTGGTGAGGCCACCGTACCCAAGGTGACGGTTACTCTGCGCAAGAGCTACGGCGGCAGCCACATTGTGATGGGTTGCAAGCAGCTCCGTACCGACCTGAACTACGCATGGCCCAACGCAGAGATTGCAGTGATGGGTGCCAGCGGTGCTGTTGCAGTGCTTCAGGCCCGTGAAGCCAAGGCCAAGAAAGAGGCTGGTGAGGATGTGAAGGCCTTCCTGGCAGAGAAGGAGGAGGAATACTCCGAGTTGTTTGCCAATCCGTACCAGGCAGCCCGTTACGGTTACATTGACGATGTGATAGAGCCTCGTAACACCCGTTTCCGCATCTGTCGTGCCCTTGCTCAGCTTGCCACCAAGCGTGAGACTCTTCCTGCCAAGAAGCATGGCAACATACCTATGTAATTTCAAAACAGAAAGAAGAATGGCAAAAGCTAAAAACGAAGTGTATGCAGCCATAGCCATGGCTCTTCACGAATTCAAGGGCAACAATGTTCACGACCGTGAGTCGGACATGATAACCATCAAGTGCCACCACACCGAGTGGAACGCCCACTATCTTCAGATGACGAAGGTGCCCTAACCACATTATTGGCTTTTAAAAACATCAAGCAACATGAAAGAATACAAATATACGATCAACGGATCGAAATATGAAGTGGCTATCGGCGAGATAGTTGAGAATGTGGCCACCGTGACTGTGAACGGCGAAACCTACAAGGTAGAGATGGAGCCCGAGGCAGAGCCCGAGAAGAAGAAGGTGGTAGTGAAGACAGGTGCTGCCGCAGAGGAAGCTCCTGCAGCCGATGCTCCCGCCGCTGCCGGCAATGTGAACATGTCCGGTGCCTTGAAGGCTCCGCTGCCCGGCACCGTGATTGAGGTGAAGGTAGCCGTTGGCGACACTGTGAAGAAGGGCGATGTAGTAGTCGTTCTTGAAGCCATGAAGATGGCGAACAACCTTGAGGCCGAGAAAGACGGCAAGGTGACCGCTGTTTTGGTGAAGCAAGGTGCCAGTGTGATGGAAGACACCCCTCTGGTAGTGATAGAATAAGAGACATGCAATCGGAGTCGCTCGAGCGGCTCCGATTCTGTTTTTACATTCTGATAAACATCAAGGCTCCACTTATCCTTACAGGATGTGTGGAGCCTTGATATTTTAATATACCTATTGTAGTTGTTATTACTGCATCACCTTATTGTCTTTTGGGAAGACCACAGTGGGTTTGAAAGATTTGGCTTCCTCAAAATCCATGAGTGCGTAGGAGATGATGATGATGGTGTCGCCCACCTCACATTTTCTTGCTGCCGCCCCATTGAGGCAGATGCATCCCGATCCTCTTTCACCCTTGATGATATAGGTTTCAAGTCGTTCGCCATTGTTGTTGTTGACGATTTCCACTTTTTCTCCAGCGATCATATTGGCGGCGTCCATCAAGTCCTCGTCGATGGTGATGCTGCCCATGTATCTTAGATTAGCCTCTGTCACCTGCACGCAGTGCAGTTTGGATTTCATTACTTCTATCAGCATGTTTTCTTAATAAAAGGAGAGAAAAACTTACTTATATTTAATATGGTCGATGAGTCGGATAGGTGTTTTACCACAATAGACGGTGATGCAGCCCACCACATGAGGAGCCTCCTGCCAGTCGTTGACATCCTGCAGCGTATCACCATCTACGATGGCGAAATACTCCACATCGAGTCCGTCGACGTCGTTGATTTGCTTGACCACGTGGTCGTGTGTTTCGGCTACGGTATGTGTTTTGGCGAAATCGAGGCTATCCTTAAGCGCCTTGTAGATATTGGGAGCGATGGCCCTTTCATCGGGTGCGAGGAGCGTGTTGCGGCTGCTTTTAGCCAGTCCGTCTTCATCTCTCACGATATCGCACTCCACAATCTGCACGGGCAGACCGAGGTCGCGCACCATGCACTTCACGACAGCTATTTGCTGCCAGTCTTTTTCACCGAAATAAGCTCTGTTCGGTCTTGTGATATAGAACAGTCGGCTTACGACCTGGCATACCCCATTGAAGTGACCAGGTCTGTGCGCGCCCTCCATGACGGTAGAGACGGGAGGATACTCGAAGTGTCTGTTGTCGGGAGTCGGATACATTTCCTCTACGGAAGGAGCGAGCACAAAATCGGCTCCGCATTCCTCAAGGAGTTTGCAGTCGGCATCGAGGTCACGTGGATAGTTTCTCAAGTCGTTAGGGTCGTTGAACTGTGTTGGATTCACGAACACCGACACGACAGTGACATCGTTTTCCTTGACGGAGCGCAGAACGAGCGAAGCGTGTCCTTGGTGCAGTGCGCCCATGGTGGGCACAAGGCCGATGGTGCAATTCTTTTTCCTGAGAGGGAAGAGTGCATTTTGCAGGTCGGCGATTTTACTAAAAACTTTCATCAGAGGAGTATAAATTTTCGGTTTGCAAAATAACAACAAATTTCTCAAATACGAAAGAATAAGAGGGAAAATAAACTTAGAATTGGTTACAATATGCTAAAATATGGATAATTTTGGACATTTAGTGAGATTTTTTTTGTATTTTTGCATGTCGAAAATTGCTTGTCGATATACAGACCGGTCAAACAAAAATCCAAAACACCAAGAGATGGCGATAAAAGTATTATACATCAACCAGGAGATTACTCCTTACGTTCCCGAGAATGAGATGTCGTTAATGGGCAAGTTGCTCCCCCAGAGTATGCAGGAGCGCGGTTTTGAGATTCGCACCTTCATGCCCAAGTGGGGGACGATCAACGAGCGCCGCGGAATGCTTCATGAAGTACAGCGCCTGTCGGGTATGAACCTGATTATCGACGACACCGACCATCCTCTGATTATCAAGGTAGCCTCGATACCCGTTTCCCGTCTTCAGGTATATTTCATTGACAATGAGGACTATTTCATGAAGCGTCGTATGACGGAGAACGAGTCGGGTGAGGAGTATCCTGACAATGGTGAGCGCGCCATCTTTTTTGCCCGCGGTGTATTGGAGACGGTGAAGAAGCTCCGTTGGGTGCCCGACATCATCCACTGTCAGGGTTGGATGGCAGCAGTAGTGCCCCTTTATGTAAAGACCGCCTATCAGGATGAGCCCTCCCTTTGCAATGCGAAGGTAGTGACATCCCTGTTTACGAAGCAATTGAAGAACGACTTAGGCGAGAATTTCAAGCGTTGTGTAGAGTTTCGTGATGCGAAGGCCGATTTGTTGACCCGTTACAGCAACGAGTTCAACTTTTTGGATTTGGGCAAGATGGCCATCGACTACAGTGACGCCATTGTGGAGGCCAGTGCGGATGTGAACAGTGAGCTTCTGTCGTATTCGCATGAGAAAGGTCTTCCCCATTTAGGCTATATGGGCAATGAGCCCAGTGGTTTCGCCGACTCGTACGCAGACTTTTACCGTCAGCTGCTTGGCAACGAGTAGCCGTCATAAAGAACCCTCAAGTTTTAATCAGCAATGAGAATAAGATTCACATCAAGCCTTGTCTTTGCAGCGGCAATGCTGTTCACGGCTTGTGATGAAGACACCGGTAGTGTTGGCAGCATGCTGACCAACGATGTAGACCAATTGGAAGTAAGTTCATCCGTATTCAAGGTAAGCAGCCGTTCAGTAGGCGCTGAGTCGATACTTGCCCGCAGCAGTTTGGGTTATCTGGGACGCATCAAGGATCCCGAGACGGGCGCCTACATAACGACCGACTTCATGACCCAGTTCAACTGTCTGGAGAATTACAAGTTGACCCCCATCGACTCCATAGCCAGTTATTCGTCCGACGGCGGCATTTGTGCCGACTCTTGTGAGATACGCCTGTTTTATGAGAATTTTTACGGAGACTCCCTGTCGCTGATGCGTCTGACCGCCTATGAGATGGGCACTCCGATGACCGATGCCATCCACTACTACTCAGACTTCGACCCCATCACTTCGGGTTATGTTCGAGAAGACGGCATCAAGAAGGAGCAAGTGTTCTCTTTGGTGAACCAGGCCGACCGTGCCATCCAGAAATCCAGTTCATACATGAACAACATCCGTGTTCCTCTGAATGAGCCCTACACAGATGCCGATGGTGTGACCTACAACAACTACGGTACCTATATACTTCGCAAATACTACAGCAATCCGGAGTATTTCAAGAACGGCATCACGTTTACGAAGAACGTGATTCCCGGTTTTTATTTCAAGATGACCGGCGGCATGGGCGGCATGGCCTATGTGAGTGCCCCTCAGCTGAACATTTACTACCGTCTGTATGTGAACAAGGACAGCATAGCCGACCGCATGACCTTTTTCAGCGGTACGGAGGAAGTGGTACAGTCGACCCGTGTGTCAAACGACAGTGAGGTATTGTCGCAATTGATAGCCGACGAGAGCTGCACCTACCTGAAAGGTCCTGCCGGCATCTACACCGAGATTACTCTTCCTGTAGCCGACATTATGAAAGGGCATGAGAATGACACGGTGAACACGGCCCGTCTGATGTTGCCCCGCTACAACAACACCGACCAGAACCCCTACAATCTGTCGTGTCCGTCGCAGGTACTTTTGATAGAGAAAGACTCACTGACCAGTTTCTTTGAGCACCGCAAGATAGTCAATTTCAAGGACACCTATCTCTGCAGTTACAGCAGTACGACCAACGGCTACACCTTCGGCAACATAGGCAGCCTTGTGAGTCATCTGTACAGCAAGATGCAGTCGGGCTTGAAGTCAGACCCCGCCTGGCTGGAACACAATCCTGACTGGAACAAGGTGTTGCTGGTGCCAGTAACCAGCACCCAGTATACCGACACCTACGGCTACAGCCACTATTCGAGTGTGACGAACGACATCACGCTGAGCAGTTGCCGTTTGGTAGGCGGCAAGGACGCGTTGACGCTGAGTGTGATATACAGCCGATTCCGCTAAAACCGAACTGTCATGGCCGACAACTATCTGGAGCGACACCGTGAGGAATACGAGCAGCGCAAGGCCGACTGGATTCGGCGTAAACGTCATCTGCCCAAGGTGAGCAAGGTGCCACAGAAGCCCGATGACGAATCGCTATAAGTCCATTTACGGGAAAGACGATAAAAAATGAGCAGCACGCATTATAAGATGCGTGCTGCTTTCGTCAGTGTGTGACAACTCTCTCAAAATATCCTTTCAACAATCCATTACCATACGAGCTATATCACTACTGAGACAATCCTTAGAGGTCATGTGCAAATATATGTACAATCCATAAGAAAAGAGGAAAAATTGAGTGACAAAATTCAAGAATCGGAAGAAATATTGACTTAAATCAATGACGATATAACGAGTAAGACTTCAAAAACAAAAAAAAGTTAGAAAAAAGAGGAAAAAAAGCGAGAATAAAAGCCATTAATCATAAAAAAATGTTTATCTTTGGCCATTCATTGATAAAATCCCCTTTCCGCATTAGAAAGTCGGAACAAGAGCATCTTATCCAAGCAAACGAAAAACCAATATAATTTAATAACTTAAAAACTTTCTTAAATCTATGACCCCAATTATGATTGTTGAGCTCCTTGTTGTGCTCCTTGCCCTTTGGGTAGGCTCGCGCTACGGCAGTTTGGCTCTTGGTGCCATCTCCGGTATCGGTCTGGCCATTTTGGTGTTCGGTTTCCACATGAAACCCGGTTCTCCACCCACCGATGTGATTTACATCATCATAGCCGCCGTGACCTGCGCCGGTGTGCTTCAAGCCTCTGGCGGTATGGACTGGCTCATCCAGATAGCCGAGCGCATGCTCCGCAAGCATCCCGACCGCATTACCTTCCTTGCCCCCCTCTGCACCTTTTTCCTGACCGTGCTTGTAGGAACGGGCCATGTGGTATATACGCTGATGCCCATTATCTGTGACATTGCATTGAAGAAAGGCATCCGTCCGGAGCGTCCCTGCGGTGTGGCCAGTATCGCCTCTCAGGTAGGTATCACCTGCTCGCCTATTGCCGCCGCTGTAGTATCGTTTGTGGCCATCTCCAATGCCAACGGTTTCGACATCACCATTCCCCAGGTGCTGATGGTATCGATACCCGCCTGTGTATGCGGTCTGTTGGCTGCTGCCGCCTGCTCCTTCAAGCGCGGCAAGGACCTTGACAAAGACCCTGAATTTCAGGCCAAGCTCAAAGACCCTGTGCAGTATGCCTACATTTACGGCAACAGCGCCACGACCCTGGACAAGAAGATAGCCCCCGAGTCGAAGCGCGCCGTATACATTTTCTTTGCTGCCCTTCTGGTAATTGTGACCTTCTCGTTGGCACAGGTTTTCAAAGTAAACCTGTTGCCGTCCTACAGTTCTATCGTAGCCGACGGCAATGCCAAGTCGGTGACCATCGCTCCCGTGTCGATTGACACCGCCGCCGTGGTGTTGAAGACCGTGAATGGTGAGGAAGTGCACACTACGGAGAACCATACGATAGCCGCTCCCAACACTGAGGCCATCCAAGTGAAGACCGATGATCTGGCCAAGGCCAAGGTAGTGATAGAAAAAGCCACTACGAAGAAAGACAAGCCCCTTGCGATGAATCTAGTGATTCAGATTGTGATGATTTCGGCCGCCGCGCTGATGATCATTTTCTGCAAGGCCCAGCCGAAGAAAGCCGTTGCGGGAGCCGTATGGCAGAGCGGTATGGTGGCCGTTGTAGCCATTTATGGCATTGCCTGGATGGCGAACACCTATTTTGACAACTACATGCCAGAGATGAAGCTGATGCTCAGCGACTTGGTGACAGCCTATCCTTGGGCCATCGCCTTTGCCTTCTTTATGGTATCAGTGCTGATCAACTCACAGGGTGCCGTGGTGGTGACCATGTTGCCGCTGGCCTATTCGCTTGGTATTCCCGGTCCGGTACTTCTGGGTGTGCTTCCGAGTGTATACGGCTACTTCTTCATCCCCAACTATCCTTCTGATATTGCGACGGTGAACTTCGACCGTTCCGGCACCACCGTGATAGGCAAATACCTGCTGAACCACAGTTTCATGATGCCCGGTCTGGTGAGTGTTATTGTGAGCACGCTTGTGGCCTACGCCCTTTCCCTGGTATTCTATTAATGCCAATGATAATAAAAGAGCCTGCGAAATTCGCAGGCTCTTTTTAGGTGTGTTCTATTAATTCTGTTTGATATTAAAGGCTGTATTCCATAGAATTTGTTTCGGTCGCTTTTTGTTTTTATTCGGTGCATAGCGTCAAGTCTCATCGGTCGTATAGCCCGCTATACTCCCTCTTCAACTT
>ONMI01000053.1 GCA_900318915.1 uncultured Prevotellaceae bacterium | reverse complement strand
GAGTATTAGAAGAAAAACAAGCGATGAAGCATCAAGTTTCATCGCTTGTTTCTTTTTATTCAGCCAGTTTGTTTAATTGTTGTTGTGAGTCCTAATTGTCTATTTTGTTTGTCGAAAATCTGTTTTTTCCTATTGCAGAGTAGTGATTATTTGGAATTGACTGCTATGTAACTTCTCAGCGCCTCGACATATGTCTCAAACGCTTGACGTCCCTTGTCAGTGATGCGGCAGATGGTGCAAGGGCGCTTGCCTTTGAAGGTCTTCTCTACCTCGATGTAGCCCGCTGTCGATAATTTGTCGACCTGCACACTCAGGTTGCCTGCCGTAGCTCCCGTCTGCTCCTTGATGTAGGGGAACTCGGCTTCTTCTGTACTGATGAGTAGTGACATGACAGCCAGTCGCAACTCGGCGTGCAGCAGTGGGTCTAGTGGCTGGAACGGCATAGGCTATTGCTGTCTTTTGAGCATCCAGCCAGGGAGCGTCAGGCCGATGAAGGTAAATACTGCCATTATAAGGTTAGGGGCAATGACCCCAGCATCACCATAATATTCCAATGGAAGCCCACTCCTCGCAATCAGAGTCTGTGTCACGCAGAACGCCTCCCAAAAGAATCCTCCAATACCACCAATAATGCCACACCACACCATCCACTTGCTCTTTAGGGTATAACCATTGATCGTGACAGCCATGCCCATCATCAGAAGAATGATACGAACAGGACTGATACGGTTTTGAAAATACACCTGCATATTATCAGCTACCAGAGCGTCGTGGATCATCAGTTTGTTGAAAAGAATAGAAAGAATAAAAAAAGTCAGAACGAAGATACCGAATGTCTGCCATGTTTTATCCACCATGGTACTTATAATACTGTCGGGCACCTTTGGCTTGTTCCTTTTGACATAGCGTTCTATACCGATTACCAATACAGGCACCAAGACGTAGAGTAGATGAAAAGCCATATTGCCAGTGAGCAAAGCACAAATGCAGGTGATAAATGCTACGCCGATAATGCAAAGGCCTGCGATCAAGAGCGACATGCCTACATCTTTCGAAACGGTCTTGCGGCTTTGTGCAATCTGCTCGGTGATGATTTCCAGGCTGCGCTCGGCAGTCAAGTTGTTGTTTTCTTCCATAGTTTACTTTCTTTTTTGAGTTTTACACAATAGTTTCCTTATTCTTAGGCCTTGTCCGCGCTCCTGCAGAAAGCACGTCAAAAGCCATTTGTGTCCGGTTTGCGATGCAAATATAAATAGGTTTATAATATAAACCAAATTATTTCGTAAATTTTTTCTATATAAGCGGATATTTAACATTTTGTAAGAGATAGTGTAGATGTAATAGGGTGATTTTAATACATTCGAATTCTTTCTATAGTGAAAGAGGTCGCAGGATATGTTTGTCCAATATGTCAGCGAACCGCCTTTGACCGCCTTAGACCGTGCGGTTTATTTGGCTAAAAAATAGTTAATTTGAGTGTAAGTTGTTGATAATCAATAGAAAGCCAAGTTTTCAACGAGGATGAGTATTAAGGCTTGTATCTAAGCCTAAACAGCTAAACACCAGCGAGATAAATAAGGAATGCTTGTTTGTCTCGCTGGTGTTTTTATTGGTGTTTCAACCAATAGTATAAGAAATAATCGTAGATGAAGTACTGCCCGTTATTGCTGGTTATGATGTCTTTTTCCTGTAAGGCGGACAAACTTCGTTGAACGGCACTGGCAGAGGTGAGATGATATTTTCTGATAAACTGTCCACTCGTGGGCTGTACGTCCTTTTCAGCGTGTGCCAATGCCAACAACAAGGCTTTTTGCTTGGCTGTAAGCCGGGTCATCAAATCCTGAAAAGTATCATTCTTCTCTTCTACAGCGTAGTTGATGGCCGTATCAACCTCTTTGATACCACACGAACTACCCTGTTCTGTCATCGCAAATAGCTCATTACATATCTTTTGAATGTACCAAGTAGTTCCTTCAAACATCTCATATGTGTATCGTATAGCTTCCTGTTCTATTTGTTTTCCGGCTTGCTGAAAGTGATGAGTTATAAATTCCTGGTAAGCATCGAAAGGAATCGCTTTCAACGACATGGTGGATGCGCTTTGGTAGAATGGTCTGGCTGGTGACGAGAACATCTCACCCATCATATGTCGCTTTGAACCGGAAAAGACGAACCATGCGTTATTACAATCTTGGATATAGGTTCTGAGGAGCGCTTCTACGTTTTGTTCGGGATAATTCATGATAGCCTGAAATTCGTCAATGGCCACAAGACAAGGTTTGTCGGCTGAGTTCAGATAACGGAAAATCTCGTCAAGTGAAACTTTAGGTGACAGAATATCTCCGATTTCAAGATTCCAGGTTGGTTGTCCTAATGCATCTAGTGTAATGCCTGTGCGAAGCGAACCAACTATCTGTATGAATCGCTTCCATGCTTTTCTTTCCTTCGACTTTAGTACCGAGAGAATAGTGCGTCCCAATGAGTAAGTAAGTTCTGCCAGTGACTTTGTGGCATAGATGTCAACGACAAACAAATAATAATGTTCTTGTAGCTCTTCTTGAGCGAAGCAGTGACGTATCAGTCCTGTCTTGCCCATTCTTCTCGGTGATATCAAAGCTACATGGTTTCCATTAACTAACAGGGATGTCAGACGTTTAGTTTCCACCATTCTGTCGCAGAAATATTCAGGGCCATTATAGCCGTATGTCAGGAAAGGATTCTTTATCATACTCCCAGCGATTATATGCAATTCTGGTGCAAAGATAGCCAAAATATTCCGATTATACAAATTTGCGTTACGCATTTTTGTATAATGAAGAATGAGAAGACAAGTTGATAACTTTTGTCTTTCATAGTAAAAAAAACAGGTAAGAATAACTATCTTTGTAAAAAAGTCATCCGATTTTGTAGTTTTCACTACGTCTACGAATCGCCTTTGGTCGCCTCATACCGCCTGGTTTATTTGGCTAAAAATAGTAAAGAATGGCATAAGTTACTGATAATCAGTCGTGAGCCAAGTTTTCAACGAGGATGAGTATTAAAGCCTTGTTTAGGCTTAAACAATTGGATACCAACGGACTGCTCTCGGCTGGAGACTGTGGTGTTCGAGTCGCGGCTTCCCGACACGAACATTGGTCCTGAGAGCCGTCTCTTCGAAAATTGTCCCCGGCTCACCACCATCTTCGTGCCCACTAAAGACATCGCCATGGTACGCGCCGGCAGGGAAATCGTGAATAGATATTCGTGGGAGACCATTTTTAAGATATCCGGCCTTAACGCCCATAAGGCCTATCTCTGGAGGCAGTATGTGAGCGTAGTCGATAAGATGACCGACCATGTGCCTTTCGCCGACGAGGCGGTGCGGCGCATGTCCGATGAGGCTTTTGTGGGTCACTATCGCGACACGCTCACCCTGCCTGCCCAGTTGGAGAACATCGGCACCTGGGGTCTGGCCCTCCACATCGGCCGGCTCATTTTCGAGTCGCCCACGCCGCCCTATTACAATTTCAGCGAGGGTGTGCCCCATTTCATCCAGGCCAAGGAGGTGTGTGTGCCCATCGGAGCGGGCGATGTCTACCGCCACACCAAGGGGTGGGAGCATCTGCCCATCGAGGAGCGCCCCTTCGCCGCCCCCGTCTGCTACACCGCCCTGCTCAAGTGGCCTTCGCCGCCACCCGCCCCGCCTTTCGTCATTCCATCGCATCACAGCGAATTTCGCAGGTGATACATTTCTGGGGCTAATTTGTGAAGGGAATGGATTTTTCCTATTATTATTAAGTATGTTTTAGAATATTTTGCTATATTTGCAAAGGTAACATTAGAATTCTGTTATGGACAAATAAGTCATTTGTCCTGATAATGCCCCTCCAATTCGATAATCAGCACAATCAAGTGGTCCTCAAAGATTTCGTAGATTATTCTATCCATGGCTGTGATGTGTCGTGAATAGACATTGCCGCCTAAACCTTTCAGAGGTTCAGGATGCCCTGTTCCCGAATATGGATGCGATTCAAGCTCAGGCAAGATTTTATATAGTTTCTTAAATGCGTTGGGATTGGATTTTTTCCATTTTTTGATAATTTTTTGTGCATTTGAAGAAAATTCAATGGCGTATTTCATAGCTCATCCATCCATTTTTGAGCTGCGGCGGCACTGCTGAATTTCATGGTCTTTTCTTCATGATGCTCTTTCCGGGCTTTAGCTATTTTTTCTGCCAGTTCAGGCGAAATGGTCAAATCTCCTTCATCTACAGGGATGATAGTGAAAAGCTTGTTCTTCCTACGGATAAAAACTTTTTCTCCAGCCAGTACTCGGTCAAAATAGGTGGCCAATTGGCTTCTGAAGTCGGTAACTGATAAAGTGTCCATCGTAATTCTATTTTTTGCAAATATATGGAGAATTTTGATTTTCTGTACGTCTTTCTGTACGTTTTTGTGTCTTTTTAACATTGTGATTCTAATTTGTTCACAACTTATCGTCAGTACCTCTTCGCCATTTCACTATCAGCGGCTTCCTCTTTGAACTGTTTTTCCAGTCAAAAAGTATCTTATCTATCTTTCTATTAAGTAGTTGCATGGCGAAAATCACATTTTCGGCAACAAAAATAGGTAAAAAATCACATTTTCGGAACTTTTGACCTCGCAAAGTGTCGTTTCAGTGCTTGCGGCCGTGCCACACGAGGTAGACGATGAGCACGAGGAAGGCGCCGAGGATGCTCCACATCTCGGTGGTGTGCTCCAAGGGGGCCACCCACACCTCGTTGAGGAAGCGGTTGCGGGCCATCACCTCTACAAAGGTCCAGAACACGATGACCGTGGCGATGCCCATGCGGATGTTGGCGCCCCAGGCACCGATGCGCAGCTGCCGCTTCAGCATGAAGAAGGAGCCGGCCAGGCAGAAGATGGCCACGGCGTAGGTCACGGGGTGGTGGTCGCCCAGGAACACGGGGTCGTAGCAGAACATGAGCACCAGGTAGAGGGCCCACATCATGGTGTTGAGCTCCATTAAGGTGACGATGCTCACGTGGCGCGTCATGGGCTTGGCCACGATGATGTCGCGGCGGCCGCGGAAGAGCTGCTCCTGACACCAGTTGATGGCGTTGCATCCGGTGCGCAGGCAGCAGATGTAGATGAGGGCGAACATCATGAAGAAACCGAACGACGACGGCATGGTGAGATACTCGGGACGCGAGCCGCGCAGCAGCTTGAGCTCGGCGCGCGTGAAGTCTTCGAGTGGGGTGCCGTTGATGAGAAACTCATGGCCCACGCCGATGCCGTCGACGTAGTGGGTGATGGTGGTGACGGTGCCGGTGCCCACCAGGTCGCAGTGGGTGCCGTAGCGCTGGGCGTAGTAGGCCAGCAGAAACTCCACCCAGCCGGTCCAGAAGAGCAGGCCGCCGGCCAGTCCGTAGATGGTCTGGCGGGTGTCGCCCTTCACGAAGATGCCCACCACGGTGACGACCAGCCCCACGAAGCCCATGAGGAAGGCGGTGTAGTGGAGCAGGGTGGGCTGCATAAAGTGCTCCATGAGCATCATGAGGGCGTGGCCCAGGGGCATGGTGAAGAGCACGAGGAGAAACGAACCGAGGGCCTTGCCGATGTAGATTTTTCCTTTCATGGTGTAGGGGAGGGGGTGTTGGTGTGAAGGGTTGATGGGATAGGGGTCAGAACAGCCGGTCGACGTCGACACTGATGCCGGCCTGCAGGTTGATGCCGTCGGTGACGGGGGCGTTGAGGTAATAGTAGCGCGGACGGTAGTTGAACAGGTTGTCGACTGCGAGTGTCAGTTTCACGGCCTTGCCGATGCGGTGGGCAGTGCTCAGCCGCCAGAGGGTGTAGGCGGGATAGTCCACTTCCTGCATGCCCTTGCTGATGTCGTAGTAGTCGGCATACTCCTGGTTTTTCACGCTCGAGAGCAGGCGGCCGTTGAGGGCGATGTTCAGGGCGTAGTCTTTCCACTGCTTGTCCCACTCCACACGGGCGGTGAGCGAGTGGGGGCGGGCGGGGATGTACTGGTTGTTCACGGTGTGGCCCTCGCGGTCCTTGGGCAGGTTCTCCTTGGTCCAGGCATAGGAGAGGCGGAAGCTGAGGCCGTTGGTCCAGCGGGCCTGTGCGGTGGCCTCGGCACCGTAGACGCTGTAGTCGTCGAGGTTGAGGTAGTTGAGGTAGAGTTGGCGGTCGGAGTCGGGCTTGTAGAAGGGCACGCCCGTGGCCAGCTTATGGTCTACCGTGTTGTAGTAGGCCGTAGCGGTGAGGCACCAGTGTTTTTTCTTCCATTCCATCGAGGCGTTGAGGTTGTGGCTCACCTCGGCCTTGAGCTGGTCGTTGCCCTGCACTATCCAGATGCCGGCCATGTCGAAGTCGTAGTATTTCTCCTTGAGCGTGGGGGCGCGGAAGCCCATGCCGTAGCCCATGCGAAGGGTGAGGTGGCGGCGTGCCTTGTAGCGTGCGGAGAGCTTGGGGGTGAGGTGCGAGTCGTGTCCGTCGCTGAAGTAGTCGTAGCGCAGGGCACCCACCACCTCCCACCGGTCGCTGAGGCTCCAGTCGAGCTGTGCGAAGGCATCGAAGGTGTCCTGCTCGCGGCTGTGGTCCGTGAGGTTGGTGTTGTAGAGGTAGTCGTGCAGGTAGTCGGCACCGAGGGTGAGCGTCATGTCGCGGTCGAAGCGGTGGTTGTAGACGGCGCGCAGGCTGTTGTGCACATTACTGTAGTCACGTATGTCGAGGTGCACCGCTTTCTGGTAGTCGGACTTGTCGTACTGGTCGAAGTTGTAACTCAGGTCGAGGTCGTCGGCGCTGCTCATCTGCCAGGTGCCGCGCAGGCCGCCGGTGAAGTCGCGGTAGCGCTCCGGGGTATCGGGTGTGCGGGTCAGGGTGCGGAAGAAGTAGCCGGCATGGGCGGTCAGCTTCAGGGCGTCGGTGGGCCGCCATGTGAATTTGTCTCTCACCTGGCTGGTCTTGTCGCCATAGACGGTGGTGAACACGCGGGTCTGTGGCGAGGGGCCGTTCTTCACGTCGTAATTGTCGGTGCCGTGGTAGTTGAGGTAGAGCGTGTTGCTCACATGACGGCCGTTCAGGTCGAGGCTGGCGCCGTAGCGCTGCTCATCGTGGCGGGCCAGGCGGGCGTTCACGTTGAGTGCCCAAGGCTGTGTCTGCCACAGGCTGCTGCCGTCTTTGGTGATGATGTTCACCACGCCGCCGCCGGCATTGCTGCCGTAGAGGGCGCTGGCGGCTCCGCGCACTATCTCGATGCGCTGCACGTTGGCCAGGTTGAGGCGGGTGAAGTCGACATCGTCCATCGTTTCGCCGGCCAGCCGTTCGCCGTCGACGAGGATGAGCACGCCCTGGCCGCCGAAGCCGCTCAGGTTCATGTGCTTCTGCTGGTTCATGGCGTAGGAGAACTCCACGCCGGGCAGCTCCTGCTGCAGCAGTTCCTCTACGTCGGTGGCATCGGTGCGCTCTATGTCGCGCGAGGTGATGACACGGGTCTGGATGGGGGCGTCGCCCAACAGCTTGGGGGTGTGCGTGCCGGTCACCACCACCTCGTTCAGATGGAAGGTGGTGTCGGTCTCGGCCAGTTGGGCGGCCGCCGGTGTGAGCAGCGGCAGCAGGAGGCCCAGAAACAGGCTGCGCAGGGGGAAAGTGTGCGTCGGGCGCGTCATGAGAGGTCAGAGGGGGTATTTGTACTGTATGGTGAGGTGGCACTTCTTGCCGGCCGCATTCTGGTGGTTCACAAGCTGGAGGGCGGCGTAGCGGCCGTCGGCCAGGCGGAGAATGAACACGCGGTTGTTGAGGGTGAACGAGGGCGGAATGGGGGGCAAGTCTACCTTGAGCCAGGAGGAGAGCACAGGGTTTATGGTGATGCCCTGGCTGCCGATGAGGCTGTTGAGCATCTGGGTCTGCACGGTCCACACCTGGTTCTCCGACCATTCGTCGGGGGTGTAGGCCAGGCGGCAGAGCTCGTCGTGGCTCATGCTGAGGCGGGCCATGTCGGTGAGGTCGGTGGCGCAGGCAGCGCCGCCGTTGGTGCGCACATTGTTGCGGTGCACGGCAAACGACCACTTGTCGGGTTCGGGCTGGACGTCGGTGGGCTCGAAGGTGCGGAACTCGTTGACGCTGATGCCGGCGCCGAACACGTCGTACCAGTAGGTGTAGATGCCGTTGTGGTGGTCTTCGTGGCCTGTGGCCGTCATGGGGATGGCGCTGCACACCACGGCGTTGCCGGTGGTCTGACCCTGGAGCACAGAGTCGGCCAGCGCCTGCAGGTCTACGTAGTACCATTGCTCCCAGTCGGAGGCGTCGATGTAGAGGGTGCCGCTGATGGTAGTCTCGGTGCTGTCGGTCTCCACCTCGGGGGTGGGAAGGGGCTGGTCGGCGGGGTCGTCGTAGATATCGTCGAAAAGGCCTGTGCATGCCGTGAGCCACAGACTGGCTCCCAACATGCACAGGTGAAGGGCTTTCCGAATTATGGTGATGTCGGCTCTCACGCTGTTACGGCTTACTCGATGTTGCCCTCGAAGACCGACTCCACGGGGAAGGGCATGGCGCCCGGCTGGAAGGTGTTCACCACGCTCACGCCGCCGGCCTCGGTGGCTTTCACCTCGATGGTGCCCAGGCGGGTGAAGTCGTAGTCATTGTCCATGGTGGTGGCGCCGTTGTTCACAGCGGTGAGGTGGAAGGTGAGGCCGTCGGCGGAGTAGTCGCGGTAGTAGGCGCCGCGCTCCGCATCGTAGGCCACATTGCTTACGGTGTAGGCGCCCAGGGTGAGGTCGCCCATCACGGTGCCGGAGAGTTGGAAACCGGGTATCACCACATTGATGGTGCCGTCGCCGTTGTCCTCTATGCCGTAGGTGATGTCGGTCTGGGTGTAGGGGCCGAACTGACCGCCCACCATGACGGTCACGCCGCCCTTGTGCTGCCCGGCGGTGACGTAGAGCTCGGGGTCGACGGGCGGCTCATCCACATGGAAGGTGATGGAGGTGCCGCCCATGACACCGGGAACGGTAATGACCGGTGTGGTCATGGGGCCGCTCAGCGTGCAGTCGTAGTTCTTGTAGCCGCCGCTGTGGCGGTCGAACATCTTGATGGTGCCCTCGGCGGAGAGCGCCTGTCCTATCTGCACATGGCCGAAGAAAGCGTCGCCCCAAGTGGGGTCGGAGAAGGTGACGAGGTACTCATCCTCCGAGGTCTTGAACACGCCGAGCCAGGCGTTGCTGCCATAGTAGGTGTCGGTGAAATAGGCGGTGGTCACGGTGATGTAGCCGTTGAAACTGTGGAAGAGGGTGGTGTCGGCCTGCTCCTCCACGGTGTCGAAGGTCATCTCCTGGATGTCGGCCACCTTATAAGTTACGATGGTGTCGCCCAGGTTTATCTTCAACACTTCGGTCTGGGCTTGGGCGCACAGCATGGCGGCTGCGGTGATGAGCGAGAGTATATATCTTTTCATGATTTCTCGGGTTATGGTGTGGGTTACATTATTTCTTTACTACTTTCACGGTGTGGCGGCCGCTGCGCACCACATAGATGCCGGAGGGCTGGCCGGAGAGCGACACGCTGCCCGTTCCGCGCACTATGAGGGTGCCGCCGGTGGTGAACACCTCGATGGGGGCACCGGCCATACGCACGGTGGTGCCGTCGTACTCGAAGACCATGCTGCCCTCGGTGAGCGGCCCGATGCCCAGTTCAGCGGCATCGACGAAGGTGAAGCGGCTTATAGTGGCCCGCTCGTATTCGGCACTGGCCCCGGCGCTGGTGATGAGCAGCGTGCCCTGGCCGAAGGTGACCCGGGGCTTCTCACTGAGCACGTAGCTGGCGGTGGTGCCGTCGGTGAAGGTGATGAGCAGCGCGCTTCCGTCGGCGAAAGCCAGTGTCTGGCACGCGAGCGTCATCAAGCAAAATAATAGTTTTTTCATATACAGTTCCTTTATTTTTTTCCTGTAAAACATCGTGTGTGTTTCACGCCTGCAAAGGTAGACATTTTGACCATGCCGCACAATCCTAATTTTTGGGTATTTTTTCCGGCGTTCTGTGCCGAAACGGACAAAATCAGTGGCTGGGAAAAACAAAAACCGCCCGGAGGAGGTCCGAGCGGTAGGTATAGAGGAAATCTTTTTCCTTGTCGGCTCACCACAGCAGGAGCAGTCCGGCGAAGCCCGCATAAACTATCATGCGGATGGGGTTTATCTTCATGACCTTGGTGCCGAAGAAAGTGGCGACGAAAATGGCCAGGCTAATCCAGAAGTGCCACGGGTCGGTGGACGGTGTGGAGAAGTTCTCCGCATTCATCAGCAGCAGAGCCGCGGCCGCCAGCAGACCCACCACCGTGGGGCGCATCACGCTGAACACGCTCTGCACCATGGGGGTGTGCATGTACTTGAGGAAAAGGCGGCTTATCAGTATCATCAGGATAAACGAGGGGAGCACCAGGGCAAAGGTGGCGGTGGTGCTGCCCAGGATGGCCATCGTGTCGCCCAGTCCGGCGTTCTTCACGGCCGAGTAGCCGCAGTAGGTGGCACTGTTGATGCCGATGGGGCCCGGCGTCATCTGGCTGATGGCCACGATGTTGGTGAACTCGGCGCTCGACATCCACTGGTGGTGCACCACCACTTCGGTCTGGATGAGCGAGAGCATGCCGTAGCCGCCGCCGAAACCGAAGAGGCCTATCTCGAAGAAGGTGAGAAACAGACTGAGAAAAATCATGACTCGGTGGATTTGAGATACTGGCCGTAGAGATAGCCTGCCAGGCCGGCCCCGAGGATGATGAACACGGGGTTGACGTGCAGCAGGTAGATGAGCAGGGCGGTGATGATGGGTATCCAGCAGTTGGACAGCGTGATGTGCGCGCTCTTGGCCATGTTGAAGGTGGGCACGGCGATGAGCGCCACCACGGCTGGCCGGATGCCGCGGAAGATGGACTCCACCACGGGGTGGTCCTTGAAGCGGGCGAAGAACATGGCGATGAGCAGGATGATGACAAACGAGGGCAGGGCGGTGCCCAGGGCTGAGCACACGGCGCCGCTCGTCTTCTTCATCTTGTAGCCGATGAACACGCTCATGTTGATGGCGAACACACCGGGGCAGCTCTGAGCGATGGCGATGATGTCGAGAAACTCCTCACGGTCTATCCACTGGTGGCGGTCCACCACCTCGGCCTCGATCATGGGTATCATGGCATAGCCGCCGCCCAAAGTAAAAGCGCCGATCTTGAAGAAGGTCTTGAAACTGTCCCAATAGAAGTTGGCCATACTGCTCGTGTGGTTAGTGTCTGCGTTCCTCTATCCACTGGCGGGCATTGACAAAAGCCTCTATCCAAGGAGTCACCTCGTCGAGACGGTGCGAGTCGGGATACCATGCGTTCTGCCAGGGGAAGATGGCGCGCTCCAGGTGCGGCATCATGGCCAGATGGCGGCCGTCGGCACTGCAGATGCCGGCCACGCTGTAGTCGGACCCGTTGGGATTGCCGGGATAGTCTTTCTGGTTGTACTTGGCCACGATGTGGTAGCTGCTCTCAGCCTCGGGCAGGGAGAACTTGCCCTCGCCGTGGGCCACCCAGATGCCCAGTTTGCTGCCGCTCAGCGAGCCGAGCATCACACTGTGGTTTTTGGGTATCTCAAGGCTCAGGAAGGCGCTCTCAAACTTGCGTGAGTCGTTGTGCAGCATCTTGGCCTGGCGCTCATGCTCGGGATTGATGAGTCCGAGCTCCACCATGAGCTGGCAGCCGTTGCAGATGCCGAGCGAAAGGGTGTCCTTGCGGGCATAGAAGCGGTCGATGGCTTCCTTGGCCTTGGGGTTGTAGAGGAAGGCGCCTGCCCATCCCTTGGCGCTGCCCAGCACGTCGCTGTTGGAGAATCCGCCGCAGAACACAATCATGGAGATGTCGTCGAGGGTTTCGCGACCGCTGATGAGGTCGGTCATCATCACGTCTTTCACGTCGAAGCCGGCCAGATAGAGCGAGTAGGCCATCTCACGCTCGCCGTTGGTGCCTTTCTCGCGGATGATGGCAGCCTTCACGCCCGATGGCTTGCGGCGGTCGGCGGAGATGCCGTAGTAGGCCAGCTTGCCGTTGAAGGCACTGGGGAACTTCATCTCCACGGCCTGGTTCTTGTAGTTGGCGAAGCGCTTGCGGGCGCAGCCGTTCTGGCTCTGGCGCCTGTCGAGCAGGTAGGAGGTCTTGTACCACACGTCGCGCAGGTGGTCGATGTCGAAGGTGTGGGTATAGTCGTCTTTCTTCACCTCGATGGTGCGCTCTTTGGGCGAGGGGTAGCCTATCTTGGCGAAGCCCACGCCGCACTCCTCGAGGTAGTGGCGGAGTTCGAACTTATGGGTGTCGCTCACCTGGATGATCACGCCGGGGTTCTCGGCGAAGAGCACCTTCACGATGTCGTCGCACTGCACGTCGTGCAGGTTGATGTGCAGACCGCCGTACTGGTTGGCGAAGCACATCTCGAGCAGGGTGGTAATCATACCGCCGGCGCTGATGTCGTGGCCGGCCATAATCCAGCCGCGGCGCACCAGCTCCTGGATGGCCTCGAAGCAGTCGGCGAAGTAGTCGGGGTTGGCCACGGTGGGCACGTCATCGCCCACCTTGCCTCTCGACTGTGCGAAGGCGGAACCGCCCAGACGGAGCCAGTCGAAGCTGAAGTCGATGTAGTAGAGCGACGAGTTCTTGTCGTTCACCACCACGGGCGACACCACTTTCTTGATGTCGCTCACCTCGCCGCCGCTGGTCACGATGACGGTGCCCGGAGAGATAATCTTCTCGCCGTTGGGATACTGCTGGCTCAGCGAGAGCGAGTCCTTGCCCGTGGGTACATTGATGCGGAGTTGGCAGCAGAAGTCGCTCAGGGCCTTGACGGCGGCGTAGAGGCGCGCGTCCTCACCCTGCTGCGAACGGCAGGGCCACATCCAGTTGGCCGACAGCGACAGGCTGCGCATGCCCTCGGCCAGGGGCGCCCACACGATATTGGTGAGCGACTCGGCCACGGCGAGCACGCTGCCGCGCTCGGGCGAGGCCAGACCAGCCTGCGGGGCGTGGCCCAGGGCGGTGGCTATACCGCTGCGTCCGCGGTAGTCGAGTGCCACCACGCCGCAGTCGGCGAGCGGCAGCTGGAGCTGTCCCTGACACTGCTGGTGGGCTATCTTGCCCGTCACGGAGCGGTCCACCTTGTTGGTGAGCCAGTCTTTGCAGGCCACGGCCTCGAGTTGGAGCACCTGCTCCAGGTATTGGTCTATCTGTGCGGCATCGTAGCTCACGTCGTCGTAGTGACGGGGCACGGTGACGTCTTTCATCACAGTCTTGGGGGAGTGGCCGAACATCTGCGCCACGTCCATGTCGAAGGGTTTCACGCCGTCGCCCTGCACGAACGAGAAGTGGGCGTCGCCGGTGGTCTCGCCCACCACGTAGATGGGGGCGCGCTCGCGCATGGCGATGTCTTTTACATGGCCTATGTGCTTCTCATCGATGAGCAGGCCCATGCGCTCCTGGCTCTCGTTGGCTATAATCTCCTTGGCGGAGAGGGTCTTGTCGCCGATGGGGAGCTGCGTCATGTCGATGCGGCCGCCGCACTCCTCCACGAGTTCGGAGAGGCAGTTGAGGTGGCCTGCGGAGCCATGGTCGTGGATGCTCACCACGGGGTTGACGTCTTCCTCGCAGAGGGCGCGCACCAGGTTGTAGGCGCGTTTCTGCATCTCGGGGTTGGCGCGCTGCACGGCGTTGAGCTCAATGCCGTTGGAGTAGCGTCCGGTGTCGACCGACGACACGGAGCCGCCGCCCAGTCCGATGCGGTAGTTGTCGCCGCCCACCACCACGATTTTGTTGCCTTTCTGCGGCTCTTTCTTCAGGCAGTCGCGCTTGGTGCCGTAGCCCACGCCGCCGGCCAGCATGATTACCTTGTCGTAGGCATACTTCTCATTGTTCTCCTGGTGCTCGAAGGTGAGCACGGAGCCACAGATAAGCGGCTGGCCGAACTTGTTGCCGAAGTCGGATGCGCCGTTCGAGGCCTTGATGAGAATCTGCTCGGGTGTCTGGTAGAGCCACTCGCGCACGGGCAGGATGTCCTCCCACGAGCGCTCGGGGTCGCGGTGTCCCTCGTCGTCGGTGAGGCGCGGGTAGGCCGTCATGTAGACAGCGGTGCCGGCGATGGGCCAGGAGCCCACGCCGCCGCCCATACGGTCGCGTATCTCGCCGCCGGTGCCGGTGGCGGCGCCGTTGAAGGGCTCCACGGTGGTGGGGAAGTTGTGGGTTTCGGCCTTGAGCGAGATGACGCTCTCCACCTCTTTCACAGCGAAATAGTCGGAGGTGGACTGGTCTTTCGGGGCGAACTGCTCCACGACGGGGCCTTGTGCGAACGCCACATTGTCTTTATAGGCGGAGAGAATCTTGTTGGGATTCTCCTTGGTGGTTTTCTTGATGAGGGCGAAGAGCGACGACTCCATCTCCTGGCCGTCGATGATGAATGTGCCGCCGAAAATCTTGTGGCGGCAGTGCTCGGAGTTGATCTGGGCGAAACCGAACACCTCGGAGTCGGTGAGGGGACGGCCCAGCTGGGCGGCCACGTCGTGCAGATAGACTATCTCTTCGGGCGAGAGCGCCAGGCCCTCCTGCTCGTTGAACGTCTCCAGGTCGTCGACCTGCTTGATGGGCTCGGGCTGGTGGTGGATGGTGAAGATGTCCTGGTCGAGCCCTTTGTACATGCGTTGCAGCATGGGGTCGTAGGTGGCGTCTTTGTTGGCCACGGGGAAGTACTCCTCAATGCGTGTGATGCCGTCCATGTTCATGTTCTGGGTTATCTCCACGGCGTTGGTGCTCCAAGGGGTGACCATCTCGCGGCGGGGACCTACGAAATAGCCCTCGAGCGTCTCGGCCTCGAGCGGGGTGGCCTCTCCATAGAGCCAGCTCAGCTTGCTCTTGTCTTCACTACTCAGCATGCCTGCCTCGGTGGCAATGATGCTCTGCGACTGTGTCCTGAAAAAATAGATCATATCGTTCGTCTGAATTTGGGTGTCGGGGTTGATAAAAACGGCGCTGCGCCGTATCGACTGCAAAGTTACGAAAAGTCGAGCGGAAAACGAAAAGAATTCATTCTTTTCTTTTCCCGAGACGGAGTAACTTCGGTACCAGCCAAAGTTACGAAAAGTCGAGCGGAAAACGAAAAGAATGTTCTTTTCTTTTCCCGAGGCGGAGTAACTTTTTAAAGATACCTCCCTCTGCGACATTTTTCTGGCCTGGCGGCATGAAATGTCGCAAAAAGGGTGGCCTGTCGCAATTTGTGGCAGGAAAAGATACACAAAAAGGCTGCAGCATAGCGCTATAGCCGTATCTTTGCGGTGACAATGGCGTGGCACATTTCGCTCGGCCCGTCGGGTGCGTTAATAATCAATAAACAGGTAGGCGGTTAGTTAAATTATTTTAATGCAATTCAACTTTCCTGTTCATCATTCGTTTATAATATGCGATACGGCGCACTACAGTTGCAGTCCGGCGCAATGCGAATCAATAATTAAGGTTTTACTAAATGTTTAAGAATATGAGAAATAAGATTGTTATCATGTCGCTGGTGGCATTCAGCCTTATCTTCACCGGATGCGCCAGCAAGAAGGAGTTGCTCGACTGCCAGAACCAGAACCGCTCGCTCACCGAGACCTTTATGTCGACCAAGGAGCAGCTCGCAGCCAGCAATGCCCGTGTGACCAGCCTTGAGGAGCAGCTCGCACAGGCCAAGAAAGACTATGCCAAACTGCAGCGCTCGCTCGACAAGAGCCTCACCAATGCCAACCAGAACAACATCAGCATTGACAAGCTGGTAGACCAGATCAACGAGTCGAACCAGTATATCCGCCACCTCGTGGAGGTGAAGACCAAGAGCGACTCGCTCAACATGGTGCTCACCAACAACTTGACCCGCTCGCTGAGCAAGGAGGAACTGAAGGAAGTGGACGTGCAGGTGCTCAAGGGCGTGGTGTACATCTCGCTGGCCGACAACATGCTTTTCAAGAGCGCCGGTTATGAGATTAACGACCGCGCTGCCGAGACGCTGAGCAAGATAGCCAAGATTATCATGGACTACAAGGACTATGACGTGCTCGTGGAGGGCAACACCGACAATGTGCCCATCACCCGCGAGAACATCCGCAACAACTGGGACCTCAGCTGTCTGCGTGCCTCGAGTGTGGTGCAGTATCTGCAAAACCACTTCGGCGTAGACCCGAAGCGTCTCACTGCCGGCGGCCGCGGCGAGTACAACCCCATCGCCACCAACGACACCGCAGTGGGCAAGCAGCGCAACCGCCGCACCCAGATTATCATCACGCCGAAGCTCGACCAGTTTATGGAGCTCATCGACAAAGCTCCCGAAAGCAACGAGTAAACATTTCCGGTATAGTATTCACAAGAAGAGCGCCTTTCCAATGGGAGGGGCGCTCTTCTGCGTTTGGAGGCTATTTGGTGAAGGGCAGGTCGGTCTCTTGCCCGTCGGCTCTTCGGATGTGGAAGCGGTAGGTGCGCCCTTCGATGAAGGGGAAGTTCTGATAGTCGGCGATGCTGAGGATGCGCCGTCCGTCGATGCTCAGGATCACGTCGCCGGCCCTGAATCCCCACTCGTGGTAAGGGCTGCCCTCGCGCACCATGCCGATGGCGACACCTCCGGGCACAGGCACGAAGGCTATCTCCGTGGGGCTGTTGCCCACGCGGCTTACACCGTTGTCCTCATACGGCTGGAAAGTCATCGTCTTGAGGTGGGGGAGCACCGTGAGCACACCGTAGGCCAGAAGGCCGGCGCCGATGCGTGAATAGCCCTGGGTGGTGAGCGTGTGATAGTCGGCGAAGGTGTAGCCGCCCAGTACGAGGCTGTCGAGGTGGAGGTAGTAGATCTCATCGCTCTGCTCGGCTCCGAAATTGCCGATGCTCCGGCTGCCGAATCCCTTGCCTTCTATCTGGGTGCCGAACTCCGGCACTTTCTCGGAGAAGACTTCCCGGCTGTGGCGCCCCATCACATAGAGTCGCCGGCTGCCGGTGTCGAAAAGGGCCTCGTCGCTGCACGCCGGGTAAGGACTCAGCTTTACATGAGGCACAAAGCGCAGCAGGCGGTACTTCCACTTGTAGCCGGACTCGCAGCGGAAGAATTTCTTCCGGTCGGTCAGAATCATCCACCCACGCTTGACGTCGATCTTGGCGCTGAGGCCTTTGTTGAAAAGGTCGAAACCTATGATGGCGTCGTAGTCGCGGAGTCCCTGCACGGGGCGGTGCAGGGTGCCGGAATAGTTGCTGATGGTGAGGTGGCCCAGTCGGAAACTGGGAAAACGGACGGCCTGAATGCTGTCTTTGTGGCCGTGGGCGTCTTGCACTTCTATCTTGCCCAGACGCTGACCGATGCCGAAGGGACTGTCGGTATAGAGGATGCCCTGACTGGAGCCGGTATCGAGGTTGAAGCGGTATTCCCGGCCATCGATGGTCACGGGCAGGTAAATCTGCCCTTCCTCAAAGGTGATGGGGATGGTGTCGACAAAATTCTTTGCCGAGAGGGTGAAGTCGAGCTTGTAGCGGTGGGTCTGTGCCCATGCCGCGCAACTCCATCCATACATTATTATTATTATAAAAAAGGCTTTTCCCCTTTTCATGCAGCAAATATAGTGAAAAGAGGGGAAAAATACTCCTATCACTCCAAAAAAATGGCATTTCTGGCTCTGCTCGGTCTGATTTTGTCAAGAAAGCCGAAAACTTTCGCATTTTCATGAAAAAAGTGGTCTGAAAATTTGGAGGGAGTCTGGAAAGTTCATACCTTTGCATCCGCTTTCGAACAAAAACGCGGTGCGCCGCACATCGGGAGCGGAAAAGAAAGAGTTCTTTGAAAGGATTACATAGAAGAC
>ONMI01000039.1 GCA_900318915.1 uncultured Prevotellaceae bacterium | reverse complement strand
TGGATAGAAAGCAATAATATTGCAGAAGAGGAAAACTTCAAGTATTATTAAATTTCAGGCCATGACATCAGTTAAGATTAAATTCAGAGCATCAACAGTAAATGGAAGCCCCGGCAGCATCTATTTCCAAATCATCCACAACAGGTTGGTCAGACAATTACACACCGACTACAAAATCTATCCCCATGAATGGGATGCCGACACAGAATCTATCATCGTATCGGGTGAAAGACAAGTTGTATTAGCTTCAATAAGGGAACGACTGCACTGGGATTTACTCCGTTTAGAAAAAGTTATAAAAAACATTGAGACAGAAAGGAATCGTTATACCACAGATGATGTAATCGTTTCATTCCGCCAACTCACCACAGAATCTTCACTGTTCTTCTTTATGCAGGGTATCATCTTACAGCTTAAGCAACTTGGCCGTGAGCGGACATCAGAAACCTATACCGCCACACTCCGCAGCTTCATATCATTCCGAGAAGGAGAAGACATACCCCTCGACAGCATATCCTCCGACCTCATGGTTCACTATGAAGCATGGCTGAAATCCCGTGGAGTGCGTATGAACACCGTTTCGTTTTATATGCGCATCCTCCGGGCAGTGTACAACCGGGCTGTTGAAAAAGACCTGACAGAGCAGCGCCGCCCCTTCCGCCATGTTTATACGAGCCTTGAAAAGACGGTGAAGCGGGCCGTCCCCGTCAAGGTAATCAAAGCTTTGAAAGACTTGGATTTATCCTTGAAGCCATCGTTGGATTTTGCCCGCGACCTATTCCTTTTCAGTTTTTACACCCGTGGTATGTCCTTCGTGGACATGGCCTATCTGAAGAGGAGCGATTTGTGCAACGGCATCCTGACCTACCGCCGCAAGAAAACGGGGCAGCTGCTCACCATCAAATGGGAGAAATGTATGGAGGATATTATTGCCAAACATACAGTTCCGACATCCGACTACATGCTGCCAGTGATAAGAAGTAACGATGACACACGCAGACAATATGAGAATGCCCTTCACCTGGTGAACAGTAGGCTGAAGAAACTATCTGAAATGCTTAGTCTTCAACGCCCTCTTACCATGTATGTAGCCCGCCATTCATGGGCAAGTATAGCAAAGGCTCGAAACATACCCTTGTCAGTCATTAGCGAGGGTATGGGTCATGACTCTGAAGCCACTACACAAATATATCTTGCCTCACTTGAAACCTCTGTGGTAGACAAGGCCAATAAGATGATATTGTCGCTTCTGTAAACGAAGATACAATCAATTACAGAACCATTTGGATGTTTAGCAAATTGCTTCGTCTCCTTTTAGGAGACCTATAATCCTTGCAAAAGTAAGAATTTTTACGCAAAAACTACCATTTTTGAGAACAAAATAATTGCATAGAGAGCCTTTTTTACTTTTTGTTTTAGAATAAAGGCTAAATCCGCCTATAAATGATTAGCCATAAGATAATTATTTCCCCCTTCATCTCCTAAAAGGAGACGGACTTTTTTTTCGGGGCAGGCCATAAAGCCAACAACAATATTAACCAGATGACGCTGAATCAAAGTAAAAGAATTTGGCCTATACCGATACGAAGTAATGCATATAACCTAAATCATCAATAACATGGCAAGGATTTACGACAATATTGAATTGAAATTCACTAAGGGTCTCCAAGACATCATAACAAATGTCGGTGTAAAACGTGTTGACTTCTGCGTGGGCTACTTCAATCTTCGCGGATGGAATTTGGTAGTCAACCAAATAGACAACGTCCCTGGAGATTATGTTAATGAGAACAATGAGCAGATATATCGCTGCTGCCGCTTACTGATAGGTATGCACCAGCCCGACCAAGAATTGGTTCGCAGACTGTATTCTGCCAAGAAACTGCCAGACAGCAATTTCGTCAACAAATGCAAATTGGAAATAGCCCGTGATTTCAAGAAACAATTATTGCTCGGATTGCCAACCAAGCAGGATGAATGGACTTTGCGTAGATTGTCAACCCAATTAAAAGACAATAAGGTTTGTGTAAAGCTTTATCTGGCAGAGCCTCTCCATGCGAAATTGTATCTTGCTCATCGACCTGGTGACAATTTTAATAAGATTCAGGCCATTATGGGAAGTAGCAATCTCACTTATTCAGGATTGACCAAACAAGGAGAATTGAATGCAGAATTTGGTGACAGTGACAGTGCACAAAAGTTTGCAGACTGGTTTGACGAGCGTTGGAACAACCATTTCTGCATTGATATTACAAAAGAACTTATTGAAGCCATAGACAACAGTTGGGCCGGTGAGGAGATTATACCCCCCTACTATATCTATTTGAAAACAGCTTATCATCTATCAGCCGATGCCCGTTCAGGAATAAAAGAGTTTACGCTTACTCCTGAGTTTCAGCATGAACTATTCGACTTCCAACAAACTGCTGTGAAAATAGCCGCCCGTTATTTGAACAGCGAGAAACGAGGCGGTGCGATGATAGGCGATGTTGTAGGATTGGGAAAGACCATAACGGCTTGTGCCATTGCCAAAATCTATGAGATAACCTTTGCCAGCAGCACACTGATCATCTGCCCTGCCAACTTGCAGGATATGTGGAAGAAATACGTAAACAAATACGACCTTAAAGCGGATATCGTGTCTATGGCTAAACCCATCGACGTGGAGAGCGCCCGTTATTATCGCCTGATAATTGTCGACGAGAGCCATAACCTGCGCAACGCTACAGGAAAACGTTACCAAAATATCAAAGCGCTCATTGACCATCAAGACAGCAAAGTGTTGTTACTTACAGCCACGCCCTACAATAAGGATTTCTCTGACCTTGCAGCTCAGTTGAAACTTTTTATCAGTGAAGATGATGACCTTGGCATCCGTCCTGAAGAATACATCCGCGAATTAGGTGGAGAACGAGCTTTCCTGCAAAAACACTCGGAAGTATTCATCCGGAGCATCAAAGCCTTTGAGAAAAGTACGTATGCCGATGACTGGATGGAATTGATGAAACTCTTCTTGGTTCGGCGCACAAGGACATTCATTAAAGAGAATTACGCAAAAACCGACCCCAACAATCAAAGGAAGTATCTTGAATTCAACGATGGGCGACGAAATTACTTCCCCGACCGTGTGCCAAAGGCCATCAAGTTTAGGACGGAGGACGGCGACCAATATAGCCGTTTGTATAGTCCAAACATGATTTCATTGATGGAAGACCTTCGATTGCCACGATACGGATTGTCACAATATGAAGACAAGAACAAGACAGCAGAAGCATCCACTATTGACAAGCAGCTGCTTGACAATCTTTCTCGTGCTGGCAAACGCATGATGGGATTTTGCAAGAGCACCTTCTTTAAACGTATCGACAGCAGTGGTTTTTCTTTCCTTCTCACACTATACCGCCATATCCTTCGCAATGCCGTTTTCATGTATGCGATAGAAAACAAGTTGCCACTACCCATAGGAGATGAGAATGATATTCCCGACACTTTCATTGAGGATGAGGACATCAATGACATCTTCACTCATGATAATGATGAGGAAGACCGCATGGGAAGTGATGGAATGATAGAGATACCTACCGACATGCGCATCTACATGCAGAAAGCTCAGGAATATTACAATTTCCTCACGCTTAAAAATAATCTTGCCTGGATTAATTCCACCTATTTCAAACGTTCGTTGAAGACCCATTTGAAGCAAGATTGCGAAATGCTGATTAAGATGATAGAACTTTGTGGAAAATGGAATCCCTCAGCAGACCAAAAACTCAACGAGCTGCAAGATTTGCTCAACAACACCCACGGCAAAGAAAAAGTTCTCATTTTCACCCAATACTCTGACACAGCCAATTACATCTACCACCAACTCTGCAGACGAGGCTTCAAACATATTGACCGCGCTACGGGCGGAAGTACGAACCCGACTGCCATTGTAGAGAAGTTCTCACCATTGTCCAATCATGCAGATGTCTCTTCTGAGAATGAGCTTCGCATACTTGTGGCTACCGATGTACTTTCTGAAGGTCAAAACCTTCAAGACAGTCACGTCATTGTCAACTACGATTTGCCATGGGCAATCATCCGCCTCATCCAACGAGCTGGCCGTGTAGACCGTATCGGTCAGGAGTCAGAAAAAATATTCTGTTATTCCTTCTTCCCTGCCGACAAAGTAGAGGAAATCATCAAACTCCGCAAACGTCTCAACAACCGCATCAACGAAAATGCGAGCATTGTGGGTAGCGACGAGGTGTTCTTTGAGGGCAATGAAAAGAACCTTCGCGACATGTACAACGAGAAGAGCGGTGTGCTGGACGACGACGAGGATGATAGCGATGTGGATTTGGCATCACAGGCTTATCAGATATGGAAAAATGCGACTGACGCCAATCCGAAACTGAAACAGATTATCCCTGAACTCTCGGATATGATTTATTCCACCCAAAGAGCCTCTGACCCTTTGCATGACGGTGTGGTTACCTATGTCAAAACCCATAATGACTATGATGTCCTTTCTTGGTATAACTCAAAAGGCGAGGTCATCAGTCAGTCACAAAAGAAAATACTTCAAGCCATGTCCTGCAGTGCTGATGAACCAGCGCAAGAACCCCTTGAGAATCATTTCAGCCTTGTAGAAAGTGCTGTTGAAAACACGAAAACGGAGAATACAGGCGTAAGCGGCATACTCGGCAACCGCCTGAGCACACGGTTCCGCATCATCAGCCTATTAGAGCATTATTATAATCAACCGCCCACACTCTTCTTCACCGAAGAAAAACGGCAGATACTGAAACTGGCCATCGACGACATTTACAATTACCAATTTATTGAAAGCACAAAGGTGATTCTTGGACGTTTGCTGCGTGTCAGCAGTAATGATGACATCGTGGAAACCGTGCTTGAAATGCACAAGAATGGTACACTTTGCCGCATTGACCGTGATAAAGACGAGCATAAAGACCCGTCCATCATCTGCTCAATGGGATTGCGAAACATGTAAGACCAAAATGGACAAAAAATATGAACAAGCGAACATTCATCCACCATATTTCCGAATCAAGCTTTCGAGAGTTATTTATCCTTGAAATGGGTTGGAACAATCCAAAAGGACAACTCAGCTTCGACCTTACCATTGAAGAGCAATCCTTTCCTTTTCATGTCATAGCAGAACGCAACGGTTTTCAAGTGATGACATGCGAAGTAACCGAGATACCCTCTTCTTCACTTGTCAAGAAGATTGACACTCGCCTGCGCCGTCAAGCCAATGACTACATCTGTATCTTCCATCATGCCGGTGGAAGCGAACACCATCTATGGGTAGTCCCTGTAAAAAAAGTAGAGAAACGCGATTTGGTGTTGATTGAATATGAAACGGCAGAGAAAGCAAGTTTCCTTTTCGAAAAGGTCGATGGTCTGTCATTTGGCCTTGGTGAGGAAACTACCATCATGGATGTAAAAGAGCGTGTCCAAGGTGCTTTTCTCATTAATTCGGAGAATATTACAAAGGATTTCTACAGAGATTTCCAAAAAGAACACATTAAGTTTGCCAAATTCATTACCGGTATTGATGACGAGATAAGCGACATTAAGAAGAACCGCAAAAAGCAGTGGTACACCAGCGTGATGCTCAACCGGCTGATGTTCTGCTACTTTATACAGAAGAAAGGATTTCTTGACCAGAACGTGAACTACCTGAGGGACAAGCTTGAATGGGTGAAGAAAGAAAAAGGCCAGGACCGTTTTTTTGGTTCTTTCTATCAAGGTTTCTTGTTGAGTCTCTTCCACGATGGAATGAATTCGCCGCGTCATGAACAGGGTTTTACTCTTAAATATGGCCGTATACCCTACTTAAACGGAGGTATGTTCGATATACATGACCTTGAGCAAGAATATCATAACATCGACATCAAGGACGAAGCGTTTGACAGCCTTTTTGCTTTCTTTGACCAGTGGCACTGGCATCTCGATGACCGCCTCACAGCATCCGGCAAGGACATCAACCCCGATGTGTTGGGCTATATCTTTGAACAGTATATCAATGACCGTGCCCAAATGGGCGCTTACTATACAAAGGAGGATATCACTGAATATATTGGGCGAAACACGATTGTGCCTTACCTACTGGATGCCACAAAGAAATCTGACGAGAAACCATTCAGAGTGGATGGAGCCGTTTGGCAGTTCCTCCGTCAGAGTGGCGACCGGTACATCTTCGATGCCGTGAAGAAAGGACACGATATACCTATTCCTGAACACATAGCCGTAGGTATCGACACCACGCAGCCCAACCTTTTGGAACGTCGCAGCCGATGGAACGAACGTACTCCAGAAGAATGGGCACTTCCCACAGAGATTTGGCGAGAGACGGTGGAACGTTTACAGAGGTACAACAAGATACGCACAAAAATAGAGCTTGGTGAGATTCACGAGGTGAATGACTTTATCACTTACAACCTCGATATCCGCCAGTTTATTCTCGACTTTCTCAGTCAGACCGATGACCACCTTTTTGTGCTGCATTTTTATCATGCATTACAGAAAGTCACGATTCTTGACCCCACATGCGGCTCGGGAGCTTTTCTCTTTGCAGCTCTCAACATCTTGGAACCGTTGTATGAGATATGTATAGCCCGTATGCAAGAGTGGCAGGAAAAGAATCCGAACCTTTTCAAAGAAGAATTACAGGAACTGAACATCAAGTACCGCAACAACAATCGTTACTTCATTTATAAGAGCATTATTCTTCGCAATCTTTATGGTGTAGACATCATGGTAGAGGCCACGGAAATAGCCAAACTGCGTCTATTCTTGAAGATGGTAGCAGTGGTGGATGTGAACCCACGGGATGAAAATCTTGGGCTGGAGCCACTGCCGGATATTGACTTTAACATCCGTTGTGGGAATACCCTTGTTGGATACGCAACCACCAAAGAACTGGAAGAAGGATTGCTCTTCACTGATTTGTTTGCCCGTCAAGAGTTTGAGCAGAAGGTTAACGACGAGATGAAAAAAGTGTCAAAAGCATACGACACGTTCAAACAAGTTCAGCTGGGTCAGGAAGTCAATCTTGACATCTACAAACATGCCAAAAAGGAATTGAAAGCACGTTTGAAAGATCTGAACAAGCTTCTCAATCAAAATCTTCATGCCGCCACCAATGCTGGTATGGATTACAAGGCATGGGAAAAGTCACACCAACCATTCCATTGGCTCGCAGAGTATTATGACATCATACAAGGTAATGGTGGCTTTGATGTAGTTATTGGTAATCCTCCGTATGTGGTATATACCAAAAAGGATAAAAAGACTCAAAAATCTGTCGCAGATGTATACCAATTAACAGGATATAGAACAAAGGAAAGCAATAACCTATATTCCTATGTTATCGAAAGAACATTACAAATTCTTTCAGATAAACAAAGAATAGGAATGATAGTTCCATTGTCTCTTACTGCTGCCAAAAATATGTTCAGCTTACGTCAAATCCTAATAAAAAACAAATATTTGGCAGTTAGCAGCTTTGAAATTAGACCAGGCAAGTTATTCGATGGTTCAAAGGGTGCAGAACAGCGATTGAATATTTTTGTTTCTTCTTCATGTGAGAAAGAAACTTTATTAACCACCCACGTGCTAAGATGGGCATCTGAACATCGCAGGTTCCTTTTCTATAATCTTTATTATTCCTATTCAATTTTCGACGATAGAATATGGAGATTATGTTCTCCAATAGAATTAAGCATTTATAAAAAATACTCATCAAACAATTCAATTGCTCAATACTTATCATCGCACAGTTCTGATCCACTTATACATTATCGGTCGGCAGGATTAAGATATTGGATTATTTTCTTGCGAAAAGGTTTTAATACAAATTCTGCAAGTAACAAACAAAAGAACATTGTTTCAGCAAAAATAGCAGACTATTTAATGGCTTCTTTGAACTCAAATCTATTTTGGTGGTACTACTCTACTAATTATGATATGTTCAATCTTACAGAAGCTAATATTTTCGATTTTAAAATCGATTATGATTCTTCTAATGATGCTGGATTATATGCAGACGAATTAGAAACAGATATGGACAAAAACAAGATCGTTTCCATCGTAAATAAAAAGGACGGCGGAACTAACCAATCATTTGCATACCAAAAGAAAATGTCCAAAAGCATAGTTGATAAAATAGATAAGATTTTAATGAGGCATTACAATTTCACGGAAGAAGAACTGGATTTTATTTTGAATTACAATATTAAATACCGTATGGGTGACGAATTGAATGAAGGATGAAAGAATAACATATCTCGGTAACCCATCACTTCTGAATCTGCCGAAAGCAGCATTCATGGCATCCAGCACCATTCCTTTGGATATGGTGCTGCGGTGCTATGACTGGGCTGTCAAGATGAGGGATGAAGGATGTTGTGTGATTTCCGGCTTCAGCAGCCGATTGGAAAAAGATGTATGGGATTTCCTAAAAGAAGGTAGGCAACCCATCATCCTCGTACTGGCCCGTGGGATGTATAAACAAATCCCGATGGAATTGCAAGCAATGCTTGACAGCGGTCGCCTACTCATTATAAGCACTTCATCGGCCTCCCGCCAATCAAAAGCCACCGCTTTCGCCAGAAACCGCTATATCTGCGAACAAGCAGAAAAAATTCTCTTCGTAGGAGTAAACGAGAATAGTTCACTGTTTCCTTTGCTGCAACAATTCCACAGCAAATGTATTTATCTTTGATACGGTTTCTCAATCCAGTCGGTGATGTTCCTCTCATGCGACGAGAATGCTATGCCAACCTTTGTAACAGGCCGTCCGTCGTGGGCATATTTATCGGCATAACCCCGGTGGTCGATTTGTGCAAGAGCATTTTCTGCCGTATCGTCCACTTTCAATTCCACGACATAAATGCCCTTTGGCATTTTAAGAACAATGTCGGAACGGCCCTTTGCCGTAGGCTCTTCCACCACAATGTCGGCCCCGAATGCCACCAGCAACGTATAGAGGATGGCATGGTAATGGCGTTCGGCCTTTTCCGTTCCCCCATCGTTTTGCGCCCTTTCGGCCAGATGGTAGGGTATTCCGGCAAAAAACGTCTTTATTGCCTCGATAAAGGCCGGGAGGTTGTCGTAGTCAAAAAAGTCGTAATATGCCTGCTGCATGGCGTTGCGGTTTCTGTCGACACCCTTTGCCGCCATAACATACTGGTAGAGACAGTTGGCAAAACCGCGGCGCACTTCGGCGTTGGGCATTCCGAGCGTGTATGAGTCGCGGTCACTCCGATAGTCCTTGATGGTGAGGTAGCCGCTCTGGAAAAGCACGGGCAGCGGGTCGTCGTAGCTATTGAACGGCACGTCGAATCGGTCGGAGGGACAGTTTACGCCGTCGATGTCAGCAAGGGTGATTGGCGGCATTTTGGCCAGCATGTCGATGACGGCACCGGGAGTGGCACTGTCGAACCAATAGTCTTTGATTTCACCTGAATCAAAAGCATTGAACAGACTGAAAGGATTGTATATATCCGTTCTTTTGTGGCAGAAGTGGTAGCCGTCGTACATGCGTTTCAGTTCCGCAAAAGTCTTCTCTTTCGATTCACCCCGATTTTGTGCCAGCAGTTCTATGTCAGGCTGAAGCTGTGTGGTGAGTTCCTCCTCTGTGATGCCGCACAATGCCTCGTAGTTGGGCAACATGGAAATGTTCTTCAAATTGTTCAGTGTGCTGAATATGCCCATCTGCGAGAATTTGGAAATGCCGGTGATGAAGACAAACTGCAGGTGATCGTCAAGCGCTTTCAGCGGTCCGAAGAGGTTGGAGAAGCGGATGCGAACGCCCTCTTCCAGTTTTCTGTCGCCGATGCTGTGCAGCATGAAGTTATCATATTCGTCGACAATCACCACGACACGCCGCCCCGTCTGGCGGTGAGCCTCGGTGACGATGCGCTGGAAACGCGTGCTGCTGTCGGTAGTAGTGGGCGTGATGCCATATTCCTGTTCGTATTGCGAGAGGGTGTTGTCTATTTGCAAGTCGAGAATCTCGGTGGTGTAGATTTTGTTCTTGCTGAAGTCGAAATGAATGACGGGATACCGATTCCACTTCCAATTGGTGGTGGCGATGAAGAGCTGTGGCTGCTCTATGCCTTCCTCGGTGGTGAAAGCTTCAAAGAGTTCACGCCGCCCCTGAAAAACGGCCTCGAGTGTGGAACACAGCAGCGACTTTCCGAACCGCCTGGGACGGCTCATAAAATATGGCTTACCCTCGGTTATCATCTTGTAGATAAGCGGGGTCTTGTCTACATACACGTATCCGTCCATGCGGATAGTCTCAAAACTTTGTATTCCGACAGGGTATTTTCTCAATGTTGCCATAATAAGTGCTGCTTTTTCCTAATTCGGGGCTAAAGTTAAGAAATATATTGTAGAAACACAAACAAATGCCGAAAACTCATCTCTCATTTCCCTTCACCATTCTCACCTCGTAGATTTCTCCAATCTGCTTACGGGGTTTGGCCACAAACTTCACACGGACCTGTGTCTTGCCCTTGAGCAGGTGGGCGGGTATGGGATAGGTTTCGTATTTGAACTCAGAGATGCGGTACTTGCCCGTGTTGTTCACCTCCTTCACCAGCACATCGTCGATGAGAATGTCGAACTCGTGCGACTTCCATTCACCCACGCCCCAGTATTTCAGGCGCAGGCTGAGGTCGGTCTGTCCGCCGGTCTGCATGAGGTAACTGAAATAATGGCCATCGCTGGCATCACGGAAGAACGTGTCGTTGTTATTGCCCACCTCCGAACGGTCGGTCTCCATCTTGTGGTCGGTCTCCGGCTGCTGTTCGCCCGGCTGCACCTTGTCTATGGTGCGTGCCTCGAGCGCCTGGCGCTCCTGCTCCGCCTTGGCCAGTCCGTCGAGATAACTCTGGTAGCTGTCCTCGGAGAGCGCCAGCCAATACATCATGTAGCGGGAGTCGTGAATCTCAAAGAAAGGCATTATCTCATTGTGGATGGGATTCACCATCTTCGTGCTGAGGGTGAAATGCAGAGGCTTGCCCGCTATGGGCTGCAACTGATTGGCGATATCGCTGATATGGTTGTTGATGAGAATGGGCGCCTCATTGACAGGCAGTTTCCTGCCACTGGCATATTGTCCGAAACGGCTGTCATCGGCGATGAGATGTGCGAGGTCCTCAGTGCCGGTCTTCATGCCCAGGAGGATGGGACCATGCATGAGGGCGATGTACTGCGGCTCATTGGGCAGATACTTGATGCTGTTGTGCATGGGGAAGGTGATGTCCACCACATCGCCTTTCTTCCATTTGCGCGAGATGGTGACATAGGAAGAAGGCCCTGTGACGATGCCGACGGGCTGGCCGTTGACCATCACCTTGAACTCACCAGGCTTTACCCATCCGGGATAGCGTACGAGCAGGTCGAAGGCCCCCTTGCCCTGAGCGATGGTGATGCGGCTGGTCTCAGCATAAGGGAAGAGCGTCTCCTGGCGAAGGACGATGCCTTTTTCCTTCCAGTTGAGTTCAGAGGCGACAAACAGGTTGACGAAGAGGGTGGAAGCGTTTCTCGTATAGACGAACTGTCCGTATTTTCCGTGGTTCTCCATGCCAGTACCCACGCAGCACCACATGGCCTCGTTGGGTGCGGAGTAGTTGCGGTAGTGACGCGGGCGGGCAGGTGTGAAATAGACATAACCGCCATGGCCGGGATGCTGTGAGGAGAGGATATGGTTGAAGGTGGCCAGCTCGTAGTAGTCGGCAAAGCGGGCCTCGGGGTTGCGCCGGTGCAGATTCTCGGTGAGTTTCAGCATATTGTTGGTATTGCAACTCTCCGGTCCGTCGATGTCGTTGATGAAGTCCATGCAGGCATCCTTACTGGGGAAGTGCTCACGGCGGCTGTTTCCGCCGAAGGCGAGAGACCGCTCACCGGTGACTACATCCCAGAAAAAAGCGCCGGCATCATGATAGGTCTCGTCGCCGCTCAGTTCGGCGATGCGCTCAAATCCCACCACTTTGGGCACCTGTGTGTTGGCGTGCATATTGTCGAGATTGTCCTGCCGCTGCGACATAGGGGTGAGCAGCCGGCGATGGGAGAAGCGGCGTGCCACGTCGAGGTATTTTTTCTCTTTTGTGATGGCATAGGCATCGACGAGCACCTCGTTCATTCCGCCGTGCTCATTGCCGAGCATCTGTTCCATCTGGGCATCCGTGAGGCCTGCGGTCAGGTCGATGGCCCAGTCGCAGAAGCCCAGGAAAAGTTTTTTCGCCTGTTCGTTTCCACAGTAGAGCCATGCGTCGCGCAGACCGGCATACATCTTATGGAGATTATAGAAAGGCGCCCATGAACCGAAATAGGTGCCGAAGTCACCCTTTTTGAAGGTAGACCAGATGCGCTCGCTGTTGGGCATGCCGCCCACGTAGCCGCGTCCCCACTCAGGATGGTTCCTGTTGTTGGCGTCGGCACATTCCTGCAATTCGCTGATCATATATTCCATCCGCTCCCGGCATTCGGTGTTGCCCGTGGCGGCATTCAGGGCCAGGGCCGTCAGGTAGTGGCCGCCCACATGTCCGTCGAGTCCGTCCCAGTTGGGGTAAGCCTTGGCTTTCGGCGTAAGTCCGGCCTCCTTGCGGTAGGGAGCGAGGAGCCGGTCGCAGTCATACTGCAGCAGCGTCCTGACGTTCAGGTTGCATGCTTTTTTCAGCGGACCGTCCAACAAAGTCACGTCGCCGAGCGGGAATTCATTATGGTACAGTTTGTCCTGTGCTTCAGCCCATGAGCCGAAGACTAAAAGAGCGGAAAGGAATATTAGTTTTTTCATTACAGTTTTTTCAGTTGGGTTTAATTACTTTTATGCACAAAAGCATTTCTCACAGGTATGTTTTACGGGCAGGTAGTGAGCGGATTGAAGCAGATGCGGTCGGTGGGCATCCATCCCTTGACTCTCTTGTCGTCGGAGACCACCTTGATCCATTTCCCGCTGATGGCCAGAGGATGGAAGATGAGTTCGCTACAGCCCTCAAGCGACACTACGCTCGCCTTGTACGAGGGGCTCGTGCGCACACAGCTGGTGGGGTCGCCCGCAATGCCGAAGTAGATGAGCGAGTAATGAATCCAATAGCCCGTCTTCGACCCCTTCAGCGAGAAATCGCGGGGATTGTCGCCCTCGGTTATCACCTCCGGGGCTATTCTCCACCAGTTGTTCTTCACAGAGAGGAGCTCGACCACACAGTTTTCATCTGGATCAAGTTGCGCCACCACTTTTCCGTTGGGCGAATTACGCACATTGGTGGGTGTGCCGCTGTTGTCAATAATGTAGGCATACACGTTGTTGTTCTGCCCAAAACCTGTGAGGACAGTAAACAGCACAAAGGCTAATAAAAAAAACTTTTTCACGATAGTAAATATTAGTGGTGATTGATTATTTTCCGAGCATTTCGGCGCAGCTGTCGGCACAGCGCTCGCCGTCGACACCCGCCGACACGATGCCGCCCGCATAGCCGGCGCCCTCGCCGCAGGGGAAGAGGCCGCGCAGGCGCACATGCTGGAGCGTATCGCCGCAGCGCAGGATGCGCACGGGTGCCGAGGTGCGGGTCTCCACACCGATAAGCACGGCCTCGTTGGTAAGGAAGCCGCGGCGCATCTGTCCGAATTTTTCAAAGCCCTGGCGCAGGCGGCTGCCGATACCCTCAGGCAGCCAGAAATGGAGCGGACTGGAGATAAGTCCCGGCGCATAGCTGCTCTTGGGCAGGTCGTAGCTGAGCCGTCCCTTCACGAAGTCGGCCATGCGCTGTGCGGGCGCCGTCTGTTTGCGGTTGGCCTGCTGCCAGCACTCCTGCTCCAGGCGTTGCTGCCACCGCATCATGCGCAGCGGGTCGTCGCCCTCCACATCGTCGGTGCGCAGTTCCACCACCATGCCGCTGTTGGACCACTGCGTGTTGCGCTGGCTCGGGCTCATGCCGTTGACCACCACCTGCTGCGGTGCGGTGGCGGCCGGTATGACAAAGCCTCCGGGGCACATGCAGAAGGAATAGACACCGCGTCCGTCGACCTGTGTGACGAAGCTGTACTCGGCGGCGGGGAGATAGCGTCCGCGCCCCTCCTTGTTGTGATACTGGATGCGGTCGATGAGCGCGCTGGGATGTTCCAGTCGCACGCCCACGGCGATGCCCTTGGCCTCGATTTCCACCTCATTGGCAGCAAGGTACTGATAGACGTCGCGTGCCGAATGGCCTGTGGCCAGGATGACCGGTCCGCGGAAGGCACGCGTCTGCCCCGTGAGCAAATGGAGCGTCTCCACCCCCACCACCTCGTCGCCACTCAGGGTGAGGGCCGTCATTTTGGTCTGGAAGTGCACCTCGCCGCCGCAGCGCAGGATGGTGCTGCGCATATTCTCGATGACGCGCGGCAGTTTGTCGGTACCGATATGCGGGTGGGCATCGGTGAGGATGGCCGTAGAGGCGCCGTGCTGACAGAACACATTGAGAATCTTGTCGACACTGCCCCGTTTTTTGGAGCGTGTATAGAGTTTTCCATCGGAATAGGCGCCCGCCCCTCCCTCGCCGAAGCAGTAGTTGCTCTCCGGGTCCACCTGTTGTGTGCGGGTGATGGCGGCAAGGTCTTTTTTGCGTTCCCTCACATCCTTACCCCGTTCGATGACGATGGGCCGCAGGTGGAGTTCAATAAGACGCAGTGCGGCGAAGAGGCCACCCGGTCCAGCTCCCACCACGACGACAGCGGGACACTCCGACACATCACCATAATGCGTGACGGTAAAGGGCTCATCAGCCGGCATCTCGTTGACATAGACCCTCACAGTGAGATTGACCACTATGTTGCGCTGGCGCGCATCGATACTTCGCTTGAGCACCCGCACATGGCAGATGGTGCGGGCGTCGATGGCCTGCTCACGGGCAATGAACTCTCTTATAGCGCTCTCGGCCGCCGCCACCTGTGGCGACACGCGAATCTGCAATTCTTTTATCATAGTATTGAGGAGGGTGGTTATCCCTCTGTAGAAAAGGAAGATGGCGTCTGTCAAAAGCCAGGCGCCATCTTATGGTTTACAAAAAAATTAGAAGTTGATACCGATGTTGACGCACAGAGCATGACCGTGCGAGGAAGCATTCTTGTCAAGTCCTGTGGGAAGTTCGTCGCCATCGGCAATGTTGGTGACACCGAACTGATAGGCGAGCTCGCCATAGAGATTGCTCCACTCGAAGCCGCAACCCAGCTTGAATCCCATCTCAGGATGGTTCAGGAATTTATAGTTGCCGCTGATGCCCATGCCTAAATACGGACCCAGGAAAGGCAGGACGGCCACTTCGTTTTCCAGTCCGAAGCCATACTTGATGAGAAGCGGAGCCTCGAGATAGTTGAGGTGACCGTCATGGCCAAGAGCCTGACCGCCCGCTTTCAGTTTCTCACCGCCACGCTCGGTATAGTAGAGACCCGTCTCCAGGAACACCGGAGCCGTCTCCGACACGCGCAGGCCCACGATACCGGCCAGCGTCATACCCGTACGGCCGTCTTCCGCCTCAATGTCGCCGCCTATTCCACCGAAGGCCACACCGAGGCGAATACCCCAGTAAGTGTGCTCCTCGTCGATTGAAAAACCTCCGGAGCTGAACTGTGCGAAGGTAGGAACTGCCAGCAGACATGCTGCGATAAAAGAGAATAACTTTTTCATAATAGTATACTTTTATTATTTGACTGTTTAATTGATGCAAAGGTAACAAAAAAAAACAATCCCGCAAATAATTTCCACTTTTTCATAGACGAGTCCACTTTTTCGTAAAAAAAGACTTATTTTGACGAAAAACTTACTATTTTTGCAAATTAATAAAGACAAGTAGTTGTCGAAGCCCCCATTTGTAGGCGGGGCCATACCTAAAAATTATACCTCAATAGAGATGAAAGTAATGAAATTTGGCGGAACATCCGTAGGTTCCGTAGAGAGTATTCTTAATTTGAAAAAGATTGTAGAGCAGGCAGCCGCCCACCAGCCCGTAGTAGTGGTGGTGAGTGCCCTCGGCGGCATCACCGACCAGCTGATAGCTACCTCGGAAATGGCCTGCAAGGGCGACGAGAGCTATGCCGTGGCCTTCGGAAAGATGCAGGCCCGCCATCACGACATGATTGGCGCCGTGATAGGCGACGCCCGCAAGCGCGCCACCCTGCTCGGCCAGGTAGACACCCTTTTCGACGAGCTGAAGAGCATTCTCTTCGGCGTATTCCTGATACACGACCTGAGCGGCAAGACTCTCGACGCCATCGTGAGCTATGGTGAGCGTCTGAGCAGCCGCATCGTGGCCACCCTGATGGAAGACGCCCAGTGGTTCGACGCCCGCGACTTCATCAAAACTCAGCGCAAGAACGGCAAGCACGTGCTCGACAGCGAGACCACCTATCCACTGGTTCGCCAAGCTTTTGCCCGTCTGCCCCAAATATCGCTGGTGCCCGGCTTCATCAGCCGCGACTGCAACACAGGCGACATCACCAACTTAGGCCGCGGCGGCAGCGACTACACCGCCGCCATCATAGCCGCCGCCCTGGATGCCGAGTGTCTGGAGATATGGACCGACGTGGACGGTTTCATGACCGCCGATCCGAAGGTGATAAAGAGCGCCTATACCATCAACCACCTGAGCTACATCGAGGCCATGGAGCTGTGCAACTTCGGCGCCAAGGTGATATATCCCCCCACCATCTATCCCGTGTGTGTGAAGAAGATACCCATCATGGTGAAGAACACCTTCAACCCCGACGGGCAAGGCACTGTGATACAGGAAGAGACCGACGACGACCGCCGTCCCATCAAGGGTATCTCCAGCATCAAGGGCACCTCGCTCATCACCGTGACGGGTCTGTCGATGGTGGGTGTGATCGGTGTGAACCGCCGCATATTCACCACCCTGGCCGACAACGGCATCAGCGTGTTCATGGTGTCGCAGGCCTCGTCGGAGAACTCCACCTCCATCGGTGTGCGCAAGGAAGACGAGCAGAATGCCGTCGACGTGCTGAACCACGAGTTTGCCAAGGAGATAGAAGAGGGCGCCATGTATCCCATGCAGGTGGAGACCGACCTTGCCACGGTGGCCATCGTGGGCGAGAACATGAAGCACACCCCCGGCATAGCCGGCAAGCTCTTCGGCACCCTGGGCCGCAGCGGCATCAGTGTGATAGCCTGTGCGCAGGGCGCCTCGGAGACCAACATCTCCTTCGTGGTAGAGAGCCGGCTGCTGCGTAAGTCGCTCAATGTGATACACGACTCCTTCTTCCTGTCCGAATACAAGGTGCTCAACCTATTCATCTGCGGTGTGGGCACCGTGGGCAGCAAACTCATCGAGCAGATAAAAGACCAATACGAAGAGCTAAAGGAACATAGCCGACTGAAACTCAATGTAGTAGGCGTTGCCAGTTCAACAAAAGGTATATTCAACCGCGACGGTATCGACCTGAACCGCTACCGCGAGCTGCTGGCCGAATCGGCGCCCAGCGACAACCACCGGCTGCTCAACGAGGTGGTGGGCATGAACATCTTCAACAGCGTGTTTGTGGACTGCACGGCCAGCCGCGAGGTGGCCGCCCTCTACCCCACCCTGCTGGAGCACAACGTGAGTGTGATAGCTGCCAACAAGATAGCCGCCTCGTCGGACTATGACAACTATCTGCGGCTGAAGCACACCGCTGTGGCCCGCGGCGTGAAATTCCGCTATGAGACCAATGTAGGCGCCGGTCTGCCCATCATCGGCACCATCAACGACCTGCGCAACTCAGGCGACAAGATACTCAAGATACAGGCCGTGCTGAGCGGCACGCTCAACTTCATCTTCAACGAGATAAGCGCCGACGTGCCCTTCTCCGAGACCGTGCGCCGCGCCAAAGAACAAGGCTACAGCGAGCCCGACCCCCGCGTGGACCTGAGCGGTACCGACGTGGTGCGCAAGTTGGTGATTCTGACCCGCGAGGCCGGCTACAAGGTGGAGCAGGAAGACGTAGAGAAACATCTCTTCGTGCCCGCCGACTACTTTGAAGGCAGCACCGAAGACTTCTGGCGCCGTCTTCCCGAGCTCGACGCCGATTTCGAGCGCCGCCGAGCACGCCTCTCCGCCGAGGGCAAGCGCTGGCGCTTCGTGGCCACGATGGACCACGGCCGCACCAGTGTGGCGCTGCAGGAAGTGGAGAAAGGACATCCCTTCTACGACCTGGAAGGCTCGAACAACATCGTGATGCTCACCACTGAGCGCTACAAAGAGTATCCCATGCTCATACAGGGCTACGGTGCCGGTGCCAGTGTCACCGCCGCCGGTGTCTTCGCCAACATCATGTCGGTGGCCAACATCTAACCCCACACATCATGAAACATCTCATCATCTTAGGCGACGGCATGGCCGACCACGCCATAGACCGCCTGAACGGACTCACTCCGCTACAAGCCGCCCATAAGCCCAACATCGACCTCCTGGCCCGTGAGGGGCGCACCGGCCGGCTCATCACCATACCCGACGGCTTCTCACCCGGCTCGGAAGTGGCCAACACCGCCATCCTGGGCTATGACCTCAACGAGGTGTATGAGGGCCGCGGGCCACTCGAGGCCGCCTCGATAGGCTACGAGATGCGCCCCGACGACATGGCCGTGCGCTGCAACATCATCACGCTGGCCGACGGCCGCATCCAGAACCACCACGGAGGGCATCTGACCACCGAGGAAGGCACCCGGCTCATCCTGGCGCTGAACGAGGCGCTCGGCGACGAGCGCGTGCAGCTGATACCCGGCATCCAGTACCGCCACCTGCTGGTGATACGCGGTGGCAACAAGCATGTGGTGTGCGCTCCTCCTCACGACCACCCCAACGAAGCATGGGAGCCGCTTCTGGTGAAAGCCGACCCAGTCTGGAAGGGCCCCGACGAGGAAGGACAGCTCAGCGCCCAGGAGACCGCCGACCTCATCAACCGGCTCATCCTGCGCTCACAGCAGCTGCTGAGCCAGCATCCCTTCAACCTGCAGCGGAAGACAGAGGGCCGCGTGCCGGCCAACTCTATCTGGCCCTGGAGCCCCGGCTACCGACCCCACATGGAACCGCTCAGCACCACCTATCCCCAGCTGCGCCGTGGAGCTGTGATATCGGCGGTAGACCTCATCAAGGGCATCGGCCACTATGCCGGTCTGCGCATCATCGAGGTGCCGGGCGCCACCGGTCTGGCCGACACCAACTACGAGGGCAAGGCCGCCGCAGCGCTTGAGGCTCTCCGCACCGACGACTTCGTGTTTCTGCACGTAGAGGCAAGCGACGAGGCTGGCCACGACGGCGATCTGGCCCTGAAACTGCGCACGATAGAGAACTTGGACAGCCGCGTGGTAGGCCCCATCTACCGTGAGGTGAGCCAGTGGCAGGAGCCCGTGAGCATAGCCGTGCTCCCCGACCACCCCACCCCCGTGGAGATACGCACCCATGTAAGCGAGCCCGTGCCCCTGGCCATCTGGCATCGTGGCATCGAGCCCGACGGGGTGCAGACCTTCGACGAGGTAAGCTGCGTGAGCGGCAGCTACGGCATGCTGCGCCTGCAGGAGTTTATGCAGACATTTATGAACGACGAATAAAAAAGCAACACTATGAGATACTACAGCACCAACCACCAAGCCCCCATGGCCACCCTCGAAGAGGCCGTAGTGAACGGTCTGGCTCCCGACAGGGGCCTGTATATGCCCGAAACCATCCACCGCCTGCCCGACGAATTCTTCGAGGGCATCGAGCACCTCCGTTTCCAGGACATCGCCTGCGTCGTGGCCGACGCCTTCTTCGGCGAGGACGTGGAGCAGGACGCCCTGCACGAGATTGTGTGGGACACCCTGCAGTTCGACTGTCCCGTGGTGGAAGTGACCCCCACCATCTACTCGCTGGAGCTCTTCCATGGCCCCACCCTTGCCTTCAAGGATGTAGGCGCCCGTTTCATGGCCCGCCTGCTGCAATACTTCCTGACCTGCCGCGGCAATGATGAGCGCATCAACGTGCTCGTGGCCACGAGCGGCGACACCGGCTCGGCCGTGGCCAACGGTTTTCTGGGCGTGGAGGGCATCCATGTCTACGTGCTCTACCCCAAAGGCAAGGTGAGTCCCATCCAGGAGTGCCAGTTCACCACCTTGGGACAGAACATCACAGCGCTGGAGATAGACGGCGTGTTCGACGACTGCCAGCGGCTGGTGAAGAGCGCCTTCATGGACTCCGAACTGAACCGCCACATGCGGCTCACGAGCGCCAACTCCATCAATGTGGCCCGTTTCCTGCCCCAAGCATTCTACTATTTCAATGCCTATGCCCGCATGAAGGAACTGGGCAAGGCCGACCGCCTAGTGGTGTGTGTGCCAAGCGGCAACTTCGGCAATATCACCGCCGCCCTCTTCGGCCACCGCATGGGACTGCCCATCAGCCGTTTCATCGCCGCCAACAACAGCAACGACGTGTTCTACCAGTATCTGCAGACGGGTGAATACCATCCGCAGCCCACCCGCCAGACCCTGGCCAACGCCATGGACGTGGGCGACCCGAGCAACTTTGCCCGTGTCATCGACCTCTACGGAGGCTCGCACGAGCGCATCGCCTCGCTCATCGGCGGAGCCGCCTACACCGACTATTCCATCCGCGCCGCCCTGCGCGAGTGCTACGAGAGCCACCACTATCTCTGCGACCCCCACGGCGCATGCGGCTACCAGGCCCTGAAAGACCTGCTCCTGCCGGGCGAGACCGGCGTGTTCTGCGAGACCGCCCATCCCGCCAAATTCAAGGAGAAGGTAGATGCCACGGTAGGCACCGACACGGCGATACCCGAGCGTTTGGCCGCCTTCATGCGGGGCACGAAACAGAGCGTGGCCCTGGGCAAGGACTTCGGCGACCTGAAGGCGTACTTGCTGAAACAATAACGAAAGGGAGAAGTTTTTTTCCGCGGTGTCAAAAAAAGGCGCCAAACCCTTGGCCATATCGCCATTATTGGCTAACTTTGCGGCAACAATCCGACACCGGACGAAAAGCTATGAAATACATCTCCCTGCCTGATGAGCAACAGCGTCATCTCAGCTTCTACCTGGCCATGGAAGAATATGTGGCCAGGGAGATGGACTGCGATGACGCTTTTTTCATGTGGCAGGTAGACCCGACGGTGATATTCGGGCGCAACCAAGTGATGGAAAACGAGGTAAACATAGACTACTGCCGCCGCCATCACATCGAAATCGTGCGCCGCAAGAGCGGGGGCGGCTGTGTGTATGCCGACCGAAGCAATGTGATGTTTTCCTACATCACGAAGGAAGACAACGTGAACTTCACCTACAACCGCTACATCAACATGCTGCTGCTCGTGCTCCACGAGCTGGGCATAGAGGCCCGGTCGAGCGGTCGCAACGACCTGCTCATCGACGGCCGCAAGGTATCGGGCAACGCTTTCTATCACCTGCCCGGCAAGAGCATCGTGCACGGCACCCTGCTCTACGACACCAACATGGAGCACATGGTGGGCAGCATCACGCCGAGCGACGCCAAGCTGGTGAGCAAAGGAGTGAAGAGCGTGCGGCAGCACATCGCCCTGCTGAAAGACTACACCAGCCTGAGTCTGGAACAGGTGAAACAAGCCTTCCGCAGCCGCCTGTGCGACAGCGAGGAACAACTCGACGATGCCGCCGTGGCCCGCATAGAGGCGATGCGCCAGGAATACCTCACCCCCACGTTTCTATACGGCCACAACCCCGCCTACACCCTGGTGCGCAAACGCAGGATAGAAGGTGTGGGCGAACTGGAGATGCGGCTCGAGGTGCGCCATGGGGTGATACGCCACGCCGACCTGACCGGCGACTTCTTCCTGGTGGGTGATATGGAGCGCGACATCATCCAGCCCCTCATCGGCATCAGTTATGAGCGCAGCGCCGTAGAAGCCGCCCTGCCCGACTGCCCCAGCGACACCATCCTGCATCTCACTAAGAAAGACTTGACCGACATTATCATCCAATAACCATCATAATTAAAGCTAAGAATTATGGAAAACAAAAGAACCTGTCTTTACGACCGCCACGTGGCGCTGGGCGCCCTCATCTCCCCCTTCGGCGGTTTCGACATGCCCATCCAGTACTCATCCATCATCGAGGAGCATAACGCCGTGCGCCAGCACAGCGGTGTGTTCGATGTATCGCACATGGGTGAGGTACGCATCAAGGGCGCCGATGCCGAGCGGTATGTGAACCACATCTTCACCAACGATGTGAAAGACGCCCCCATCGGCAAGATCTTCTACGGCATGATGTGCTATCCCAACGGAGGCACTGTAGACGACCTGCTGGTATACAAGATGGGCGAGAACGACTTTTTCCTCGTGATCAACGCCGCCAACATCGACAAGGACGTGGCCTGGATGCAAGAGCATCTCGAAGGCTACGACGTAAACTTCGCCCACTGCTCCGACTACTACGGCCAGGTGGCCGTGCAGGGTCCCGAGGCCGAACAGGTGGTGGAAGAAGTGCTGGGCATGAAGGTGAGCGATCTGGTGTTTTACACCTGCAAGACCATCGACACCGATGGTGAGACCGTGATAGTGAGCCGCACCGGCTACACCGGCGAGGACGGTTTTGAGATTTACGGCTCGCACGACTTCATCCGCCGCCAGTGGGACCTGCTCATGGAGAGCAAGCGCTGCCTGCCCTGCGGACTGGGCTGCCGCGACACCCTCCGCTTCGAGGTGGGTCTGCCCCTGTACGGTGACGAGCTCTCCGACGAGATTTCGCCCGTGATGTGCGGTCTGAGCATGTTCTGCAAGTTCGACAAGCCCGAGTTCATAGGCCGCGACGCCCTGTTGGAGCAGAAGACCAACGGTGTGGCGCGCCGCGTGATTGGCATCGAGCTGGAAGGCCGCGCCGTGCCCCGCCACGGCTATCCCGTGCTGCACGACGGTGTGCAGGTGGGCGAGGTGACCACCGGCTACAACTCCATCTCCACCGGCAAGAGCGTATGCATGGCCCTTGTAGAGACTCCCCATGCCAAGCTGGCCCCATGCCAAGCTGGGCACTCCGCTGGAGGTTCAGATCAGGAAGAAGACCTTCCCCGGTGTGGTGGTGAAGAAGCGTTTCTACGACAAGCACTACAAGAAATAAGCAAACAAAATTATCCAACAAACCCAATAAAACAATTTAAGACTATGGCAAAAGTGATTGAAGGACTCTACTACTCAGAGAGTCACGAGTATGTACGTATCGAGGGTGAATTCGGCTACATCGGCATTACCGACTATGCACAGCACGCACTGGGCAACGTGGTATACGTAGACATGCCCGAAGTGGACGATGAGGTGGAAGCCGGTTCTGAATTTGGCGCTGTGGAGAGCGTGAAGGCCGCCAGCGACCTCATTTCGCCTGTGAGCGGCACTGTGGTGGAAGTGAACGACGCCCTGGCCGACACCCCCGAGCTGCTGAACAGCGACGCCTTCGCCAACTGGATTATCAAGGTGGAACTCTCCGACAAAGAAGAGGTAGACAACCTGATGGACGCCGCCGCCTACGAGGAATTCTGCGCCAAGCAGTAAGAAGGAGCACCCCCTCATAAAATACAAAAACCAGCGAAAAGACATGTACAAATATTTTCCGCATACCCAGGAAGACCTTGAGGCGATGATGCGGGCCACCGGCATCGAGAAGCTCGACGACCTGTTTGCCGAGATTCCCGAGCAGATACGGTGGCACGGTGAGTACGACCTCCCCTCTGCCAAGAGCGAGATCGAGATACGCCAGCACTTTGCCCGCCTGTGTGGCGAGAACCAGCGGCTCACGGTGTTTGCCGGCGCCGGTGTTTACGACCACTATACTCCCTCTGTGATACCCAGCATCGTGGAACGCTCAGAGTTTCTGACCAGCTACACGCCGTATCAGGCCGAGATTTCGCAGGGCACCCTTCACTACATCTTCGAATACCAGAGCATGATGACCGCCCTGACCGGGCTGGCCATCTCCAACGCCTCGATGTACGACGGCACGACCGCCACGGCCGAGGCCGTACTCATGGCCGCCGCACAGTCGAAGAAAGCCAACAAGGTGGTGGTGTCGAAGACCATCGACCCGAAGACCCTGCAGGTAGTGCGCACCTATGCCCACTTCCACGGTGTGGAGCTGCTGGAGGCCGCCGAGAAAGACGGCGCCACCGACAAAGCCGACGTGGAGCGCCTGCTCGCTGAGGGCGGTGTGGCCGGCGTGGTGGTGCAGCAGCCCAACCGCTACGGTGTAGTGGAAGACTTCGGCGGCATGGCCGATGCCTGCCACCAGCAGAAAGCCCTCTTCATCATCAACAGCGTGGCCGCCGACCTGGCCCTGCTGAAGAGCCCCGCTGAGTGGGGAGCCGACGTGGCAGTGGGCGACGGCCAGTCGCTCGGTCTGCCCATGTCGTTCGGCGGTCCCTACTTCGGCTACATGTGCTGCACGGAGAAGCTGATGCGCAAGATGCCCGGCCGCATCGTGGGCATGACCCGCGACAACCGTGGCCAGCGCGCCTTCGTGCTGACCTTGCAGGCCCGCGAGCAGCACATCCGCCGCCAGAAGGCCACCTCCAACATCTGCTCCAACGAGAGCCTGATGGCCCTCTACGCCACCATCTACCTCTCGGTGATGGGCAAGGAAGGTCTGAAAGCCGCCGCGCAGGCATCGTATGCCGGCGCCCACTACATGCTGGACCGCCTGGTGGCCACCGGCCATTTCCAGCCCGCTTTCAACCAGCCCTTCTTCAACGAGTTCTGCGTGCGCTACGATGGCGACGTGGACCGTCTGATGGAGCGTCTGCTTGCCAACGGCATCCTGGGCGGTGTGAAGATAGACGACCACACCCTGATGATAGCCGTGACGGAGAAGCGCACGAAAGAAGAGATAGACCGATTCGTAACACTAACTGAGGAGGACGCCAAATGAACAGCAAACTATACGGAAACCTGATTTTCGAACTGTCGAAACCCGGCCGTGAAGGCTTCAGCCTGCCCGCCAACGAATACGGCGACTATGCCGTGCCCGAAGAAATGCGGCGCAAGGACGATGCTCCCCTGCCCGAGTGTGACGAGATGACCGTGGTGCGCCACTACACCAACCACAGCGGCAACAACTTCGGTGTGAACAACGGATTCTATCCGCTGGGCAGCTGCACGATGAAGTACAACCCCGTGATCAACGAGGAGACCGCCAACATGGCCGGTTTCAGCGACCTGCACCCCCTGCAGCCCGACTGCACCAGTCAGGGAGCCCTGGCCGTGTACTACCACCTGCAGAAGAGTCTGGCAGCCCTTACCGGTCTGAAGGAGTTCACGCTGAACCCCTTTGCCGGTGCCCACGGCGAGCTGACCGGTCTGATGATTATACGCAGCTACCACGCCGAGCGCGGTGATGCGAAACGCACGAAGGTGATTGTGCCCGACAGTGCCCACGGCACCAACCCCGCTTCTGCCGCCGTGTGCGGACTGGAAGTGGTGGAGGTGCGCAGCACCCCCGAGGGTGTGGTCGATGTGGAGCACCTGCGCACCCTGCTCGACGACAGCATCGCCGGCATGATGATGACCAACCCCAACACGCTGGGCCTCTTTGAGCCCCAGATACCCGAGATAGCCAAGATGGTGCATGCCTGCGGCGGTCTGATGTACTACGACGGTGCCAACCTAAACCCGATGCTCGGTGTGAGCCGTCCCGGCGACATGGGCTTCGACGTGATGCACATCAACCTGCACAAGACCTTCTCGACACCTCACGGCGGCGGTGGTCCCGGCAGCGGCCCTGTGGGCGTGCGCGAGGGACTGGAGCATCTGCTTCCGCGTCCGAAGGTGGTGCTGAACGACGGTGTGTACAGTGTGGAGCGCGACGACAAGAGCATCGCCGTGGGTGCCTATCTTGGCAACTTCGCCGTGGCAGTGCGCGCCTACACCTACATTTTGTCTTTGGGCCGCGAGCACATCAAGGAGGTGGGTCCACTGGCCACCCTCAACGCCAACTACATCAAGGAGCGTCTGAAGGACGTGTATGAGTTGCCCATCGACACCATCTGCAAACACGAGTTTGTGTTCAACGGTCTGAAAGATAAGTCGACCGGTGTGACGACGATGGATGTGGCCAAGCGTCTGCTCGACTACGGATTCCACGCTCCCACCATCTACTTCCCGCTGCTCTTCCACGAGGCCCTCATGATAGAGCCCACCGAGAACGAGAGTCTGGACACCATCGACAGTTTCATCGACGTGATGCGCCAGATAGCCAAGGAAGCCGCCGAGGAGCCCGACACGGTGAAGAACGCCCCCCTGCGCACCCCGATAGGGCGTGTGGACGACGTGCTGGCCGCCAAGCACCCGATACTGACCTACTGGCAGCTGCTTGCCGACAAAGCCGACAACGCATGACCAGTACTGACCTTATTATAATAGGAAGCGGTCCCGGCGGCTACCGTGCCGCCGGCGAGGCCGCCCGTCTGGGCCTTCAGGTGACCGTTGTAGAGAGCGCTGAGGCAGGCGGCACCTGCCTGAACCGCGGCTGCATTCCCACCAAGACCTGGTGTCATGAGGCCGAGGTGATGAGTCTGCTGCGCGAGAAAGGCGTAGACGCCCCTGTCGACTTCGCCAAGATACTGGACCGCAAGAACCAGGTGGTGAGCCAGTTGCGTCAGGGTGTGGAGACCCTGCTCTCCTCGCCCGGCATCACGCTGGTGAGAGGGAAAGCCCGCTTTACCAGTGCCCACACCATCGCTGTGGGCGACGAGCAGTACACGGCTCCCCACATCATCATCGCCACCGGCTCCGACTCCAAACTCATTCCCGTGCCCGGCATCGACCTGCCCCATGTAGTGACCTCGACCGAACTGCTCAACATCGACCATGTGCCGGCCCGCCTGTGCATTGTAGGCGCCGGTGTGATAGGCATGGAGTTTGCCTCCATCTTCAGCAGTCTGGGCAGTGAGGTAACCGTGGTGGAATTTCTGAAAGAATGCCTGCCCGCTCTCGACAGCGAGGTGGCCAAGCGGCTCCGCACGCTGCTCTCGCGCCGCGGTGTAGACTTCCGCATGCAGGCCGGTGTGAAGGAGATTACCCCCGAGGGGGTGGTCTACGAGCGCAAGGGCAAGACGGAGACCGTGGCCGCCGACGTGGTGCTCATCGCCACCGGCCGCAGGCCCTGCATCGAAGGACTCGACCTTGAAGCCGCCGGCATCGCCTACACCCGCGGCGGCATTACGGTGGACGACGAGCTGCAGACCAATGTGGAAGGTGTCTATGCCATAGGCGATGTGAACGGCCGCATCATGCTGGCCCATGCCGCCACCTATCAAGGACTGCATGTGGTGCACCGTCTGGCCGGCCGCACCGACAGCATCCGCCTCGACATCGTGCCCTCGGCCATCTTCACCAACCCCGAGGCCGCCGGTGTGGGCGTGACGGAAGACCAGTGCAAGGAAAGCGGCATGGTATACACCTGCAAGAAAGGGCACTACCGTGCCAACGGAAAGGCGCTGGCCATGGATGCTACCGACGGCATGCTGAAGCTGCTGGCCGACGGCGAGGGTCGCCTCATAGGCTGCCACGCCTACGGAGCCCATGCCTCCGACATGGTGCAGGAAGTGAGTTGCCTGATGACGCGCAATGCTACGGTGGCCGACCTGGCCGATATGATTCATATCCACCCCACGCTGGGAGAGATTCTGGCCGAGACAGCCCAAACGTTCTGACACAAAGCAGAAGACACAGAAAAAACAGCCGTTGTCACCTTATTTGGCAACGGCTGTTTTTTTCGCAGAATCATCATCGATTTACAAGTGACGAAAGAGAATTGTTTAAAATCTTTTGTAACTTTGCATTTGGAAAAAAGACCAATTATGGAATTAAAAGATTTTATCGAAAAGTTTGCAAATCTGCTTGACGACACCGACGTGTCAGCTATTCAAGCGGACACCGCCTATCAAGAGCTGGAAGAATGGTCTTCGCTGACCGCCATGGGCATCATCGCCATGGCGAGGACAGAATACGGGAAGAAAGTGACAGGGCTTGAGATACGGAAGTGTAAAACGGTTGAGCAACTGTTTCATCTCATCGCCTCAAAATAATGGTATCGTTTATCAAAGCCCTATCTTACTACCTTCCCCAAAATGTAGTGACCAATGAGGTATTGGAGGAAGAATTCCCGGAATGGAATGCCGAGAAGGTAGCCCAAAAAGTAGGCGTCCGGCAACGTCATCTGGCGGCAGAAGGCGAGACCGCCGGCGACATGGCAGAAAAAGCCGCCCGGAAACTATTCGAGGAATACAGCATTGACCCGCAGTCGGTCGACTTCCTGCTGCTGTGCACCCAGAGCCCCGACTATTTCCTGCCCTCCACCGCCTGCGTCTTGCAGGATAGGCTGGGCATACCCACCCGTTCAGGCGCCTTTGACTTCAATCTGGGCTGCTCCGGCTGTATTTACGGCATGGCCGTGGCCAAAGGTCTCATTGCCGCCGGCATAGCCAAGAATGTGCTCCTGCTGACCGCGGAGACCTATACCAAGTATCTGCATCCATCGGACAAGAGCAACCGCTCTATTTTTGGAGACGGTGCGGCAGCCTGTCTGATATCTACGGAAGGTTTCGCCGAAATAGGTGAGTTCTCCCTGGGCACCGACGGCAGCGGCGCCCGCCATCTCATGGTGAAGACAGGCGCCGCCCGCCAGAAGGCCACGGGTCTGTGGGAGGAGGACGAAGAGGGCCATATACGGTATGACGATTACCTGTATATGAATGGCGGCGAGATATTCAACTTCACGCTCGATACCGTTCCGGTCATGATGGAGGAGGTGCTCTCGAAGAATCTGCTGGTGAAGGACCAAATAGACTACTATGTGTTTCATCAGGCCAATAAATATATGCTGAACACGCTACGCCAGGTGTGCATGCTGCCTAAAGAAAAGTTCTATGTGGACCTTACGGATACGGGCAACACCGTGTCGTCGACCGTCCTGATAGGCCTCAAAGACTGTATCGAGAAAGGAATCATCACGCCTGGCAAGCAAGTGATGATTGCCGGTTTCGGCGTAGGTCTGAGTTGGGGCGGCACCATTCTCAGATTTTAAAGGCTGCCCCGACACTATAAAAGGAACCACCTAAACCACAAAGCCCATGCTGTTCAATTCATTTGAATTTCTGCTGTTCTTTCCCATTGTGTGCATGGTCTACTATGCATTGCCCACACTGAGGTGGCGGAATATTTTCTTGCTGGCAGCCAGTTATTATTTCTATATGAGCTGGGAGCCGGTATATGCCCTGCTCCTCCTGTCGAGCACAGCCATTACCTATCTGGCGGCACTCGGAGTGGCGAAATGGCCCAAGCACAAAACCGCCTTACTGGTTAGCGGCATTGTCTTGAATCTTCTGATACTCTTTTTCTTCAAATATTTCAACTTCGCGGCAGAGAATGTCGCTCAGGTGATGCATTATCTTGGCATGCGGATGTCGGTTCCGAAGTTCAGGGTCCTGCTGCCGGTGGGTATTTCCTTCTATATATTCCAGGCCTTGGGCTATATGATAGATGTGCACCGCGGCGATGTGAAGCCGGAGAGGAATTTCCTCACCTATGCGCTCTTTGTCTCATTTTTCCCTCAACTGGTGGCGGGACCTATTGAGCGCTCCTACAACCTGCTGCCGCAATTCAAGCAAAAACACCGCTTCGATTACGACGGCGTGATGGCAGGTGTGAGCCTGATGGTGTGGGGCTATTTTATGAAACTGGTGCTGGCCGACCGATGTGCCCTGTATGTGGACATTGTTTATAATAATGTGGGCCAGCACAACGGCGGTTCCTATCTTCTGGCGTCCCTGCTTTTTCCCTTCCAGCTGTACGGCGATTTCGCGGGATATAGCCTCATCGCTATCGGAAGCGCTAAAGTAATGGGATTCAAGCTGATGGAGAATTTCCGAAGGCCCTACTTCTTCTCCACCTCCGTGCAAGAATATTGGAAACGCAATCACATCTCACTTACCTCATGGTTCATGGATTATGTCTACTACCCGATGGTGGGCAGCAGCACCCGCCTGTGGTGGTGGTGTTTTGCCATTTTCTTTACCTTTTTCATTTCAGGCTTCTGGCACGGGGCTGCATGGACCTACGTGTGCTGCTTCTCTATTTTCGGAATCTACTTGGTGGTATGCATGCTGAAAGACAAGTCCCAGCGGCGGTTTGAGAAGAAATACGGGCTGAAGAAAAAGGGATGGTGGCTTTGGCTGAACCGGGCCGTCACTTTTCTGCTGGTCGCGTTTGCGCTTGTATTTTTCCGTGCTCACAGCATAGGCGACGCCCTGACCGTGGTGAAAGATATTTTTTTGCACCCCGGCATTCCCCACCGCGATGCCGCCAACTTCATCGCCATCGGTCTGGCCCTGGCTGTCCTGGCGACAAAGGAATTCGCCGACGAGTATCAGTGGCGGTTCCGCCTGTCCGAGTCACCCTCCTGGCTGGTGCGCCATGTGTATCTGGTTGTGATGATAGCCTACATCATCTTGTTTGGCGTGTTCAGCGGCGACCAGTTCATTTATTTCCAATTTTAAGGTGTGTATCATTAACTGAAAAACGATGAAGAAATTAGCATTCAGCATACTTTTCATCCTTGTCGGTCTTTTCATCATCGACCGTGCCGGCGGCATGGCCATGTGGTGGGTGAACCAGCACACACACGATGTAACAGGCCCGAAAATGAGATACTTGATAAACGATTTTCATGAAGACGTCTTAATGATGGGCACGTCACGCTGCAACAGCCATTATGTACCCTCCATTATCAGCGACACGCTCGGCATGAGCGTATACAATGGAGGTATTGACGGCTCGAAGAACATCTTTTCGCACTACATCATGCTCTGCCATATTCTGGCCAAGCATACGCCCAAGGTGATATGTCTTGAAGTACAGCCGAATGACTATGTCAGAGAGCGCGATCCTTTTACCTGCATTACTTTTTTTGCCCCCTATTTCGGCAGAAACGCACAAGCAGATTCCGTATTCGCTCTGGCAGGCAAATACTGGCCTTACCGCATCTCACACCTATACCGATTCAATGCCAAGGCCACCTCGAACCTGGCAGGACTTGTGGTAACCCGACTGGACAACGGCAGCAACGGCTATGTGCCGTATTCACCACCAGCACATTTTCCCAACACCCTTTATCATCTGAACACCCCCAAGCATGCTGACCGTCTTAAACTGGCATATGTGCAAAAATTCATCCGTCTCTGCAAGGCGAAGGGAATAAAGCTCCTGTTTACAGTATCACCGATGTATGCTAAAGTAGACTCCGACTTCTATGATGTATTGAAAAAAACCGCGGGCGAGAACGGTCTTCCCTTTTTAGACTATCATACAGAGGGACTCTATCAAGACCACCCTGAATATTTCCATGACCCGAGCCATTTGTGGGACAAAGGCTCAAGACGCTATTCCTCTGTTTTTGCCAGCGATTTAAAAAGACTATTAGAGAGAGAACGGTGAGGTGCGACTCATCAAATCCTAAGAAATAATAAAAAAAACGGGATTGTTTGGCACATCAGCAATAAAGTGGTAACTTTGCAGCAGACTTGAAAGAGTCGGGGGCCGTATCGGTTAGATCGGGATACTCATCAAATAATTCAAGAAAACCGAGAAAGCATCTTTTGCCAATGGCGGGCCACGCCCCTCGGGGTAGCTGAAAAGCCGGTGGATTACAAAGGCGGAGAGCTCTCAAATCATATATGCTCGGAGTTTCATCACATCACGGTACGGCCCATTTTTTATATTTTCCCAACCAAAAATAATTCCTATCAGACATGTTTTCCGGCATTGTAGAAGAGATGGCCACAGTGAGAGCCATTGAGAGAGAAGGCGGCAATGTGCACTTCACACTGACCTGCTCGTTCGTTGACCAGCTGAAGATAGACCAAAGCGTGAGCCACAACGGCGTGTGCCTGACCGTGGTGAAGATATCGGGCGACGAGTATGTGGTGACCGCCATGAAAGAGACACTCGACAAGTCGAACCTGGGACTGCTGCGTGTGGGCGACCATGTGAACGTGGAGCGCTCCATGCTGATGAACGGCCGTCTGGACGGCCACATCGTGCAGGGCCACGTAGACGGCACCGCCGTGTGCACCGCCATGGCCGACGCCGACGGCAGCACCTACTTCACCTTCGAGTATGATTTCGACCTGGGCATGGCCTCGCGCGGCTACTTCACGGTCGACAAGGGCAGCGTGACGGTGAACGGCGTGTCGCTCACCGTGTGCAACCCCACCCGCAACACCTTTGAGGTGGCCATCATCCCCTACACCCGCGAGCACACCAATTTCCACGACATCAAGGTGGGCACCGTGGTGAACATCGAATTCGACATACTGGGCAAGTACATCGCCCGTCTGCAAGAATTGCAGAAGCAATAAAAAACGGCCCTTTACACGGGCCGTTTTTTATTGCTTTATCAGCCACTCTACCTTCAGTCCGTAACATATTGTCATTTTGCGGTGGAAGGAGGAAAAACAGAGAAAAAGCATGTTTTTTATGTGCCCATTCTTGAATTGTCACATTTCTACCCCCCATTTATTCCTTTTTTTGAAGAAAAACATCTAAATTTGCAGCTATCAACAACGCCTTGTAAACCATTCTTCGACACCCGCTATCCGTTCTATTCATGAACAGCCGGGTAAACGAACGAATAATGAAGAGGCTATGCTGCGGCAAAAAAAGCAAGATGAGAAAGACCTTGTTGACCATACTGACACTCCTGTTACCAGCCCTCCAAATGCTGGCCATCCCGGCCACGGGCCAACTGACAGGCCTCTTCAAGACAGAGAAAGGCGACAGCCTGCTCGTCAGGCTCAAGGGCGATGAGCACCTGAGCTACTGGCAAGCCGACGACGGACGCTGCTTCCGCCTCCCCCCCCAAAACATACTTCAAGAAATCGACCTCCAGCAGGAGCAGACCCTGTGCCTGCGCCGCGCCGCCCTTCACAGGAGCCCCAGTCTGGGCGACTTCAAGCACTACGAAGGCCAATACCGCGGACTCATCATCCTGGCCAACTTCACCGACCTGAAGTTCAAGGATGGTCACGACCGTGCGCTGTATGACAACGTGGCCAACACAGAGAATTTCACCAACAGCATGGGATTCAAGGGCAGCGTGCGCGACTACTTCCTGAGTCAGAGCCGTGGCAAGTTTGACTTCTCCTTCGATGTGGTAGGCCCGGTGGATCTTTCCAAGAGCTACAAATACTATGGCGAGGACGCCGCCGACGGCAGTTCGCGCAACCTCCATGCCGGCGAGATGATAGCCGAGGCCTGCCAGCTGGCCGGCGAGGGTGTGGACTGGAGCCTCTACGACTGGGACGGCGACGGCGAGGTGGAGCAAGTGTTCGTCATCTTCGCCGGCGAGGGCCAGCACAACAGCACCGACACCTACACCATCTGGCCCCACAAGCACAGCCTGTCGCTCAGCGACTACGGTGAGACGCTCCAGGTGGGCGGTCTCACTGTCGACCAGTATGCCTGCAGCAGCGAGATGTTCACCAAGACCATGATTTCGGGCATCGGTGTGATTTGCCACGAGTTCTCCCACTGTTTCGGTTTCCCCGAACATTATGATGCCGCCCTGGGTTCGGCCGGCAATTTCGGCATGAGCCAATGGGACATCATGGGCTACGGCAACTACAACGGCAACGGTTTCGTGCCCGCCGGCTACACCAGCTACGAGCGCATGGTGCTGGGCTGGCTCGACCCCATAGAGCTGAAAGACGGCGACATACAGATAGACGGCATGCGCCCCCTCTCGGAAGACGGCGACGCCTACATCATCTACAACGACGGCAATACAGACGAGTATTACCTGCTGGAGAACCGCCAGCAGACCGGTTGGGACGCCTCGCTGCCCGGCCGCGGCCTGCTCATCCTGCACGTAGACTTCGACAAGGCCATCTGGGAGGCGAACGGTGTGAACGTGGTGCAGACAGGCGGTGTGTTCAAGAACGACCACCAGCGCATGACTATCTTCCATGCCGACAACGACGACCAGACGACCGACTTCTCGCTGCAGCGCGACCCCTACCCCTACGGCAAGCGCGACTCGCTCACCGACCACTCCTTCCCCGCCGCCATCCTCTACACCCCCGACCTGCGCGGCAACACCCGCATGGGCAAGCCCATCACCCACATCACCCGCAACGCCGACCAGACCGTCAGTTTCCACTTCAGCGGTTCGAACGGTGAGAGCGGCATCAGCCCCGCCGTCAGCACCGAGGCGACTGAGCGGCAGCTGCTCTACCGCATGGGCGACAGCCGGATATGGTGGGAGCGGCAGCAAGGGCAGCAAGGCGCCGGCCGCAAATATGTGGAGCGATAACCTTCAGACAAGGAAAAAGAATTCGATATCATCTATTATTCACTAACAATCACGCTTATGAGAAAACTTTTATGCTTAGCATGGAGCTTGTGTGCCGTGGTGCTGGTCAACGCCCAGCTGCCCGTGAAGCCAAGTCCCGTAACCACAGGTTCTCCCTACAGCCAAATCAGTAAGGAAGACCAGCAGCAGTTGGAGAAGATGGTGCCTGCCAATGCCAAGGCCACCCGCCCCGCTCCCAAAGCCAAGAAACGCGCCTTAGGTGCCGAGTCGACCGACACGGTGAGCTACTTTGTGGCCGCCCAGAGCACCAAAGCCAACTACTCCTTCGTGCCCGAGGGAGGCGACATTCTGACCTATGAGATGGGCATTGTGCGCGAGGGCAACACCGTGACCTTCCACAACTTCTTCAATCTGTACAATCCGGCCGACTACTCGCCGAGCCTTGACATCGACTTCAGCGGTGTCTACGACGAGGCGACCAAGACCATCACCATCCCCACCTCGACCGTTTTTGAGAACGGTACCGTGGCCGGTTCAATCTACAACTACTATGTGGGTCTGCTCTCCTGCGGCCAGCTCACCGAGACCGGTACGCTGATTCCCGACGACGAGCTCGTGTTCCACGTAGAGGGCGACTTTGAGAAGCTCACCACCGAGCAGGTGGTAGGACTCTCCGAGTACATGCCCAGCGGCGGCCAGTCGTACGGTCTGGTCACCTCCTACCGCCGCATCGTGATTTGCATCCCGAGAGAGAGCGGCGACCTGGTGTGCTTCAACGACGCCGTCGACATGGGCAGCACCTTCCCCAACACCCCCGCCGTTCAGAAGAGCATACCGCTGGTGAACATCGGTAAGGGCGAGGTAGACTTTGCCGTTGAGGTGGAGAGCGACCCCGAGGGTGTGATCCGTAGCGAGGCAGCCGGTATTATTCCCGGTCTGTCGTACCAGATGATTACCTTCGAGATGTCGGCCACCGAGCCCGCCGAGGAAGTAGAGGCCAATGCTGTGGTCTACTACGACTGCGGCACTGAAGACGGCAGCTTCGTGGTGTCGCTCACCGGAGCGATAGACCCGCTGCCCGACTACTCGGCCATTGTGAAGAATGGTGACCTCACCTTCAACACCTCTGTGGACTATCCCTTCGAGATGGGTGAGCTCGACGGCAAGACAGCCGCCGTCTCCGGTCTGAAGGGTGCCGCCGGCACCTCCGACCTCTTTGTATATATGACCGTGCCCGAGGGCAAGCTCGGCAAGCTGAGCTTCGAGGGCTACCACAAGAACGACCCCTCCTTCCGCTATTCATGGGGTGTGCTGTCGGGCTACTTCGTTGACAGCGACGCCGCTGCACTCGCCGTGACCCAAGAGGGCGAAATGAACGGAACCATCGAGCTGGCCCCCGGCGACCACTTCGTGCGCTTCCAGCATCAGAGCATGTACTACTCCGGCATTGAGAGCAACGGTCTCTATCTGACCAGCCTGAGCCTCGACTTCGAGGACCTGCCCGCCGATGCCGCCGAGGTGAAGACCGAGAGCATCGACTTCGGCAACTTCATTGTCGAGTCGGGCTACAACGTGAGCGGCACGCAGAACATCGTGATTCAGAACCGCGGTGCCAATCCTTTGACGCTGACCAACATCAGCAGCGACAACGACGAGTTCAAGGCCGACGTGAACGACGTACAGCCCGCCACCTCGCTCCAGGACATGATTATCCCCCTCACCTTCTCGAGCTCCACTTCCGGCAAGAAGACCGCCACCATCACCGTGGAGACCTCTGCCGGTACCTACACCGTGGCCGTGAAGGCAAGAGTGTATGACATGCCCGACTTCAGCCAGGTAGTGACCGAGGGTCTGGAGTATATGGAGATAACCACCGACCCGAGCTATCCCTTCGTGGTGGAGGACGGTGTGGCCTACAATGCCAACTGGGAAGACGGCGACATGGTAGAAGCCACTTCCTCTCTGAACATCAAGCTCAACATTCCCGAGGGCAAGATTGGCTATCTCACATGGGAAGGCCACACCTGGGGTGCTCCGAGAACCGAGAATGAGATTGACTACTGGTACGATGACAAAGCCCAGGTAGACTTCCAGTGCAACAACAACTCCGGTTGGGTATATCTGTTCGGTCAGGACGAGGACGCCAGCTCCGACGCCTTCAAGGCCTACAGCGGCGGCTCCTATGCCAAGTTCCTCACCTTCATTCCTCCCACCCAGGAATGGTTCGGCAACCATGTATACTTCCAGTTCTACCAGAACGGTGACGGTGTTACCCACGGCAAGCACCGCTTCGAGGTGAAGAACATCCGCCTGCATGTGGAAGACTTCGCCGAGCACAATGTGGAACTGCTCACCCAGGGCACCGTGAAGTTCGACTCCACCTATGTGGGTCCGAACCACTACACCACCGCCACCGTGCAGCTCTACAATGCCGGCAGCGCCACGCTGAGCGTAGACTCCATCAAGGCCGAGATTGACGGCGACCCGTTCTACGGTGTTGTTCCCGAGGGCTGGTACAACCAGGTACAGTTCCAGGGCACGATGGACGTGACGCTGTGGTTCTATCCCAGCGAGCCCTGCGATGAAGACAAGACCTACAGCGGCTATGTGATTATCTACACCACCGGTGGTGAAGTAGTCGTTCCCGTGGAAGGAACCGTAAAGGGCAGCAAGGGCATCATCTATGCCGGCGACATCGAGGACGACGCCTATGGCTGGAGAATCTTCGACCGCGACATGGACGGCGACTGCTGGAAACTGGGTTGGAACCTGTGGGGCGACATGCCCGCTTACGTGCTGAGCGGCCACGAGTGCCTTGGCTCCGCCTCTTCGAGCGCCTACTACGGCGCCTACACTCCTGACAACTGGACCTTCTCGCCCGCCATCGAGGTGCCTGCCGACGGTGCCAAGCTGAGCTACTACATCAGCGCCTTCCATCCCGACCTCTATGCCGAGCACTACAGCTTCTACGTAGTGGAAGACATCTCCTGCCTGGACGAGGGCAATGTAGACCCGATTCTCGCCAACTATCAGCCGCTGGTGGAAGAGACCATCAACATACCGAGCGACTACAACGCCGACCATACCATGGTGGGCGGCTGGATCAACCACGTTGTCGACCTGAACGACTATGCCGGCAAGACCATCTATCTGGTATACCGTCACCACGACTGCGAAGGTCAGTATGTGCTGCGTCTGGACGACGTGTTCGTCTACACCAACGAGAAGTTCAACGAGCTGGGCATCAGCATGGCTCCCGCTATGGAAGATGTGGCCAGCCAGGAGTACTTCAACATCGACGGTGTGCGCCAGAACGGCCCCACCAGCGGTGTGAACATCATCCGCTCTACGATGAAGGACGGTTCTGTGAAGATACAGAAAGTCATTCTGAAATAATTTGAAATGAAGATGAAGAAATTCATATTCAACGTTTTGGCGTTGCTCGCTGTTTGTACAGCGGGCAACGCTCAAATTGCGGGCCTCAACATCGGCTACTGCAACGGCGAGGTGTCCACCTCCATCCACAAGGAGTTCTGCTCGCAGGAGAAGGACGTGTGGGTGAGCGGCGCCATCTGGCTGCCCGCCAGCGACATCAACGTGAACGCCGGCAATGAGCTCAAGTCTATCCGCGCCGGTCTGGCCCAGAAAATCGGCATCGACACCATGAGCGTATGGGTAAGAGAGACGCTCGACGGCGCCAACATAGCCGAGGGCGGCATCGCCAAGGCCAGCGTGAAAAAGGGCTGGAACGAGATAGAGCTCAACCAGGCCATTGCTCTGGACGGCACCAACACCACCGGCTACTACATAGGCTACTCCTACCACCAGACCTCTGTGAACCAGGGGCTCTCCGTTTTCCTGACCCCCACCCCCAACGCCCTCTTCCTGAAGCACGGCGACGGTGAGTGGACCGACCGCTCGGCCGAGGGTCTGCTCTGTGTGGAAGGCCTTGTCTACGGTGACAACCTTCCGAAGCTGAACCTGCGCCTCATCTCGGTCGACGCCCCCGAATACTACATCATCGACAAGGGCAAGATGACCGTTACGGGCGAGGTGCGCAACATGGGTGTGCAGACTGTGACCGGTTTCGACGTGACCGCCCGTGTGGAGGGCATCGACGAGACCTACACCGCCCACATCGACAGCACTATCAACTTCCAGGAGAACAAGACTTTCTCGTTTGAGGTATCTCCCTCCATCCAGCAGACCGGCACCGGCAATCTCATTGTGACCATCACCGGTCTGAATGAGGGCGACGACCTGAACATGGAAGACAATGTGGCCAGCGACCAGTTCGAGATTGTGCAGCACGACTACTCGCGCATGGTGCTCATAGAGGAGTTCACCACCGAGGAGTGCGTCAACTGCCCCCGTGTGGCCTCCTATATACACGAATTGCTCGACAAGGAGAAGTACAAGAACTGTGTCACCGCACTGTGCCACCATGCCGGCTACTACACCGACTGGCTCACCGTGCCCTGCGCCTCGAAGTATCTATGGTACTTCAATGCCGGCGGCTCCACCTACGCCCCGGCACTGATGACCGACCGCTGGACCACCAGCGGCGCCTCCACTCCCGTATTCAACCCGAGCTCGCTGTCACAGTTGGAGTCGGTCATCGACCTCCGATTGTCGAAGCCCGCCTTCGTGTCGCTGACCCTCAAGGCCGAGATTGACAGCGAGGCAAACGTGGTGAAGGTGAATGTGAGCGGCAACCGCGCCAAGGAAGACATCACCGTGAATCCCGCCCGCATCACCGTGTATCTGGTGGAGAACAACATCAACGACCGTGCCCAGGCCGGTGCCGGTCCCGACTTCGTTCACCAGCACGTGGTGCGCAAGGTGAACAGCGACTGGGGCGAGGTGCTGGAATGGAACGGCAACGACTACAGCTATGACTGCCAGCTCGACCTGCGCGCCGACTATGTGCTCGACAACCTGCAGGTGATCGCCATGATTTACGACTACGACCAGAACGACGCTACACTCAGCGAAGTGGCCAACGCCGCCGCCCTGAGCTATGCCGACTTCACTACCGACGACATCCGCAGCATCAACGCCGAGGATTCGGAACAGGTGGTCTACGACCTGCAGGGCCGCCGCATGAGCGGCGACAAGCTGCCCAAGGGTCTCTACATCATCAACGGCCGCAAGCAAGTGGTGAAATAATCCGCCGCCCCTTTGAGGGCGCATCCCTAATAGAAAGAGGTCTTCGTGTACAGAATTGTCACGAAGACCTTTTTATATACTGCTAAAAAAGCGTAACTTTGCAGCGCCTTGGAAGGAGTCGCCGAGAAAGTCTTGCAGCCGTGGGCGCCGTGGTGGTGGGCATCTTCATCTTCAAGGAGCCGGCCACTTTCTGGCGCTTGTTTTTCCTCACCACGCTCATCGCATCGGTCATAGGACTGAAGACTATATCATAGAGCGGGCCACCCCGCTCGGCAAACATTTTTGTTAAATAATGTTTACACCGATTTTGGTGGTCGACAGAATCAAAATAATATTCCATTAATAGGTGGAAAAACAGCTATAATATTTTGATTTTATCGACCAAATATCTATTTTTGTCGCAGATTACAAGCAAAATTCATATGAAACATTTTTGTTTACTGGTACTTACGCTGCTATTGGCAGCCCCCCTCGCCACCCACGCCCAGACCGCGGGCCGTGAATGGACCCTGCAAGACTGTATAGACTATGCCCTGCAGAACAACATCCAGCTGAAAAAGAACCGCATCACCCGCCTCTCGGCCGAGGAAGACGTGCTGCAGTCGCGCGCTGACCTGCTCCCCTCGCTGTCGGCCAGCACCAACCAGAATGTGGTGTACCGTCCGTTCGTCTCATCGGGTCAGAGCACTGTGGCCAACGGCTATGTGCAGTCGAGCATCGACAAGGTGTACTACAACGGCAGCTACGGCATCAACGCCAACTGGACCGTATGGAACGGCAACCGCAACCGCAACACCATCAAGCTGAACCAGCTCAGCGCCCAGCAGGCCGAGATTGACTCGGTGACGATGGCCCGCACGATAGAGGAGCAGATTGTGAAGCTCTACGTGCAGATACTCTACAGCACCGAGGCCATAGAGGTGAACCGTCAGAGTCTGGCCACGAGCCGCAAGAACGAGGAGCGCGGTCAGGCCATGGTAGAGGTAGGCAAGATGAGCAAAGCCGACCTGGCCCAGCTCACCGCCCAGCGCGCCCAGGACGAATACAACATAGTGGCCGCCGAGAACAATGTGAAGAACTACACCTTCCAGCTGCGCCAGGTGCTGGAGCTGACCGAAGCCGATGCCTTCGAGATAGCCGTTCCCACCTATACCGACGCACAGGCACTGGAAGAGATACCCGCCCTAAGCACTGTCTACGCCCGCGCCCTGGAGTCGCGTCCGGAGATACAGAGCGCCCGTCTGGCCATTGAGGGCAGTGAGGTAAGCATCGACATAGCCAAGGCGGCCAAATTGCCCACAGTGGGCGTAAACGGTACGGTGGCCACCAACACCACTTCGATGGACAACCGTTCGTGGGGCTCACAGCTCAAGACCAATTTCGACATGGGTGTAGGCGCCACCGTCAGCATCCCCCTCTTCGACAACCGCCAGGCCAAGACGGCCCTCAACAAGGCCCGTCTGCAGCGTGAGAAGAGCCTGCTCGACCTTCGCGAGCAGGAGAAGAACCTCTACAACACGATAGAAGGCTATTGGATAGAAGGCATGACCAACCAAAGCAACTTCAAGGCTGCCCGTGAAGCCACGAAGAGCCAGGAGGCCAGTTACGAACTGCTGAGCGAGCAGTTCCGTCTCGGACTGAAGAACATCGTGGAACTAATGACGGGCAAGACCAATCTGGTGAATGCCCAACAGAACGAACTGCAGAGCAAATACCTGACCATACTCGACATCTACCTGCTGAAACTGTATCAGCGATAAGACCTCAACCAACCAAGAACCATAGGCAGTTTGTAAAAAAGATAACATCAAATCAGGAAACATAATGAAAAAGATCAGCAAGATTTGGGTATTTGTCATTCTGTTGGCCCTTGTAGCCGTGGCCTTCTGGCTGCTCTCGGGCAACAAGAAGAAGGAAGTGGTGCATTTCAACACCGTGGAGGTGGAGGAAAGCAATCTGCAGAACAGCGTCACCGCCACCGGCACCATCGAGCCGGTGACCTCGGTGACGGTGGGTACCCAGGTATCGGGTATCGTGAGCCGTCTATATGTCGACTACAACAGCGTGGTGAAGAAAGGGCAGGTGATAGCCGAGCTCGACAAGACCAACCTGCTGAGTGAGCTCAACACCGCCAAGGCCAACCTCTCGAGCCTGCAGAGCGCGCTCAACTATCAGGCCGCCAACTTCAACCGCTATCAGACGCTGCTGAACAAGGGCTTAGTGAGTGCCGACGATTTTGAGAACGCCCAACTCACCTACCGGCAGGCCACCGAGCAGGTGAAACAGGCCAAGGAGCAGGTGCAGCGCGCCCAGACCAACCTGGGCTATGCCACCATCACCTCGCCCATCGACGGTGTGGTGCTCTCCAAGTCGGTGGAGGAAGGACAGACGGTGGCTGCCAGTTTCAGCACCCCTGAGCTCTTCAAGATAGCGAAGGACCTGACCAACATGCAGGTAGTGGCGAATGTAGACGAGGCCGACATCGGCAACGTGCGGGCCGGCGAGCGTGTGAGCTTCACGGTCGACGCCTATCCCGACGACAAGTTCCAGGGCACGGTGACCCAGGTGCGCCAGGAAGCCACCACCACCAACAATGTGGTGACCTACGAGGTGGTAATCAACGCCCCCAACGGCGACCTGAAGCTGAAACCCGGTCTGACGGCCAACGTAACCATCTACACCTCGGAGAAGACCGGTGTGCTGTGCGTGCCCACCAAGGCGCTCCGCTTCACCCCCACCGCCGAGACCGTGGGCAAGGAATGGAAGATAGCCGACTGCAACGGCAAGAACAAGCTGTGGACGATAGAGGGCAACACGCTGAAGGCCCATGCCGTGAAGACAGGCATGACCGACGGCAGCCAGACCGAGATAGTGAGCGGCATCACGAAAGGCACCACCATCGTGAGCGAGATCAAGGTGAGCAGCGGCGACGAGGAAGCCGCCCAGCAGGGCAACACCGAGCGCAGCCCCTTCGCTCCCGGACCGCCCAACCGCAACCGAAAGAAGTAAACACCCAGCGCGACATCCGACATGGAGAACAAGAAAGTAGTCATAGAACTGCAGGACGTGCGCCGCGACTTCATCGTGGGCGAGGAGACTGTGCATGCGCTCCGCGGAGTGAGCTTCAAGATCTACGAAGGTGAGTTTGTCACCATCATGGGCAAGTCGGGCTCCGGCAAGTCGACCCTTCTCAACCAGCTGGGCTGTCTGGACACCCCCACCCGTGGTGAGTACTATCTCGACGGTGTGTCGGTTCGCACGATGTCGAAATCGCAGCGCGCCGTGCTCCGCAACCGCAAGATAGGCTTCATCTTCCAGAACTACAACCTGCTGCCCAAGACCACCAGTGTGGAGAATGTGGAGCTGCCGTTGATGTACAACAGCAGTGTGAGCGCCCGTGAACGGCAGGCCAAAGCCGTAAAAGCCCTCGAGGCGGTGGGTCTGGGCGACCGTCTCTACCACAAGTCGAACCAGATGTCGGGCGGCCAGATGCAGCGTGTGGCCATAGCCCGTGCACTGGTGAACGACCCCGCCGTGATTCTGGCCGACGAGGCCACCGGCAACCTCGACACCCGCACCAGTTTTGAGATACTGGTGCTCTTCCAGCAGCTGCATGCCGAGGGCCGCACCATCATCTTCGTGACGCACAACCCCGACATAGCCAACTATTCGAGCCGCAACATCATGCTTCGCGACGGTCGCGTGATCAGCGACGAGGAGAACCATCACATTCTGTCGGCCGCCGAGGGATTGGCCGCCCTGCCCCTCAACACCGACGAATAACCCATCAAACGCAAGAGAAAGATGAACTATTCCAATCTGATGAAAATAGCCCTCCGTGCCATTGCGGCCAACAAGATGCGCTCGTTTCTCACAGCGCTGGGCATCATCATCGGCATCGCGTCGGTCATCACGATGCTGGCCATCGGCCAGGGCACCAAGCGGAGCATTCAGTCGAACATCTCGGAGATGGGCTCCAACATGATCATGATTAATCCCGGTGCCGACATGCGTGGCGGTGTGCGCCAGGACGCCTCGTCGATGGAGACTTTGAAGTTGGCCGACTTTGAGGCCATCAAGGACCAGTGCACCTATGTGAGTGCCGTAAGTCCCACGGTGACGGCCGCCGGTCAGTTTGTCTACGGCAACAACAACACGCCGTCGAGCATCTACGGTGTGAACCAGGACTATCTGGAGATACGCCAGCTCACCGTGGCCGAAGGCGAGATGTTCACCGACGCCGACATCAAGTCGAGTGCCAAGGTGTGCATCTTAGGCCAGACCGTGGTAGACAACCTTTTTCCCGACGGCGGCGACCCCATCGGCAAGGTGATACGCTA
>ONMI01000059.1 GCA_900318915.1 uncultured Prevotellaceae bacterium | reverse complement strand
CCCCTACTTCACCACCACCTTCTTGCGGTCGCAACAAAAATACAAATATTATCAGAATAAACAGAGACTTTTCTGCAAAAAGTAAAATAATCCCCAAACTTTCCATCAAACCTAAAATCCACAACTAAACGTGAAATATTCCTCCAAGAGTAGTGATTATCTCAGATTTTATGTTTATTTTTGTCGTGTCCCCAGATGATTTTGCTTGTCTTCATTTGCAGCATTAAGTTAAGTAAAAAATCTGACAGGGCAAAATCCTGAGCGACTTTTTGTTGCTAAGGAACTTATAAAGATTGTAAAACCAAAGTACTGCTGAATATAGGTGAAATACTTATGAACAATAGGAGAACTCACAGGATAGTGGCGATGGACATCTGCCAGTCGCATCCGAATAAGAAATCATACGATACAGATGCTTATTATGCCAAGCTTGCCAACCAACTGCTTGACGATTTCAAGCAACTGCGCTTGGACTTTGGCAAACAAACCTCAGCAATTATGCGGTATTCGGCAATACTACTGGCCAACTATATGGAGGATATTGTTGCTGATAGTGGACAATGGAGGTCGTTTTCTTCCCTAAGCCAACAGATGTTTGGACAGGCAGTTCCTATGTATCACGATATTGATACAGAGTATTATCCTGATGAACCAAGTTTCGAGGCTGTAAGATTTATAGTATGGCATGCCGCAACAGAGATGGACGACATTTGGTGGAATGCAGATGACGGGTCGCTTAGGGAAATGGCAAGAGTGGCTTTCGATAGACTGGACAAGACATTTGAGCAAGCTCCCATCAACGAAGAACTGTCAAATGACATCTCCATCATGCTCCGCCGTGCTGGTGAGGATTTCCAGAAGATGCGTTCTGCCTTGATATGGATATTCATGGATTGTTATCTGACCAGAAGTTATGCGGCAGAGAAACTGATTGAGAAACGTATCAAAGAGGCCGACAGCATGAGTAACATGATGCCGGAGGATTCAATGAAGGTATACTATGCCATCATGCACAGCATCTTTGCCTATAAGGTGGGGCCATTGGCTATTGAAACGAAGGAATATATAGCAGCGCTGATGCGCACGAAGTCAATGCTCCGTGAGGCTCAGGCAATGATGGATATAGAGGTGCTGCCTATGAGTTACTACAAGTACACCGTAGAAGACGACGGCCAGTGGCTTCAAATGCTCCGCACCAATGGTGAAAAGATACGGGTAGCCCGTGACGAGATGACGCTTGACGATATGGAACTACGCCAGCACGACGGCTGTTGCGCCATCTTCGTGAAATATCTTGGAACATGGCACCTGAACGGTATCATAATTCCTGTTAAAGATATAGCCAGTCACTGGGATGATTTCGTGAAGGATGATCCTGACTACAAGGCAGAAGGAAAGCGTGACGTAACAGGCGAAATGCTATTGGAACGGAGTGGTGGCAAGGAAATCCTTTATTTCTATGATCTCGATGAGATGAAGAGTTATCTGATGAAGAACATGGGCTATCGGCCAGAACATTTCGACTTCCTCAAAGAGCAAGACCTGACGGGAAAGCATCCTTTATTGTTCATCGACAAGAATGCCAAGAAGTATGCCCTTCATTTTTCGTTCGGATTTACGCCATGTATAGCAGACCCCTCCAATCCTTACTACGATGTAGCCGTGGCGCGTAAGGAAGCTATAGAAATGTTCTGGAACGATAAGAGCATCAGTACCGAAGCCATCCTCTATCTGCTAGAGCACAACTACATACCAGACATCTATAATGATCCTCTACTCAGCCAGATGAGTTCACCTGAAGAGAAACAATCAGATGCCCGTTTTCTATTGAGATATATGAGAAGAGAGAATTATTGATTTGTAATACCTGCACCTGTTAGGAAAACTATATGTTGTTTAGTCATAGCATCAACATCTTATCATATAAATAACGACTTTACAAACACCTCTTCCATTTCTCTCATATCCTCACAGAAGGCAACATAGGAAGTAGAAGTTTTGCTTATTTCAACACCAAAAATGCATCAGGGGAAGTTTAGAAAAAGGCCGGGATTCCCGAAAGAACCCCGGCCTTTTATTATAGCTTGATTCCTGTCTTAGAACAGTTCGAAATTGTAGATGCGGGCGGCGGAGTCACTGCCCTGTGTGGGGTTGACCACGAAGAGGCGTACGTAGCGCACGGAGGCGGCGGCAAAGGAGCGGTCGACGGTATTGGAGCGGTTGGCATCGAACATATCGAGCGTGCGCCACTCCTCGCTGGTGCTGTTGCGGCCTTGGAGCAGACAAGTGCGGGTGATGTAGGACGGATGCTCCGCACCCGCACTGAGGAGACGCCAGCGACTCACCTCGACGGGAGCGCCAAGGTCGAAGACCACATAGTTGGGCGCTGCTCCCGCATCACACCACTTGGTGTTGTCGTCGCCATCGGTGAGGAAGACCGCCCTCTCCGACTCATTCACCTCGCCCGAGACCGCCACGACGGTCGCCTTCTTGAGCACGTTTTCCCGTTGCACGGCAGTCTCATCGGCAGCGGCCTTTTTGCCGTCGGCTATGAGCGAAGTCTTGAAGAGCGGAGCAGCCGGCAGGGCCTCGTCGGCATCATTGGCCAGTGTAGCGGCGAAGACCACCACATGCGGGTCGTCGGGCAGCGAGATGCTGCGCGCCCCCTTGGGTAGGTCGATTCTGATGCGGAACATATAAGTGAACTCGTACGGCTCATCGGCGGCTGCCGAATGGCGGTGACTGCCCACATAGGCCACCTCCGCCTCTTTGAGGAAGCCCACGGTCTGACCGTCGTGCCCCCACTGACCGATGAAGCCCGTATAGAACGGCACCAGGAAAGACTGCTTCGACTTACCGGCAGTGAAAGCCGCCTCACGGTCGTCGCGGTCGGACGCCACGAGCAGATAGAGATGACGGTAGTCCTTGTCGGCCGTCCATTTCAGTTCGTTGCCCCTGCAGGAGAGGCCATTGGCAGCATCCGGCTCACCGAAGCGGAAAGGCACATCGCCCACCTCGATGCCCCCCTTCGGGAGCAGTTCGGCCGCATAACTGTATCCCCCCTCAAAATTGGCCGAGGAGCGGAACTCATTGAAACTGAAACAATGGCGGTCGAACGGCAGGCTGAGCACCTGCGTCTCCACCTGCTTCGGCGCGCTCTTGCGCAGCGTCACCTTGTAGGTGCGCACCCCGAAAGGATTCACCTCCACGCTGAGCGAGCGGCCGCTGAACGACGTCGCCTTGAGGGTGCGTTCGGTGCCATCGGCCGCCACCGCCTTCTCGATGTCGGCGGCGAAGGAGAGCGTAGCCTTCTGGGGCTGCCTGCCTCCCGTCTCATAGACGCGCACCACCACCTCGTCGCTCACCTCGGCCTGTTTGAGGGCCCGCACCACCAACTGGTCGTTGTCGCAGGTGAGGAAAGAGTAAGAGCGGCCCAGGGACCCCTTGTGCTTGTCGACCCGGAAGGAGCGGAGCGGACTGTTGAGCACATCGGCGCGGCGCACCGCCTGTGCAGGGTTGAGCGCCCCCTTGTGGCCCACGATGCTGTAGGTGAAGACATGGTGGCCGAAGTCCTGACGAGCCTGATAAGCATAGCCCCTGCCCGGCTGCGGCGAGTAGAGCAGCGACAGGCGCAGCGTGTTGTCATTCGGTTTATCCCATCCATAGCGCGAGTCGTTGAGCAGCGTCACGCCATACTGGCCCGAGCGGTCGGTCAGGTCGGTCCACTCATGCGCATAGACCTCGAAGAGATTGTCGCGGTTGTTGCCCCTCCTGACATGTCCCAGACCTATATCATAAGCCGCCTCGTCGTTGGCCACGCCGAGGGCAAATTCAGCCTTGAGCAGCGCATTGGGTGTGCGCCAGTCGACCACGTTCTCCACATCGATACGCTCCGCCATGGCCCCTTCGTAGAGGTGTATGCGCTGCAGGATGTCCGAATCGCCGAAATGCTTTTTCACCACGATGGTCTGCCGCAGCGGTCCCCTCTCTACGGAGATGTCCGCCATGGAGTGGACCGCCACAGGCTCCTTGTCGAGCGTGGCTTTCTGGATTTCCCATGCCGGCCAGGCCTCGGAGCGGCAGTCGTCGAACACCACGAGGCGGATGCTCCGGCCCGGCGCCACCAGTTGCCTGTCCGCCTCCTTGTCGAGGAGCGAGACGATGTCGCCGAACTGGTTCACCTCGAGCACATAGCGCGACGACTCGATGCGACGGTTGCCTGCCGCTTTCGCAGACACATTTTTCCCACCCGGCCGCACATCATAGACTGCCAGTCCGGCGGAAGGCGCCTCCGCCTCGAAGAGCAGGTAGCGCCCATCCTCTTTCGTCACCACCTGCGAGCGCATGCTGCGTCCGTCGGGTGCGAAGGCCGTATAGAGGCGGTTGTCCGGCAATTTCACCTCCGCCAGCGAAGTGACAGGAAACGCCTCGCTGTTGTACACCGCCACGGGCAGGCCCTTGACCTGTGTGTCCATGCGGCGCGTGATGGCCGAGACGCTGTGCGTGAGGACATCGGAGAACTTCTTCAGTGCGAGGAGCTCATCATTCCAGGAGAACTCATAAGCGCGCGGAATGCTCGTGCCCGTGAGGTCGTCGTGGAACTGGTGCCAGATGACCCTGCGCCACGTATCGGTGAGCAATGCCGACGGATAGCGCGCCTCGCCCAGGCACTGCGCCATGACGGCAGCCCGCTCGGCGGCATCGCCCAGGTGCTCATTCTGGCGGTTGTAGAGTTTCATGGCCGCCTGCGAGGTATAGCACCCATTGCCATGCACATCCATGGGCAGTTCGCCGTCGAACACCGGCAGTTCGGGATGCTGGTCGAAGGGCATGAAATCTTTGTAAATCTGGTCGCTGGTGGCCGAAATAATCTGCACCGGCCCGCTGCCGCTGATGCCCTTCTCGAGCGCCCTGACGGAGGAGAGCGTCGGCGAGCCGCCGATATCGCCCGTGCCATAATAGCGGTAGACCATCTTGAGCGGACTCTCCCCCACCTCGCGGATGAGCTCAGCATTCTGCGAGAGGTCGGCATCGTCGTATCGCTGCGCATAGTTGAATCCGTGCGTCATCATGATGCGGCTGCCATCGATGCCCTGCCAGAGGCCCACGGTGAAGGGGTAGCGTTTTTCCCCCTCATAGAACGGTTTGGTGCGCCACTGCAGTTTCTGCGACGAGAAGCCGATGAGGCTGCAGTGAGCCGCCAGTGTGGGCAGCGCGTAGCCGAATCCGAAGCAGTCGGGCAGGAAGATGTCCGTGCCCTCGGTGTTGAACTCCGTGCGGTAGAACGTCTGTCCGAGAAGCACATTTCTAATCCAAGCCTCCGGCGAGCACACGATGGCCTCGTTGGCATCCCAGCTGCTGCCTGCGATGTGCCACCGTCCGTTGGCGATGTAGTGTTTCAGTTCCTCATACTGCTGCGGATAGTACTCTTTCATCCACGCATACTTCACCCCGCCCTCGAAGTTGAACACATAGTGCGGATACTGCTTGAAAAGGAAGAGGTTCTGCGTGAGCGTGTTGCGGATATGGTCGCGGATAGTGGCCTGGACGTCCCAGTTCCACTGCGTGTCGAGATGCGCATCGGCCACCATATAGGCTTTCATCTCTTTGTTTTGGGCAAAAGAGCCCCCTGACAGCAGCCCTGCAAGGGCTACTGCGCCAAGTTTTTTAAGTTGCATTTATTAGGAATTTAGGAGATTTCTACTGCGTGATGACTCCGCACCAGCCCCCATTGCGGGCGAGATGGATTTGGAGGGTTTCTGAGGGTGACACCTGTCGCTCGCCCTTGCGGTAATCGACGGCGATGCGGTCGGCATTGACACCATCCTGGAAGTAGACGAGCCTGCCTGAACCGCCGAGGAAAGAGAGCGGCAGCGAGATATCCTGCTGCTGCGACCCTGTGATGGCTCCGATGAACCATTTGTTGCCCTTTCGTCTTGCCACCACATAGTGGCGTCCCGCCTCGGCAGAGAGAACCCTTGACTCATCCCAAGTGGTGGGCACGGAAGCGATGAAGCGCGTGCACTCGTCCTCGCGCATATAGCGGGTGGGACTGTCAGCCAGCATCTGCAGCGCACTCTCGAAGGTCACATAGAGCGCCATCTGGTAAGCGCGCGTGCCGCTGCCCACGGGCAGTGATGCCGTGCCCTTGTTGTCCTCCGGCTGTGCCGACGCCATGGAGCCCGGTGTGAAGTCCATGGGTCCCACCGCATTGCGTATGAAGGGCAGCCAGATGGTATTGTCGGGATGGCATCCGGCCCCCTGCTCGAGGCCCCGGACCCCCTCGTAGGAGATGACATTGGGATAGCGTATTTCCAGTCCGGCCGGTTTGAAGGAGCCGTGGAAGTCGACAATCAGCTTGTTGGCCGCACACTCTTTGGCCACCCGCTCATAGTAGTTGACCATCCACTGGTCGCTGTGGTCCATGAAGTCGATTTTGAGTCCTTTGACCCCCATGTCGGCATAATGCTTGATCAGCTCCATGTGCTGCTCTACGGTGAGCCAGGAGAGCCAGAGGATGACCCCCACCCCCTTCTGCCGTCCGTACTCCACGAGTTCGCGCACATCGATGCCCTCGCGCATGGTATACGGGTCGCGCACATCCTTGCACCACCCCTCGTCGAGCAGTATGTACTCCACGCCGTAGCGTGAGGCGAAATCGATGAAATACTTATAGGTATCATTGTTGATGCCCGTGACGAAGTCGACGTCCCAGATGGTCCAGTGGTTCCACCAGTCCCAGCTCACCTTGCCCGGCTTTATCCACTGCGTGTCGGCAATCTGGCACTCACCGCCCAGCACCCGTTCCATCTCATTGGCCGCGATGTCAGCATCACTGCCGATGACGAAGAAGCGCCAGGGCAAGGAGCGTCGAGCCGAAGTGGCCGCGATGTAGTCCTCCTCCTCGGTGATGTTGAATCCGCGGTCGCCATAAGGCTCCCACGTCTTGGGCGTCCGCGGGAAGACCGCCTGCATGCCGTTCTGTCCGGTTCCCTTGAGGAACATGGCCGGATAGTCGCGCACGTCGCTCTCCGAGAAGAGCACTTTGGTGCCGCGGTCGGTATCGAAGAGCACCGGCAGGTACGTCATCTCATCGGCCGGTCCATATTCGGCGGTGGAGAGATGTACATACGGATATTCATAGGAAGTCCAGAAGCCCGAGGGCGTCTTGGAGATATGTGCGTTGAAAGGCTTGGGGAAGCGCAGTGCGAGGCCCTCCTGTGCAATCTGCACGGAGCCCTTCCCCTTCAGTAAGAAGCGGTAGGCCACCCCGTTGTCGTAAGCCCGGAACTGCACCTCGTAGCCCCCTTGGAAAGACAAGGAGAGCACATTGGCCCTGTTCGGCGTGACGGCATTCTTGACCGCCACCCTGTTGCGTATTTCGTTACGGACAGACGATTTCGCCGCCGACTTCAGTTTGGGATTCACCCCCAGGAACCGTTGGCCCACCTGCAGGAAGATGGGACAGTGCGCCAGGAGCGCCTCACCATCCCTGCTGACGGAGAAGAAGAGCGAGTCGGCCACTTCGACCTCCACTTTTATCCTGCCGTCGGGCGAGTTGAGCACTTCAGAACGAGCTGCCTGCGACTGTAGCGCAGCGCACAGCATGCAAAAGAACAACAAGCATCTTACCATAGCATTATCTTTTTGTGATTGGTTATATACACCCCTTTTCCTTGGGGGAGCACGCGCTGTCCCTGCAGGTTGAAGAAAGCAGCAGGCACGGATCCAGCCTCGACCACCTCGATGGCGTTGAGTCCACCCTCGGGCAGCTGAATGCTTGTGGGAAGCGTGGAGCCGGTGAGCCAAGCAGAGAAAGGCGCCACAGCCGCCACCTGCCCCCACACAAAGGCATCGCGGGCCTCATTGAGCACCCATACCCCGGTGTGCTCGCCCCCCACCGTGGAGGCACAGAAGCGCACCGCATCATTGCCCACCACGGCGGGCATGCCCCGTGAGGCCGAGAAGCGCGCATTGGCACCGCCGAAACGGAGCGAGGCATCGCCCTCCACCCACATGAGATAAGGAATGTTGCGGTCCATGGCAGCGACATCGGTGAAAAGCGGCATGCCGTCGTCGCCCAATTCAGCGAGCTGCGAGAGTCTGATGCCCTGCGGCAGTTCACTGGGCTCGAAAGGCAGCGCCACCGTCTGCCACCCTGGCAAGGCAGAGAAGACCATCTCGGCCTCATCGGCCGTGAAGGCGAGAGGAGCGCAAAATCCCCACTCATTAGAAAGACGCACGAAAGCAGCCTTTGCCCCCACCACCACATTGGAATCGTCCAGTCCCTGCGGTATGGAAACCCCTTCGGCCAGGAGGTAAAGCGTATTGGGATTGGCATTGGGATGCACGGTGACCACACTGGAGCCCAGGGTGCGCATATCCAAAGCCAGCGCATTGGCCGGCGTATTGACGATGGCCGCCGGCGCCAGACCTGTGAGCGTGCTGTCCGACGTCCAGCACACGACCCCCTTCTGCGTGCGGCCCATCTGGCGCAGTCCGCCGTTCTCGATGTCGCCTCCCTGTTCGTAAATCACGCTCATGGCATAGTCGGCATTGAGCTGCAGGCGGTCGAAGAAGAACGGCAGCTGCACCGTAGCCCCCGGCTGGACCACAGCCGGCACATACACACTGGCATCGCCATAGTAATAGCCGTTGTCAGCCTTTTTGAAGAGCCACAGGCGGAGCGTACCGACATACGTCACCTCTCCCTTATTATAGACCGACACACGTCCCTGCATGCAGTCGCCATAGACGGCCCCTCCGGAGCGGTTGCTGACCGCCACCGACATGCACCGTAGATTTTCCTCTGTCGCCACGCCCTCGTCGGTTATCTCGACCGTAGCCGAGCCCAAGATGTTCTGCCCTCTGTCGTCGGCAGCGAGCCACACGGTCCAGGAGCCCCTTTGCTGCGGGGTGAAATGGAGCGACACCACCGCCTCGGCCCCCTCTTCGATAGCGACAGCCGTACGGCACAGCGACTCCCCCTTCTGCCCGTTGAGGCTTGCGAAGAGATGCACCTCATGGAAATACTCCTCGCCCAGATTGCGGAAAGAAGCCCTGACCATCTGTCTGTCGCCCCGCTTGTGGTTGCCCGGAAATTCGATACCCGTCACCTCCACCTCCTCGACGGGATGTATGGAGAGCGTCACGGCTCCCTGCGCGTCGACCTCGGCGAGCACATAGCGGATGTCAGGATTGACATCACACTGCCACACCCTGTCGGCCGTGCGCTTGCTTACCGGCACGATGCGGTAAGCGCCCTGGGCGAGTCCGCGGACGGGAAACGTCTGCCCACTGTAGTAATTGGCATCCAGATGCACGGTATTGTAGCTGCCCACCAAGGAGAGCGAGCCGTCGGCACCGACCTGCGCGATGCCCACATTCCAGTCGGCACTCTGTCCCGACCAGTTGACATAATTGGCGAAGAACGAGTCGCCCCCTCTGATTTCCCAATCGTTGACCGAGAGGCGCGGCGCCACCGGTTCGGCGGCCACCTCATCCGGCAGTCGCAGGATGACCGCCTCCTGCCCCATGTTGTAGCCCCCCGGCTCCGGCGAGGCCCCAATGCCCGAACTGTCGTCGGGATCGAGCACATCCAGGCGGAAGAAGCCATTGTCGAGTCCGCCCCATCCCCAGTTGAGATGGAAGAGCCCCTCCACGTCGTAGCCGTCGATGACGAAGGCATGCGCCCCACCGCTGTTGACCCCGGCAAAGGCGACAGGATGTCCGGCCAGGATCTCCGAGTAGAGCAAGTTGTGCCAAGAGGCGATGGTATGACTGCCCCGCTGCTCGATGTGCGAGCCGTCGTCGTAGCCGAAATAGCGCACGAGGCCGTTGAGCGCATCGCTCATATACGTGGCCGACGACGGTCCGTAGGTCATTTTCGACGCCATGCCCGCCCAATACATGAGTTGCGCCACCGCCATGCGCTGTTCCTCCGACTCACCACCATGATAGACCGGCAACATATTGTCCCAATCGAGCACCGACCCGGACGGAATGTTGCGCAGCTGCACCTTCTTCTCCCCCTGGTCGGTGGCGAAGGAGGCCACATAGCCCGGTATGGTGCGCACGGTGGCCTGCGGATAGCGGTAGAAAGCCATGACCTGCGCCACCGCCGTGGCCACACAGCCCGTGGCGCAGCGGTCGCCCTCGGAGCCGTCCTGGTTGAAATAGCGCGGGCAGAGCAAGTTGTAGGGTTCGCCCTGGTTCCACAGCGAAGCCATGAGCGGCTCAATATTGCGGCGTACCGGCGCCGCCTGGCAGGCAGGACGACCGCCGGCCGCCACGGGCGCATTCTCAGAAATCCTCAGACCGTCTATCTGCTCGCCGTACATCTGGAGGAGCCACTGCAGGCCTTCGGGCACCGACTCCTCAGAGAAAACGCCCCTCTCGGCAAAGCCCAGCACCGGTGCCGTGCGGTCATCGCCGGAAAGGACGACGAATCCCCCCTCCTCGGCATTGAACACATAGAAGGCCGGCACACCATTGTGGCGTGGAGCGGCATGGCCCTGTACCAGCCCCTGCGCAGCCACCGTACGCCCACGGGCCGACAGGAAAGCGTCCGCCCTCTGCAAAGCCAGCTGCTGAGAGACCGGCGCCGCCCAAGCAGCCAGCGAGACAGCCATAGCCGCCCAAAACGCGGCCCAACGGGAAGAAAGAGACATCATTGAGCAGTAATTTTTACGGTACGATTATTCTTTTTCACGATATACAAACCCTTGAGAGGCGGTGCGGCCATTCGGCGTCCACAGAGATCATAATAGCCCCCATGGTCCACAGCCGAAGGCTCCACTTCCGTCACCCTACTCTCCCCAACGGGTGAGATACGAAGCGAGGAAGCCCTGTTGCCCCACGCCCCCGGACAATCGCCGTTGAGCTGTGCGGCCAGCGCGCTCCAATACTCCTTTCGTGTGTAAGGCGCCAGCGAGGTATGGTAGCCTAGTTGCCACATCATCTTGTGGAACGCCACCGCCGATGCCACATCATAAGCATGCTCATCGTCGTTGTTGACCGCATCGATTTCCGGTACGGCCATTTTGAGCGCCTGGAAATTGCGGTAGAGGATAGAATTTTCCCCTGTTCCCTCACTGGCCACAAGACTGCGTATGCGGCTGTAGGACTCATTGCCCCACCCGCCGATACAGATTTCGATGCGGCGTATGGCAGTGGGCCAGGTTTTCAGTTCGCGGACATCATCGGCATAGAAAGGCTGTGTCTCAGCGAAGACATACTCCCCGTCGCGGCACACCGTCTCGCCGTCGGTGGTCAGGGTGCCGTCGGTCTCGACATTGATATTGAAGAGGATGACATAGGAGAAGCCTGAGTGCTTGAGTTTCTGCACGGTGGCCGGTCTCTCACGGCGGATGTGCCCTCCTACGTAGACACCCGTGTTCTGCGCAGGCGCTTCCAGGACAAAGAGCCAGACAGCGGCTGACCAAACGAGCAGCTGCCGGCAGCGGAGCGAAATAGTACGGAGCGACATAGGCAAAAAGACTATCTTACGAACACTTTGCGCACCCTGCCGTCGGAAGAGCGCAGGATGTTGAGCCCCTTCTGCATTTGCGGGAGGCGTACGCCGTCGATGCTGTAGACCTCCGGCGCGGTATTACCGGGTTCCACTTTCATCTCTCCCACTCCATCCTCCTGCGGCAGGAGATGGTCGGAAAGGAGTTCGGCATGGAACGTCTCATTGAACAGGTCGACCACAATATGGTAGGTGCCCTCCGTATAGACATGCCACTTGGTATCGTCGCCACCCATGCGCATCTGCGTAGACTCGAGTAGGTTCTCGTCCTGCACATACGGATGCAGCTCGCGCGGTCCCCAGGTCATCTGTCCCTCCAGTTTGAAACGCCCCGGCTCCACCACATTGTCGTAGGGAGCCAGTTGGCCCGTCCATGAGAAGACATATGGATTGTCGTGGTCGCGCTCGAAGGGCAGCATGCCGTTGCGGTTCCACTCGCGGTTGTCGGCGCCCCCCTCGAAGGCACTTCCCGCTATGAACACCTCATTCCACGGCAACATCAGTTCGCCTGTGACGCGGCGCGCCACAGGGTCGACGAGGAACCGGTAAGTATCCTCCTGAAAGGAGACCACCCATCCCGGCTGCTCCACATCGGACGTGACCACATAGTTGAGGCCATAGTTGATGAGATAAGAGTCGGCCAGTTGCGGTTTGAGGAACTGCGTGGTCCCCTTCTGGTAGACCTCGGTGGTCATGATTTTGAGTTCGCCCGCATTGAGCGGACCGGCGAACCGGAACTGTCCGTCGGGCCTCTTAATGAGTGGGCAGGTGCCTTCAGGCACGGCGCTGCCCGTGGCCCAGAGTTCTTCGAAGCCCTGCGCCATGGCAGATGCAGGGAGCAGGAGGAGGAAAATATACAGGAGTCTTGACATGGTAAACAAAGTTGATTTTATCGGGTGAATTTCTGTGTAACGACCTGTCCATTGGCGAAGGTGCGCCGCACGATGTAGGAGCCTTTAGGCGGATAAGAATACTCACGGCCCATGAGGTCGAAATAACGTTGCGAGACGAGCGCAGCACCGTCGACCTGCGAGATACCGCTGGCAGAGCGCTGCAGCCGGACCACCACCTGCTCACCGCACGACGAAGCCGGCACGCTGACCACGACGCAGCGCATCAGCGCATCGTAAGTCCAGTCGGCAGTGGCGACCCCGTTCACCGTCACCTCCCTCGGTTCGTCCTCGAGGAGGAACTCCACCTGCCATGCCCTTTCGGCCAGCATGCCCTCATACTGCCCTCTGCGCGGAGCGATAACGAGCGACAGGGTCTCGGGAGAGCGTGACTGCGAGAAATCGGTCCATGCGCACTGTCCGTCGATATAGTCCTGTGTGTCGCCGGCATCCTCGTAGAGGCAGAAGGAGCCCTCCTGTCCCGGCACCACCCTGACGAGCAGGCGGTCGGGTGCCGACTTGAGGTTCATCATAGGCGGGTTGCACACCAAGATGGCCCCCTCTCTGACAAAATAAGGGATATCCGCCAGACCATAGTAGCCGCTCACGGTGGTATTGCCCTCGCGCATCTCATTGCGGCACACATCGAACCAGCGTCCCTCGGGCAGCCACGTCTTGTGGAACGTCATCTCCTGCGCGTTTGACTCCGTGACGACGGGCGACACGAGCACATCGTCGCCGAACATATACTCGCCCTCCTGGCGGTAGGCTTCCTTCTCCTCCGGCCACTCATAATAGAGCGGACGGCAGATGGAGAGGCCCGTGTCGTAAGCCTGGCGTGCCGCCGTGTAGATGTACGGCATGAGCTGATAGCGCAGGTTGACACAGTCGAGCAGCATGGGGAAGTTGTCGAGTTTCCAGATACGGCGCTCGTTGCCCTCCTGACTGGCTCCGTGGGTGCGGAAAACCGGCGAGAAGACGCCGAACTGCAGCCACCGCAGCATGAGTTCGGGATTGGTGGGAGCTATCTGCATGTGTCCGCCCAGGTCGTGTCCCCAATAGCCGAAGCACACATTGGAAGCCGTGGCGGTGAAGTAAGGCTGGAAGGCGAGCGAGCCGAAGGTGGAATACGTATCGCCGGAGAATCCGATGGGATAGCGATGGCTACCCAGTCCGCCCCAGCGGTGGAAGATGAAAGGCCGGCGGTCGGTTCGGTTGAGACGCATATCGTTGAAGAAGACATGGTTGCACCAGAATGTCTCGCCGAGGCCCTCGGTATAATAGCTGGTGAGATTCTGCTGCCAGTCAATCCACCAGAAGTCGACCCCCTCCTGCTCCCGCTCGCGGATGATATGCGAGAACATGGAGCGGTAGAAAGTGGAATCTTCCAGCATCCAAGGCACGCGGTCGCCCGTAATGCCCATGTCGGCAGCTATTTCGCTGAAATGGTCCTCATGGCTGCCCACGCCGTCGGCAGGATGGAGGTTGAGTCCCACCTTGATGCCCTGGCCGTGCATCCAGTTGATGAGTCCTTTGGGATTGGGGATGAGCTGTTTGTTCCATGTCCATCCCGTCCATCCGTCGAGGTGCCAGTCCATGTCGAATATCATGACATCGAGCGGGATATCATTCTGCCGCATCTCGTTGACCAGGTCGATGAAGTCCTGCTGCGAGTAGCGCTGATACTTGCTGTACCAATAGCCCAGCACATAGAGCGGCGGGAGCGGCTGCCGTCCCGCAATCTTGATATAGTCGGCGATGGCCCCCTTGTAGTCATGGCCATAGCCCATGAAATACCAGTCGAGCGCATTGGGGTCGACCGGCTGTGCCAGCCAGTCGATGCCATCGACCTGCTTGTCGAAGGCGAAGGTGGTAGAGCCGTCGCCCCTTTTGGTCTTTGGCGACTCGTCGATGAGCGCCCATCCGGCGCGCGAGATGATACCATCCTCCAAGTCCGGGCGCTGGTTGTCGCCGCTGGCCGTATCGAGTGTGCGCTTTGTGCCCTTTAGGTTGAGCGCATCCTCCTTGCCGGGATACCAGAGCACCTCCTGCCCATTGAGTGTCATGGTGACAGAGAGATTGTTGGGCGACTTGAGCGTGGGTGTGATGGTGCTGCCCATCTTATAGCGGAGGGTGAGCTCGCCGGTCTCGATATAGAGATAGCCGTTCTCCTCGCGGGTGGTGAACTGCGGCACAGGCAGCCGCCGGTTGATGACGGCGAAGGTGGCCCTGTCCTCGAAGAGCTGCCTTGTGCTGTATTGGATGCGTATCATACGCGGTGTGAGCACTGTGAAACGAGCACGCCCCGAGGTCACAATGGCCTCGGGGTCGGCATCGGGCTGCGGACTGTCGTCCGCACTTGCCGTCATCCCGCTGCCCCCGAAGAAGAGCAGCAAGGATGCGACAAGGAATTTACCTAACCTAACTAACATAAACTATAAACTTTCGAAACTGCAGTTGCAAAAATAGCGATTATGCCGTTCGGGAGGTAATAGAATAAGGAATATATAACGAATTAAGTGGATTAAACGGAGGACTAATGCTGATAATCAGCAGGTTACGATTAAAGAGAAGTGGATTTTGTATAAGCGTATTATGGCACTAACTTGAAGTCGTGGCCCGTCCATTTCAGCGTCTTTTCGGTTATATCATAGCCATCGTCGCCATTGTCGGAATAAAGATTGACCACAATGTCTTTCCCCTCCTCGGGGAGTTTCAGGTCGAAAGCTTCGAAGTCCTTATTGAGCGCCACTTTTTCCACCACCCGGTACACCTCGGTGTCGGGCGTCATAACACGGGTCTTCGGGTCGTAGTCATAGAACAAGAACGCTGGGTCGGAGCCTTCGTTTTCAGAGCCGTTATTCATGAACACCCCCACCAATGAATGTCCGTTTTTCCGGTTCCAGTAACACATAGTGGTGTGACGGTCTATTTCTGTCCACAAGGTAGAACTGATATAGCCGTTGGGGACGTTGCAATGCATCGTGTACACCTCTGCCTCTTGGTCGAAAGCCTTGGGATCGGCCAGGTATTTGAGCATCTTCTGGTTGGGCTCGTAATTGGGATACAGCCCGCAAAAAGCCTTGGCGAAGTCCTGGATATTGGCTTTTTCCCCTTTGGGCGCCACGTTGACGGGTGTTTTCATTCCATCCGCTTTTATCACCTCGAACCCATCGGGCCCAAGTTCATCAGCCTCTTCCTCCGCGCTCTCAGGCTGTTCCACCGCCGGTGCGGCCGCCACGGCCCTGTCTACTTTCGCCTCAGGAGCATTTTTACTGTCATTGGCCGAATGGCCGCAACCCGCCAAGAATGTCACGCAAGCGATGGCCATGAAAGCCATCCTCAAGTCGGTAGAAAAACTGTTTTTCATAACTGAATGTATTAAGAATTGTGATTATTTAGTTTCTTACAGTGACTCCGTATGTATTGGAGCACGAAGTCGAAGTCCTCTGGCGTGGTGTAAATCTGATTTTTAGCAAAAGGCTCATTCACCTTGATGGTATGCCACCGACGGAACGCCTTCACACTGCGCACCACGGCGAAGTCGGACGACAGTGAGGTATGGCCCGCAATCAGCATCCCCTGCCCTGTGCGGCCCACGTTTCCGGCAAGGGCGCCGGCACCAGACACCGCACCGCCGATACGCTGCGCCACCTTTTTCTGTGCGGGTGTCTGCTCATGGGTGATGCCTTTCTCGTCCATGGTGAACTCGACAATGTATTTCCACCCATATTGTGCTGCCACAATCAGATAGGCCAGGGCGCTGATGGCGAGGAAGACCAGCACGGCGACGCCCCACCATTTGAGGTCGCCCAGCACCCTATCCCATTCACCCCGGAAGACAGCCCCGGCGTAACCGATAATCCATGCCACGGCTCCTATGCCGCCGAATATTTTGCATACGGTGAGATAGACAAGCGGATTCTTCAGCATGTTCATGGGATACGTCCAGCGATATTTCCCGTCGGTGCACAGCCTTACCTCCCTGCCACGGTAGGCAGGGCTTTCCAGGGGTTCTGTGTATCTTTTTTCATTGTATGTCTTCATAAACTATATTGCCATAATATTTGTATTGCTGTTTTCCAAATTCGGGCCTAAAGTTAAAAAATATATTGTAGAAAAACAAATAAAACTACGGATTCATCTGATGGGAAAATTAAAACTACGGATTCTTCTGATAGTAAGAATTAAAAAACTACGGATTTTTCTCTACGTTTGCAGCGAGATTGCGTGGCGACAGCCACGCATAAGCAAAACATTATGAAAATATTTGCTTAATCGGATTAAT
>ONMI01000010.1 GCA_900318915.1 uncultured Prevotellaceae bacterium | reverse complement strand
TTCTTATATCATACCCGACAAACTCTTCTACCGTGTCTACCTCGACGGTGAGTTGGCCACTATCGACACCGAATTCATTCCCACTCTTGATGTGGAGCCTATGACAGATGTTCCCTACGCCTACAGCTGCTACGACATTGTGGCCAGCGGCGACATCCACGTTCTTTATTTCCACAAGGGTGGTTTTAATACCATCGGCGTACAGGCTGTCTACAAAGGCGGCGGTGAGGAGCGCGTTTCTGAAATCGTCACCTTTGAGGACCCCAACGGCATCCATCAGGTGGCCGACGGGCAGCAGGCAGAGAGCATAGCCTACTTCGACCTTTCCGGTCGCCGTCTCACGGCACCTGCCAAGGGCCTTTGCATACGGGTGGCCACCCTGAGCGACGGTACGGTGAAAACATCGAAAGTGATGATGAGATAATCCGTACGCACACCATTTTCATATTCCATAATGGCGAGGGCCTGCAACGCGATGCTGCAGGCCCTCGCCCTATAGTTGGGCACAATAATATAATAATGATGTGATGATGTCAGTTTCTCTGCCTCACGGCCTCGAAGAGTAGGATGGCGGCACTCACCGACACATTGAGCGAGTCGAGCCGTCCCAGCATGGGTATGCGGATGTGGGCATCGGCGGCCTTGCGCCAGCTGTCGGTGAGCCCGGTCGACTCCGTGCCCATCACGATGGCGGTGCCCTGCCGCATATCGGTGTCGTAGTAGAGGTGCGAGTCTTGCAGTTGGGCGGTCAGGATGCGTATGCCGTGCTCTTTGAGAAAAGCGATGCAGGCTTCGGAGGTGCAGGCCACGCAGGGCACGGTGAACAGGGCACCGATAGAGCTGCGTATCAGGTTGGGGTTGTAGAGGTCGGTGAGCGGGTCGCACACCACCACAGCATCGGCATGGGCAGCATCGGCGCTGCGCAGCACGGCTCCCAGGTTGCCGGGCTTCTCCACGCTCTCCAGCACCACGATGAGGGGATGCTCGCTCAGTGCGAGGTCTTCCAATGCCAGCGGTCGCTCTTTCACTTCGGCCACGATGCCTTCGGTGGTGGCGCGGTAGGCAATCTTGGCGTAGAGGTCGGCTGTCACCTCATAGCAGGCGCACTGCTGGGCTTTCACCCCGGCCGGCAGTTGCTGGAGCAGGTCAGGACAGTGGAACACAGCGTGCAACTGGTAGCCTGCTTCCAGGCAGTGCTCCAGTTCCCTTACGCCCTCCACCACGAAGAGCCCCTGTGCTCTCCGTTCGGCCGATTTCTTCTGCAGCGCCTGCAGCAGTTTTATCTTCGGGTTCTGTGCGCTCGTTATCTTTTGTCCCAGCATTTTCTGCACTCTACACTCCTCCTAAAACACCACCTTCGAAGTCTTCACAGAGCCGTCGGCCATGGTCTGCCGTTGCAGGCAGATACCCTTGGTAGGCTGTGCGATGCGCTTGCCATCGATGGTGTAGTATTCAATGCTCTTCACCGGACTGTTGCTCACCGAGGAAATGCCAGCCGGTTTCTGATAGACGGGATAGTATTCGTCGACGGAGCTCTGGGCGTCGCAGTTGCCTGCCTGCATGATGTGCTCCACCAGCGAGTTGAGGTAAACCTCCAGGTTGCAGTACCACTGGCGGTCGCTGTCGATGGTGTAGAGGGCGGCGTCGCTGGCATCGTTGGGATTCAGGCCGTTGGCCAGCTCCCAGTCGTCGGCGATACCGTCTTCGTCGGAGTCGAATCCGGCGGGCCGCTCACCGGTGCCGAAGTTTTCCTCGGTGTAGCCCTCCACGTCGGCCACCAGGTCGATGATGCCCGGCTGTCCGGTCACGGAGCCCGTATAGGTAGCGGTGCCGTTTACGGCCTCGTTGCAGTAGCGCTCGTCCACGTTGTCTTTGTAGAGCGAGGCACCGGCATAGCTGGTCACCAGGGTGAAGGCGGCCTCAGCGCAATGGGTGGTCACTTCGCCCTTGGCCGAGGGTTCATCAACCTTGATGCTCACACAGTCCTCGCCGGCAGAGTTCTGCTTGTATGCCACGTTGTCGCCGTACATGTGGTTCTTGTCCTTGCTGTAGCGCTCACCGTCGATGGTGAAGGTGCCGTTGTCGTACACCACACCCTTCCAGTCGTAGTTCTCGGGGGTGCTGGCGGCGGCCACATAATTGCCGTTGATATAGTAGCGGCTGGTCATGCCGATGAGTGCATTGGGGGTGGAGTTGCCCGAGGCGCCCACAGTCACCTGTGTTACGCGTGTCTTGTTCTTCGTGGCCGGACCGGCTTTGTAGTAGTTGTTCACCATGTTGATGTATCCGCCGCCGGGGCCGCCGTAGCAGCCGCCCGTGCCCCAGTTGTACAGCACGCAGTTGCGGAAGTCCACAATCTCGGCCTGCACATAGTTGTCCCAATGATAGGTGTTGTATTCCGAGTTGTTCTTATAACCGCTCCACTGGTAGCGGGCACCGTTGAAGCGCGGTGTGCGGTTCTGCATGTGGAGCAGGAAGTTGTGGTGGAAGGAGGCCAGTTTGCCGCCCCAGATGCCGCCGTAGCCGTGAGCGCCCTTGTTGTGTCCGGCATTGGTGAGGCTCTCTGCTATGGTGCACCACTGCATGGTGAAGTTGTTGTTGTCGTAGAAGGAGGCCACCTCGTCGATGCACCAGCTGAAGGAGCAGTGGTCTATCAAGATGCCGTTTTTCTCGCGCTGCCAGATAGCATCGGCTCCGTCGTTCACATCCTTTTCCTGTCCGCGCCTTATACGGATGAAACGGATGATGTTGTTGGCGCCCGGGCGTACGGTGCGGTAGCGCAGCGTGATGCCGGGGTAGGGAGCCGTCTGTCCGGCTATGGTGGTGTTGTTGCCGATGGTGAGGTCGCTCTTCAGGGCGATGACACCGGCCACATCGAAGACGATGATTTTCTTCGAAGAGCCGTTGACGGCCGCACGGAATGAGCCGGGGCCGCTGTCGTCGAGATTGGTCACGTGGATTACCTTGCCTCCGCGTCCGCCGGTCACATAACGTCCGTGGCCTTCAGCGCCGGGAAAGGCGGGTGCCTGTGCAGTGACGGAGAGTGTGCAGAGAGCAACGAGGATGGATAGTAGATACTTTTTGGTAGTTGTTTTCATTGTTTTGGGGTTCTTTGGCTTTATTGGATTTTATGCGTGTTGAGACAACAACGCATATTCGATGCAAAATTACAATAAATATTTGAGAATTAGGCATGATGGGCCAAATAGTTTTCAAGACTGGCATCTCAATTTATAATATTGGGGCTGTGTCCTCGAGAACACAACCCCAATAACTATACGATAAAGCGCAGCCGTCTTATTTCACAACGAAGTCGAGGCGCTGCAGGTCGCTCTCGCGCGATGAGCTGCCGTAGAGAATCTGGTATCGGCCTTTGCGGGGCGACAGTTCGTCGATGCTGGGGTCATAGTATTCGAACGACTCGCCGGTGAGGGTGATGACCGCTTTGGCGGTCTCGCCAGCCTTCAGGTGGATCCGCTGGAAGCCCCTCAGGTCCTTGATGGGAGCCTCGGGATAGTCGAGCGCCTTGACATATACCTGCACAATCTCGTCGCCCTCGCGCCCGCCGGTGTTGGTCACCGGCACGGTCAGGGTCACGCTGCCGTCGGTGCGCATGCTCTTGCGCGATAGCTTGCCCTTGCCATAGGCAAAGCGGGTGTACGACAGGCCGTAGCCGAAGGCGTAGAGCGGTGTGCCCCGGAAGTAGCGGTAGGTGCGGCCCTCCATGCTGTAGTCGAGGAAGTCGGGCAGGTCGTTGTTTGAGGCGTAGAAGGTCACGGGCAATTTGCCGCTCGGGTTGTAACGGCCCAGGAGCACGTCGGCCAGTGCCTCACTGCCGCCCTGTCCGGCATACCAGGCCTGCACCAGAGCATCATATTGTCCCTCTATGCTGCCGAAAGCGATGGCCGAGCCGGAGCAGTTGACCAGCACCACAGGCCGTCCGGTGGCATGCATGGCCCTGACCAGACGCTGCTGCACCTTGGGCAGTTCGATATCGGCCTTGTCGCCGCCCTCGCCCTCCAGTTGGGCGGATATGCCGCCTATCACGATGATGGCGTCGGCCTGCCGGGCCTCTTCGGCCAACTGGGTGAAGTCGGCCAGGTGGCGCTCGCAGAAGTCGGCGCGCAGCAGGGCGAAGTTGCCGTTACCGCGTCGGTACTCCACGGTGATGTCGTAGGTCTGTCCCTCCACCACGGGAATCGACTTGTATTCCACCTGCCGGTTGAAGAAGCCGCCGCGCCGCTGCGAAGGCTGTGCCTCCTCCACCACGGCACCGTTCACCCGCAGCACATAACCGTTGTCGGTCGTCACGGTGTATTTCAGTTCGCCGCTGAAGGAGGCCTTGAACTGGCCGGAAAGCCGAACGGAGAGGTTGTCATTGTCTACGCCCTCGGCAAATCCCCATGCCCCGAAGGTGGAGAAGCTGAGTTCTTTGTAGTAGCCGGTCTTTGCAGGCTCCCCGCTCAGTTGCTTGTTGTTGTAGAATTCCACCAGCATGCCTTTGCCGTCGTTGAAGTCCTGCAGATGCGGCAGCGTGTTGTATTCGTCGGTCAGCTCGCAGGCCTTGTGGTAGATGATGCGGGTGTGGGGTAGGGCCGCTTTCAGTCCGTCGAGCAGTGAGTGGGTATGTGCCTGGGTGGGGGTGCCGCCGTAGTTGCCGTTGAGCATGGCGGCATCGTCGGCATTGGGTCCCACCACCATCAGTGTGCGCAGCTGTGAGGAGAGTGGCAGCACGCCGTTGTTGTGCAGCAGCACCATCGACTTGCGTGCGGCCTCCACAGCCAGTGCGTTGTGGCCCTCGCTGCTGATTACGTCCTCGCCCAACGAGGCCCACGGACTCCTGTCGGCGGGGTCGAACATGCCCAGTTCGAAGCGTCCCATGAGCGTCCGGCGCAGGTGACCGTCGAGTGTCTCCTCACTTATCAGCCCCTTTTTCAGCGCCTCGGTGAGCACCATGAACACCTTGCCGCACTCCAGGTCTGTGCCGTTGAGCACGGCGTCGACCGATGCCGAGAGAGCGTCGGGGTGTGTCTCGTGCTGTCCCTTGGTGTAGAAGTTGTTGATGGCGTCGCAGTCGGTCACCACGATACCGTCGTAGCCCCACTTGCGGCGCAGGATGTCTACGAGCAGCCGGTCGCTGGTGCAGCAGGGCTTTCCTTCATAGCGGTTGTAGGCGCACATCACCTCGCGCACATTGCCTTTCTTCACCAGCGCCTTGAAGGCCGGCAGGTAGGTCTCCCAGAGGTCGCGCATCGACACCGAAGCGTTGTAGGTGTGGCGCAGGGGTTCCGGACCGCTGTGCACGGCATAGTGCTTGGCACAGGCATGCGTCTTGTAATAGCGGCTGTCATTGCCTTGCATGCCCAGCACGGTCTGCACGCCCAGCACGGCATTGAGGTAGGGGTCCTCGCCGCAGGTCTCCTGTCCGCGTCCCCAGCGCGGGTCGCGGAAGATGTTCACATTGGGGCACCAGAAGGTGAGTTCGGGGTTGCCGGGGTAGTAGATGGTGCCCATAGGCACGCCAAACTGGTTGTGGTCGGAGCGGTTCCAGTTGGCCCGTGCCTCGTCCGACACGGTGCTGAACACATCGTACACCATCTGTGCGTCGAAGGCGGCCGCCATGCCGATGGGTTGCGGATAGACGGTATAACCGCCCTGGCGCACCCCGTGGCAGGCCTCGCTCCACCAGTTGTAGGAAGGGATGCCGAGTCGGTCAACCGACACCGACTTGTTCATCATCAGTCCCACTTTCTCTTCCGGGGTGAGCAGGGATAGCAGGTTCTCCACCCGCTCCTCATTCGAGAGGGAAGGGTCCTGGAAGGGGTATTTGCCTTGTGCGGGTGTGTCGTTCACCACGGCTTTTACGCTCAGTGCGCCGAGCGTCTTTCCCTCGGTGTCGAGGATCTCCACATGGCGGTAGGTGTTGCCGAGCGCATGGGTGGGGTCCATCACCACCATCACCTGGGCCGTCTGGCCCGGAGCGATGGGTTCGGTGGGGTAGAGGGCCTGCACACACTCGCAGCTGGGTATGTCGCGGCCTATGCGTACGGCATGGTCGGTGTGGTTGGTCAAGGTGAAATTGTGACATACGGCTCCCCGCAGGGCACTGAGTGTGCCGAAGTCCCACTCATAGGTGTCGAACACGATGTTGCCCTTGGCGGCTGCGCTGAGCGGCAGCAGCACCATCAGGCAGAGACCGGATATACAGGCGGAAAAGGTTTGTTTCATGATAACACTCGCTTTATGTCAGGTTTCCTATTTCAGGTTCAGCAGCAGTTTTTCGAGGGCAGCCTGCCGTTCGGCCCATGTCGGGTAGTCGTCGGCTTTCAGCGTGTGTACAGCGGTGCTGCCCATCGGTGACCTTGTGCTGGAGGTCAGACGGCAGGGGCGCACCTTGCCCTCGGCGATGAGGCGGTCGGCCAGTGCGTCGGCACCGCCCACTTTGAACCAACTCTCCAGGGTGTCGTCACGGCCAGGCACCAGTAGGATAACGGGTGTGTGGTCGTTGCCGGCTGCTGGCCGGTACCAGGCCTCGCCGTTCTGCAGGTCGTAGCTCACGGTGCCGTGCCTTACCTCATCGCCCATCGAGGCGAAGTGGTAGCGGCTGGCCGTGTGGAAGGCAATGCTGGGCTTGAAGCCCTTGGCGGGCGACAGATACATGTTGTTGGGGTCGGCCACGGGTGTGCCGTCCACCACGAAGCAGTAGGTGAAGGGCCGGTCTTTGTGCCCGTCGAGAGAGAGGGTCCACACCCCGTCGGTGTCTTTCTGCATGGCCAGGGGCCGGGCGGTCAGTTCCGAGCTGAGCAGCACCTCCCTGGCATCGGGTGCCTTGAAGCGGAAGATGATGCCGCTTGCGGTGTATTCGGGCGAGATGATGGGCTTGGGGAAGAGGCGCGCCATCACCCCCGGGGTGAACTGCTGTTCCTTTCCGGTGGCGGCCAGTGCCGGTTGCCCGTGGCGCATGGCCTCGGCGGAAGCCTTCTCGTTGAAGAGCAGACGCAAGGTCTTGTCGAGGAAGTAGCGGGCGTTCATCCAGGTGTGTCCGAACTTATCGTGGGTGAACTCCTTCACGGAGCGTATGCCCTTCTTGTCGAGAAACTCCATGTAGTCGCGGGCTGTGCCGTAGAGGAAGTCGTCGGTGCCCACTCCCAGCCAGAACAGATGAATCTTGCTGTTGGTCTCGTCGGCATGGTCATAGACGGCAGGCAGGTCGGTCGTGGTGAACGAGCTGTAGGAGCAGAGATAGGAGAAACGGTCCAGGTGGCTCAGTCCGTTCATCAGCGCCTGATTGCCGCCTCTGGAGAAACCGCCTATGGCGCGGTGGTCGCGGTCGGCGATGGTGCGGTACTGACGCTCGATGAGGGGCATGAGGTCGTTGAGCAGGTCGAGGCTGAACACATCGTTGCCGAACTGCGTCTGCGGCACGCCGGCTATCTCGGGCTGCACGGGGAGCAGTTTGTAGGGATTGCCGTAAGGCAGCACCACAATCATCTCCTGTGCGGCTCTCTCGGCCAGCAGGTTGTCGAGGATGTAGTTCACCCGCCCCACCTTGTAGTACACCTCGTCGGTGTCGGTGGTGCCGCTGATGAGGTAGAACACGGGATAGCGCTTCTCATTGCCGGGCAGCCCGTAGCCGGGCGGCAGATAGACCACGGCGTTGTTGGTGGCGCCGAGGCTCTTCGAGTAGTAGTGCAGGTACTCCACTGTGCCGTGGCGCGGTGCCTGGTCGTCGTGCAGCAGCGGACCCGTGGGGCTGGGTATGCTGAGCAGACTGTTCTTGAACCCCTCGTTGGGGAAGTAGCCGTCGCACTGCGGGTCCATGATGCTCACTCCGTCGACGATGAAGCAGTAAGGATAGAGGTCGGGTGCGGCAGGTCCCAGAGTGACGCTCCACAGTCCGGCGGCATCGCGCTGCATGGCATGCCGGCCGGCAAACTGCACATCGACGAGCACCTCGCGGGCCTGGTCGTTTTTGTAGCGGAAGGTCACGGTGCCGTCGTCATGGCACACGGTCGACTGATAGGACTGCGCCCCGATGGGCTGCACGGCCAGCAGCAGGGCGATGCAAAGGGCTGTATAGGCTTTTTTCATACAGGTAGCTTTCATTTGTTGCAAGGTTTGTTGGTTGTAAAAGTGTTCACAAAGATAGATAATTTAGACCAATATGGCAACCCTCCGTGCGCCACAAGGACTCGAAACCCGCATCTTGTAACAAATGCGAAAATACATGTAACGATGAGGTGGTTTTTTGATTGTCTCTTCTTGCTAATTGAAATAAAAAACGTATCTTCGCAGCAGAAACGACAAAACCAAAAGCTGTATGCAAGAAAACAAAGAACTGCGCACCGCGTGGGACTTCGTGGAAAACACAGGCAAGAGCATCTTCCTCACCGGCAAGGCCGGTACCGGCAAGACCACCTTTCTGAAAACCGTGGTGGAGCGCTCGCGCAAGCGCTCCATGGTGGTGGCGCCCACCGGTGTGGCGGCCGTCAATGCAGGCGGTGTCACCATCCATTCCTTTTTCCAATTGCCTTTCACCCCCTATGTACCCGATGCCAAGATAAAAGACCGCTTCGAGTACAGCCGTGAGAAACGGCGCCTCATCGCCTCGCTCGACCTGCTCATCATCGACGAGATATCGATGGTGCGGAGCGACCTGCTCGACGCCGTCGACACCGTGCTGCGCCGGTTCCGCAACCACCATGTGCCCTTCGGCGGCGTGCAGCTGCTCATGATTGGCGACCTGCAGCAGCTCACCCCGGTGGTGACCGCTGAGGAGGAGGCCCTGCTCAACACCTATTATGACACGCCCTATTTCTTCAGTTCCAAGGCACTGTCGCAGGTAGACTATGTGACCATCCAACTGGAGACCGTGTACCGGCAGCAGGACACCGACTTCCTGCAGCTGCTCAATGTGGTGCGCAGCGGGCAGGCCACCGAGCGCGAGCTCGCCCTGCTCAACAGCCGCTGCCTGCCGGCCTTCGCCCCCCGTCCCGAGGAGGGCTACATACGGCTCACCACCCACAACTGGCTGGCCGACAACTGCAACGAGGCCGAGCTGCGCAAGCTCACCACCCCCTCGTTCACCTATGCCGCCGAGGTGGAGGGTACTTTTCCCGAGTATGCCCATCCCACGAGCGACCGCCTCGAACTGAAGGTGGGCACCCAGGTGATGTTCGTGAAGAACGACCCCTCGGCCGACCATCTCTTCTACAACGGCCGCATAGGGCGTGTCACCCACTTGGACAGCACCCACATCAGCGTGCTCTGTCCCGGCGATGCGGAGCCCATCGAGGTGACGCCCCTCGAGTGGGAGAACGTGCGCTACAAGATCAACGACGAGACCCGCGAGATAGAAACCGAGGTGCAGGGCAAGTTCCGGCAGTTTCCGTTACGCCTGGCCTGGGCTATCACCATCCACAAGAGTCAGGGCCTCACCTTCGACCGTGTGGTGATCGATGCCGCCCGTTCCTTCGCCCCCGGACAGGTGTATGTGGCGCTGAGCCGCTGCCGCACCCTTGGCGGACTGGTGCTCTCATCGCCCCTCTCACCCCATTCCATCATCAACGACACACGGGTCGACGGTTTCATCTCCCGTCAGGAGGCCAATGCCCTACAGAGCATAGAGCGGCTGCCACAGCTCAAGGAAGAATACTTCCGCCATCTGCTCGTGGAGCTCTTCACCTTTGACACCCTGGTGCAGCAGGAAGAACTGCTCACCCGCACCTTCGTGGAGTATTTCTCCAGAAGCTATGCGCAGTTGGAGTCGCTGCACAAGCAGACATGCGGTCAGCTACGGGAGAAAGTGGTGGGCGTGGCCCGCAAGTGGACCGCCCAAATCATGCAGATGCCGCCGCAGGCGCTCCATGAAGGAGCCTTCCTGGAGCGGGTGGGGCGCAGCGCCGCCTATTTCGCCGACATGCTGCACCAGCTGCTTGCACAACCCCTCCAGCTCACCGCCAAGGCCGAGCCGGGCAACAAGCAGGCGCAGGCGCGGCTCAAGCATGAGCTGCCGGAACTGGTGCAGACCTACCGTTCCACCCGCCAGTTGCTCACCCGGATAGCCGAGAAAGGGTTCACCGTGACCACCTATCTGCGCGAGAAACAGACCGCTCTGCTCGATGCCATGGACGACGGCACCGCCAAGGGTTCTCGCCGCCGCAAGGAGCGCAAACCGAAAGAGAAGAAGGAACCCAAGCCCAAGACCCACGAGGTGACCCTGCAGATGCTGCAGAGCGGCAAGAGCTTGGAGCAGATAGCCCGGGAGCGCGCGCTCACTTTGGGAACCATCTACAACCATCTCATGAAGTATGTCAAGGAAGGCACCCTGTCCATAGACCATCTGGTGAGCCGGCCGCACCAGGAGGCCATCAGCCGGGTGATAAGGCGTGTGGGCGCCGAGAGCGGTCTGCAGGCCATCAAGTCGCTCTGTCCGCCGCAGGTGTCGTACGAAGAGATACGGGCCATGTTGGCCCTCAACGGCGAAAGCTCTGAGTAATCGGAGTAATCGAAGTAATCAGAATTAATAGCACATACCATAAAATCCATGAAAAAGAATCTATTGCTTGCAGCCTGCCTGTGCTGTCTCTGCCTGACAGCCACACAGCGCGTCAGGGCACAGTATGTGCCCACCCCCGAGAACCTTGAGGCCCGCAAACAGTTTGAGGGCTTCCGTTTCGGCATCTTCCTCCACTGGGGCATCTACAGCGAGTTTGCCCAGGGTGAGTGGTATCTCAACACCGGCCAGCTCAACAAAGACGAGTACGCCAAGGCGGCCTCCTGCTTCTATCCCGTGCGGTTCAATGCCCAGGAGTGGGTGAAGGCCATACGCGAGTCGGGCGCCCGCTACATCACCTTCACCTCGCGTCACCACGACGGCTTCTCCATGTTCCATACCGCCCAGAACCGCTACAATATCGTGGATGCCACCCCCTTCGGCCGCGATGTGCTGCAGGAACTGGCCGACGCTTGCCATGAGCAGGGCGTGCGCCTGCATCTCTACTACTCCATTCTCGACTGGATACGCGACGACTACCCCATAGGCCGTACCGGCCGCTTCACCGGCCGCACGCTGAAACCCAACTACGACACCTACTTCGCCTTTATGAAGAACCAGGTGCGCGAGCTGCTCACCCGCTATCGCGATGTGGAGGGCATCTGGCTCGACGGCTACTGGGACCACGATGAGGACAGCATACCCTTCGACTGGCGCATGGAGGAGTTCTACCGCTATATCCACAGCATCAAACCCGCCTGCCTCATCGGCAACAACCACCACATCACCCCTATCGAGGGTGAGGACTTCCAGATGTTCGAACGCGACCTGCCCGGTGAGAACAAAGCCGGTCTGTCGGGGCAGGACATCAGCCATCTGCCCCTGGAGATGTGCCAGACCATGAACGGTATGTGGGGATACAAGGTGGCCGACCAGAACTACAAGTCGGCCGAAGAACTCATACAACTTATAGTGCGGGCCGCCGCCAAGAACAGCAACCTGCTGCTCAACATTGGTCCGCAGCCCAACGGCGAACTGCCGGCCCTGGCGCTCGACCGCCTGAAGAAAATAGGTGCGTGGATGAGCCGCAACGGCCGGAGCGTGTACGGCACACAGGCCACCAGTCTGCCCGAACAGCCTTGGGGAGTGACCACACAGAATGGCAAAAGCCTTTTCCTGCATGTGCTGCAGCCCGGCTCCGCTGTCGAGGTGCCGCTGCCCAAGAAACCGCGCGGTGTGTTCAGCATCGACGGTGGCAAGTATCCCCTCGGCTGGAACTACGACCGGCGCCGCAAGGTGCTCACGGTGTCGCTGCCGGAGGCCCTGCCCCAGGACGATTATGTGATTGAAGTGGTGAGATAGAACTGCTCGGATGTCAGCCCTGCTCCATGGTGTCGGCTATCTTGTCTACATTCATGCTGCGGGCGCTGGCGTCGAAGATGTCTTTGTAGACACCGCCCTGCTGGTACACCTCCTTCGGGGTGCCGCTCTGCACCACACGGCCCTTCTGCAGCACATAGATTTTGTCGGCATCGATAATCTGGCCGATGTTGTGCGAGATGATGATCACTGTGCGGCCCGCCTTGATGGCATCGATGCTGGCCTTTATCTGCTCGGTGGCGATGGCGTCGAGGCTGGCGGTGGGCTCATCGAGGAAGATGATGGGCGGATTCTTGATGAACATGCGGGCAATGGCGATGCGCTGCTGCTGACCGCCGCTCAGTTGCAGGGCAGAGGTTTCAAAGCCGTTGGGCAACTGCGTAATCTGGTCGTAGATGTAGGCCTGCTTGGCGGCTTTCACCACTTCCTCATGGGTGGCCTGCGGATTGCCGTACTTGATGTTCTCCTCAATCGACCCGTCGAATATGTGGTTTTTCTGCAGCACCAGTCCCACGTTGTCGCGCAGCCACTGTGTGTCCCAGTCTTTGAGTTCCACCCCGTCGAGCTTGATGCTGCCCTTGCCCGGGTGGTAGAACTTGTCGAGCAGGTTCACGATGGTGCTCTTGCCGGCACCGCTCAGACCCACCAATGCGGTGATTTTGCCGCTCTCTATGTGCATGGAAACATCGAAAAGGGCCTGCGTGCCGTTGCTGTAGGTGAAGTCGACTCCGTTCAGTTCGAAGTCGCCTTTCACCGTGGCGGGATGGTGTTTGCCGGTGTCTTCCACCTCATGGTCGGCATGGAGTATGCCGAAGAAGCCCTCGGCATAGATAAGCGCGTCGTTCATGTCGTCGTAGATACGGTGCAGCTGGCGTATGGGAGCGCTCACGTTGGCGAAGAGCATCACATGATACATGATTTTTCCGATGCTCATGCCCGGATAGTCGATGAGCACCAGATAGGCCGTGAGGATGATGATGAGCACGGTGCCTATCTGCTCCAGAAAACTCTTCAGACCATTGAACAGAAAACTCTGCTTGCGCGTGTTGAGCTGCAGGTCGGTCATGTTGCGCTGCAGGTCGGCCTGTCGGTTGGCCTCGATGGTCTCGCGGTTGAACGACTTGATGACCGAAATGCTCTCAATGATGTTCAGAATGCCCTGGCTCACCGCCTGGTGGCCACCGAAAATGCCGCGGCGTCCTCCCTTCATGCGCTGCGCCTGGATGTAGGTCACGTAGAAGTAGAGCGGCACGATGCAGAGGGCCACCAGTCCCACATAGACATTGGCCATGAACATCAGGCCCAAGGCCAGCACGGCGCTGGTGAAGAGCGGCAGAATCTCGATGAAGAAATTGTTCACCGTGTTGCTCAGACTCATGATGCCGCGGTCTATGCGCGACTGCAACTTTCCTGTTTCGTTGCCCTCGGCGGTGAAGAAGGCCATGCGGAAGGAGAGCATACGCTCCACCACCCGCAGCGAGAGGTCGCGGCTCACCAGGATGCGCATGCGCTCGCCGTAGTAGCGTTGGAAGAAAGTCACCACGGCGCCTATCACCTCCTTGCCCAGGAGGATGATGCTGATGGTGGTGAGTATGCGCACGGCGCTTTTCCAGGAGAATTGAGGCTCCTGTATCAGGGCATTGATGGCGTCGACGGCGCGGTCGAGCACCACGGCATTGACCTGTGCCATGAGCGAGCCTACCAGGGTGAGTACCAAGGTGATGCTGATGAGCCACCGGTAGGGCAGCACAAAGGGCATGATATTCTTGAGCAGGTCATAGATGTTCATCTTGCCTGACTCGGAGGGTTGGGTGTTCTGTTCGTTCATGGTTTTCTCTTTTTCCTTTGCTCTATGAGTCTATTTGCCTGTTGCCATGACGCTGATTGAGGCAAAATCCTCAATCAGCATCGACTGCAAAAATACACGAAATGTGTCAAAATGCAAAATTTTTGAACAGTGTTCTTTTATTTTGCACCATTATTACAGATTGTTTGCTAACAAATTAAAAGGCAGCAATCATAGTAAGGATCCATTAGTGGCCCCACATGAACACGGTGAAATGAATCAATCCTGGAGATGGTTTTTCAGTTCCTCTTCCGTGCAGGCGATGGCGGAGAAGAGTTTGTACATGAGCTCGGGCTCCTGCCTCTCGGGCAGGTAGACAATCACCTTCTTGCCTCTGCCGGCAAACCATCCCGCCTCGGTGTGCGCACTGCGGCCGCAGGGCAGCACGAGCACACAGGTGTCGCAGGAGGTCATGGCCTCGATGTCGTTGGCAAACTGCCTTTCGGCCATCGGGCAGTGCAGCTGCTCGCGGTACTCTTGCGGTGTCCACTCCATATAGCGCTCGTCGACATTGCTCCATTTGAATCCGGGGTCGCCCGAAGGCGGATTGCGGAAGTCGTAGACATCATGTCCCCATGCGCGCAACAATGCCACCACCCGGGGGTAGTGCTCATTGCGCCAGCTGCTTGCCACATAAATTTTCCTCATAGATGATGGGATGGGTTGGTAGGTTGGGTAAGGTTTTTGTTGAAAAAAGTCACCACGCCTCCAGGTCTTCGCCGTCTTTCACCTGACGGGCGATTTCTTCGGGCAGGTGGGGGAAGAAATGCAGGCCGGTGACGCGCTCCACCTCACGGATGGAGTTTACGTAGAGGTCTTTCTTATGGCTGCCGTCGGTGTTGCGGCAGATGAAGCCGATGCCCTTGGGCTCGCCCTCCAGGCACAGCACCACTTTGAAGAAAGCCTCCGGCACCACAATGCCCGCCTCGCCGATGACAGCATGCTCGCGGTTCAGCAGAATGGGGCCGCACACGATGTACACACTGCCGTAGCGCTTGGCCCAGGTGCGGCAGGCCATCTCTATCTGGTTCCACACACCGCTGTTCAGGTCGGTATGCTGCGGACAGACGTTGGAGAGCAGGAACGACTCGTACATGGCCTTCTCGTCCCACCGGTTGTCGCCCGCGGGGCACATGTGCCCGCGGCTCCAGCCGCTGCCCCTGTAGTCGCTGTTGGTGGCGCGGGGTGCCGGCACGTCGAGGTCCTCATGAAAGGCGTTGCCCGGGCGCCGGCATTCGCCGTCGGTATGGTCGGCGGTGAGCTGCCACGCCACCCAGTTGGGCATGCGGGTGTCCTGGTTGTAGGACACCACATAGGCCTTGCGGTAGAGTATCTGTTCGGCCCTGTCGCTCAAGGGAGCGGGCAGGTCGATGTCAGGGCGCTCGTAGTCCGTCTCTCCGGTTTCTTCCGGCTCGATGGCTGTCACCGTGCGTTGTGCCGGTTTTCCAGTTTCCTCCACTTTCAGTGCTACGGCGGTGCCGTCGGTCGTGGCGGGGCGGGCGGGCCTTCTGGCGCAGCCGGTGCACAGCAGCAGGAGGCATGCGGGCAGGATGCCTTGGAGCAGGTATTTATGGGCAGTCTTCAGCATGGTGTCAGGATTCGGGTAAGTTGTCTTTCGGTTGGCGGGCCGCACGGGCCTCTGCCTCCATGTCGCGGCGGCTCTTGCTCTTGGTCACCAGCATCACCCCCGAGAACACCAGCACCACGGCTAGTCCCTGTGTCCAGCGCAGCAGGGCAATGCCCGTGGCCACGCTCACTATCACCGACACCAGCGGCTGCACATAGTTGTAGATGCTCACCACGGTGGGGCGCAGCGTCTTCTGTCCTATCATGGTGAGGATATAGCCTATATAGGTGCCGAAGAGCACCACATAGGCCGTTTCCCACCATGTGGAGGAGGGTACACTGGCGAAGTCGATGGCCGCCACATGGCGCAGGGAGAACGGCAGAATCATGATGGTGGCCCACAGAAACATCCACCGGTTGATGGTGAACACGCTGTAGCGGCGGATGAGCTTGTAGCAGGTGGAGAGATAGAGGGCGAAGGAGAACTGCGCGCCGATGCACAGCAGGTCGCCGCCCAGGTTGCCCACCCGGTCGTTGGCCGCCGAAGCGCTCGAGAGGATGAGCGTGACGGCGCCGCAGCAGCCGATGGCCACACCGAGCGCCTTCTTGGCCGTGATGGGCTCCTTCAGGATGAGAGCGGCCAGCACCATGGCGAAGATAGGCATGGAGGTGGTCACGATGCTGGCGTTGATGGGTGAGGTGAGGCTCAGTCCGATGGTGTAGCAGCACTGGTTGGTGACCAGACCGAGCAGTCCGGCGCCGGCAAAGCGCAGCCGGTCCTGCCAGGGCACCCGCTCGTGCTTCACAAAGGGTGCCGTGAGCCAGAAGAGCAGACAGCCGCCCACTACGCGGAAGGTGACCATGTCGATGCCGTCGATGCCGTGGGTCATGGCATCCTTGCCCAGCGGGGCCATCAGCCCCCAAAAGGCGCAGGCCATGAACATGCAAAGATGGGCTATAAGGGGGCGGTTTTGTTTCATTCTTTCTACCTTGTTGTTTTTGTGCTGCAAAAGTACTGTTTTGTTGTCTATTTTTAGGCTGAAGTCTTAAAAAATATGGATATTATTTGCAAAAAAGAAAGAAAATATTACCTTTGTGAAGTTAACGATTACTACCATGCAGAAATACGCCGACTACATAGAACAGATTGAGATTGACTCGCTGTGGAGCGGACGCCGCCACATCGTGTGGAACCTGGACCGCCGTGTGAACATCCTGAGCGGCACCAACGGACAGGGCAAGAGCACCATTATCAACAAGGTGGTGAAGGGACTCTCGGCAGGAGGCGAGTACCACAGCCACATGCTCAAGGGCGTGCACCTGAAGGTGTCGCCCAGCGAGGCCAAGTGGATACGCTACGACGTGATCAGGTCGTTCGACCGGCCCCTTATCAACCTCGACGCCATGAGCCGCATGGACCTCAGCCTGGCCACGGAGCTCGACTGGCAGCTCTTCCAGTTGCAGCGCAAGTATCTCGACTACCAGGTGAACATCGGCAACCGCATCATCGGGGTGCTGCAGGAGGGCGGCCCCGACGCCGCGCAGAAGGCGCAGGCTCTCTCCAAGCCCAAGCAGCGCTTCCAGGACATGATGGACGAGCTGTTTGAAGACACGGGCAAGAAGATTATCCGCACGGAGAATGAGATACGCTTCACGCAGATAGGCGAGACGCTGGTGCCCTATCAGCTCTCGAGCGGCGAGAAGCAGATACTGGCCATCCTGCTCACCGTGCTCGTGGAAGACCAGGAGCACTATGTGCTCTTCATGGACGAGCCGGAGGTGAGCCTTCACATAGAATGGCAGAAGAAGCTCATCGACATGGTGCTGGAGCTGAATCCCAACGTGCAGCTGATACTCACCACCCACTCGCCGGCCATGATCATGAACGGATGGATAGACCGGGTGACGGAGGTGTCGGACATCACTGACAGATTCTGATACATGAGCAAGAGACTGAAGGACAACCTCTCGTCCGACTGGTTCAGCGCGGCCAACAGCCTCCGGTCGAAGAAAGCCCGAAGACGCATCGTAGCCTATGTGGAGAGCTACGACGATGTGTTCTTCTGGCGCACCGTGCTGGGTGATTTCGAGGACGAGACGCGCTACTTCGAGGTGATGCTGCCCTCGAAGGTGAATCTCTCGAAGGGCAAGAAACAGGTGCTCATGAACTTCATCGGCGAGCACGTGGGCGAGGACATGATAGCCTGCGTCGACGCCGACTACGACTATCTGCTGCAGGGCAGCACGGCACTCTCGAGCAAGGTGCTGGAGAGTCCCTATGTGTTTCATACCTATGTCTATGCCATAGAAAACTACCAGTGCTATGCGCCCTCGCTCCATGAGGTGTGCGTGATGGCCACTCTCAACGACCGCTCCATCTTCGACTTCGAAACCTACCTGCTGCTCTACTCCAAGGCCATCTTCTCGCTCTTCGTGTGGAGCATCTGGTATCACCGCTATCCCGGCAACGGCAGTTTCAACATAGCCGAGTTCAACAAGGTCGTGGTGCCGGGCCATTTCACCATCAAGGCGGCTCCCGAACTCATTGCCAAGGTGAAACGGAAGGCCAACCGCAAGGTGATGGAGCTGCAGCAGGACAATCCCGACGCCAAGGAGACCTATCTGGCGCTGAAGGAGGAGGTGAAGAGCCTGGGCGTGACACCGGAGAACACCTATCTCTACATACAGGGGCACCACCTCTTCGAAACCGTGGTGCAGCCCGCCGTGCAGAAGGTGTGCGACACCCTGCGCCGTGAGCGCGAGGTGGAGATACGCAGCAAGGCCATCCACGCCACACAGATGCAGAACGAACTGTCGTGCTATCAGCACAGCATCGAGTCGTCGCTCGCCATGCTGCGCAAGAACACCGGCTTCCAGCGCTCGCCGCAGTACAAGCAGCTGCAGCGCGACATCCAGCACTATCTTGACAATATGAAGACTCCCGCCTCTGCCGCCTTGGTGACGGAGCAGAAGCAGGAGCCTCAGCACTGACCTGTAGTTTGGTCCGTTTGGGCTAAACGTAGGTTTCCAGAAATTTCACGGTGCCCGTAATCTGCAGGGTCTGCGTGCTGGCCGGCACCAGCAGGGTGCTGCCGGCGCGGAGCGTTGTCTCGTTGCCCTCATTGTCCACCGCCTTGCCCTCGCCCTCGAGCACCACGAGAATCACGAAGCTGTCGAGCTCGCTGTAGTCGAGCAGCATGGGCTCGTTGAGGTCGTACACGGCAGTGTGGAAATAGTCGCAGTGCACCAGCGACACCCCCTCGTTCTTCATCGGCACATACTCCGTGCGGTAGTCGGGCTGCACGCGGTAGTCGATGCACTCGGCGGCCAGGTCGGTGTGCAGCTCGCGGTAGTGGCCGTTGGCGTCCTTGCGCTTGAAGTCGTAGATGCGGTAGGTTACGTCGCTCGTCTGCTGTATCTCGGCCAGGAAGCAGCCGGCGCCGATGCTGTGTATGCGGCCGGCGGGCAGGAAGAAGCAGTCGCCCTCGTGCACCTCATAGTCGGCTATGGCGTCGACGATGGTGTCGTCGGCCACCATCTGCTTGTATTGTTCGGGGGTGATGGCTTTCTTCAGTCCGGCGTGCAGATGGGCCTTGGGGTCCGACTTCATGATGTACCACATCTCCGTCTTGCCGCGGTGCTTGCCCTGGCGGCGGGCTATCTCGTCGCTGGGATGCACCTGGATGGAGAGGTCGCGCTGGGCATCGATAAACTTGATGAGCAGCGGAAACTCATCGCCGAAGCGGCGGTAGTTGTCATGGCCCACGAGCTGGCCTTTCAGCTCTTTCACCAGTTCGTTCAGATGCCTGCCTTTGTAGGGGCCTTCGGCCACAACGGTCTCACTGCCCTCCACTCCGGAGATTTCCCAACTCTCGCCCACCTGTTTCTGGTGGGTGTGCAGCTGTTTGAAAGGAATGATTTTGTCGCCGCCCCAGATGGTGGATACGAGCAGCGGTTCAAATGTTAAAGGTTGCATTTCTTTTGGCTTGTATATAGTTTATATCTCGGTAGCATTCCGGTTAATTCTCCTTCCAGAATGAGGTGGTGAAGAGTACCACCACGGTGAAGATTTCCAGACGGCCCATGAGCATGAGCAGCGAGAGCAGCCACTTCACGGTGGCGGGCAGCACGGCCCACGACATGGAGGGCCCTATGTCCAGACTCAGGGTGGGACCCACGTTGCTGGCGCAGCTCAGGGCGATGGTGATGGAGTTGGTGCTGTCAACCCCCGTCAGGATCATGCAGAAGTAAGTGATGAGGCACAGCAGCGTATAGGCGGTGAAGAAGGCCAGCAGCGACACCTGGTAGGAGTAGGAGATGGTGTTGTCGTTCACCTTCACGGGCAGCACGGCCCTGGGGTGCAGGATGCGCTTTATCTCATTGCGCAGGATGTTGAGCAGCATCACCATGCGTATGCTCTTGAAACCGCCGCTTGTAGAGCCCGAACAGCCGCCCAGGAACATGCAGAAGCTCAGGATGACCCAGGTGATGTGGTGCCACTTGGCGGCATCGTCGTTGAAGATGCCGGTGGTGGTAATCATCGAGGTGACCTGGAAGAGGCTCACGCGGATGGCGTCGATGGGGTGATAGCCGTTCTCATGGCACAGTACGATGGTGATGAGCAGCGCCGCCCCCAGCACCGCGAAGAGGTAGAAGCGGAACTCCGTGTTCTTTACAAACTGGCGTATGCGGCCTTTGAAGAGCGTGGTGTAGAGCAAGGTGAAACTGGTGCCCGAGAGAAACATGAACACGATGGCCGTGTAGTCGATGTAGGGGTTGTGGAAGTAGCCGGTGCTGGCATTGTGGGTGGAGAAGCCGCCCGTGGCCGTGGTGGTCATGGCATAGTTGAGACAGTCGAAGAGTCCCATGCCTGCCAGGTAGTAGCATGCGGCGCAGCCAATGGTGAGCAGGAAGTAGATGCTCCATATCCACTTGGCCGTGGTGCCCAGGCGGGGGTGCATCTTGGCGCGTATGGGACCGGTGGCTTCGGCCGAGAACACCTTCACGTTGCCGCCCACGAGCGAGGGGATGATTGCGATGGTGAAGAACACGATTCCCAATCCGCCTATCCACTGGGTCATGGTGCGCCAGAAGAGCGTGGCATGGGGCAGCACCTCCACATCGTCGATGATGCTGCAGCCGGTGGTGGTGAAGCCGGAGATGGTCTCGAAGTAAGCATCGGTGAAATTGGTGATGGTGCCGCTCAGCATGAAGGGCAGCGAGCCGAACAGACTGAAGATAATCCAAGTGAGGGTGACCAGCAGATATGCCTCGCGGCGGCCCAGTGTTCTGTCGTCGCCGCGGCCCAGGCGTCGGAATCCCACGCCGCCCAGCACGGTCACTGCGATGGAGATGAGAAAGGCCAGCATGTCTTTCTCGTGCAGGTAGATGGAGAGGCCAAGACACCACATCATCATGGCCGCCTCGATGAAGAGCAGCGTGCCGATGATTTTGTATATAATCTTGAAGTTGATCATCGCTTGCCGGTGCCGTTATTTGAAGAATTTCTCTATTTTCGACATGTTGATGTCGTGGCAGAACACCACCACCGAGTCGCCGGCCTGTATCTGCGTGCCGCCGCTCACCAGCTGGCCCTCGCCGTTGCGCACCAGACCGCCTATCGTGGTGCCCTTGGGCAGCCCCAGTTCAAACACCCGCTTGCGCGTCACCTTCGAGTTGGGCATGGCGGTAAACTCGGCCACATCGGCGTTGGCCGACATGAGGAAGTGGATGTTGTTCACGTCGGCGTCGAGCATCATCTGGTAGATGTGGCTGGCGGCCAGCGCCTTCTTGTTGATGATGGTGCCGATATCGAGACTCTCTGCCATGCTGGCGTAGTCGAAATTCTCCACCATGGCCACCGTCTTGCGCACACCCATGCGTTTGGCGGTGAGGCAGGCCAGGATGTTGGTCTCGGCGTTGCCCGTCAGGGCCACGAAGGCCTGGGTGTTCTTGATGCCCTCCTCCAGGAGCAGTCCTATGTCGCGGCCGTCGCCGTGTATCACCATGGCGCGGTCGGTGTCGATAATCTCGTTGAGTTGCTCGCAGCGGGCCTCGTTGCTCTCGAATATCTTGATTTTCATGTATTCGGGCATCAGTGTGGTGGCGCGTGCAGCCGTGGCGCCGCCGCCCATAATCATCACGTTTTTCACGTCTACATAGTGCTCCTTGCCCACAATCTTGCGGATGAAGGGTATGTAGTTGCGGGTGGTCATGAAGTAGGCGATGTCGTTGAGCGAGAGCACATCGTCGCCGCGCGGTATGATGGTCTCGTTGCCGTGCTTGATGGCCACGATGTGATAGGGCGACTCGGGCTTGCACAGGTCCTTGAGGGGCTGGTTGAGCACCTGGCAGGTATCGCGCAGCTTGATGCCGAGCATGATGAGGGCACCGTCGTGCACCTCCCAGCGCTGCCGCACCCACGACATCTTCAGTCCGTTGGCGATATCGTAGGCAGCCAGGTTCTCGGGGTTGATGAGCGAGGTGATGCCCACATTGTTGAACACGCTGCGCAGTTTGGGGTCGGTATACTCGAAGTTGTCCACCTTGGCCACGGTGCGCTTGGCGCCCAGGGCCTTGGCCAGCATGCAGGCGTTCATATTGAGGTTCTCGTCGGGGGTGACGGCGATGAAGAGGTCGGCGCCGTTCACGCCGGCGTCTTTCAGGGTGCGCAGTCTTGACGCCGAGGCCTGTATCGTCATGAGGTCGTAGTCGCTGTTGATGCTCGAGAGCCGTTCCTCGTCGGAGTCGATGAGCACGGTGTCGTGGTTGTTGCGCGACAGCAACTTGGCCAGATGGGTACCGATGGCGTAGGCGCCTACAATGATGATTTTCATGACCGTATGATGGCTTGGTAGATAGATTCGGGGTCGATGCCGGCGAGGGCCTGCAGCTCGGCCACGGAGCCGTGCTCCACAAACTCGTCGGGCAGTCCCAGACGCACGATGGAGGGATGGTGGCCGTGGTCGGCCATCCACTCGGTCACGGCGCTGCCGAAACCGCCGGCGCGGCAACCGTCCTCGAGGGTGATGATGCGGCTGAAGCGGGCGGCCACCTCTTCGAGCAACCGCTCGTCGAGGGGTTTCACGAAGCGCATGTCGTAGTGGGCCACGCTCAGGGGATTGCCTTCCTCGCGCAGGCGGTTGATGACGCGGGTCACATGGTTGCCGATGGGTCCTATGCTGAGCACGGCCACATCGGTGCCGTCGGCGAGTCGGCGGCCGGTGCCCACCTCAATCTCTTCGAGTGGACATTGCCAGTCGACCAGCTCGCCGCGGCCGCGCGGGTAGCGTATCACGAAGGTGCCCTTGTCGGGCAACTGTGCAGTATACATAAGCCGGCGCAGCTCGTGCTCGTTCATGGGCGATGCGATGGTGAGGTGGGGAATGGGGCGCAGGAAGGCCATGTCGAAGGCGCCGTGGTGGGTGGGGCCGTCCTCGCCCACCAGTCCGGCGCGGTCCAGACAGATTACCACGGGCAGCCGCAGCAGGGCGGCGTCGTGTATGATATTGTCGTAGGCCCGTTGCGAGAAAGCGCTGTAGATGTTGCAGAAGGGCTGCAGACCGTCGGAGGCCATGCCGGCCGAGAAGGTCACGGCGTGGCCCTCGGCGATGCCCACATCGAAGGTGCGTGCGGGCAGGGCCTCCATCATGATGTTCATGGAGCAGCCGGTGGGCATGGCAGGGGTGACGCCTACGATGCGGCTGTTCTGGCGGGCTAGCTCAAGGAGGGTATGGCCGAACACGTCCTGGTATTTGGGCGGGACGCCCGTCTCCTCGCTGTGTATGCGCTCGCCGGTCTCCACGTTGAACTTGCCGGGTGCATGCCACACGGTGGCGGCTTTCTCGGCGGGCTCGTAGCCCTTGCCCTTGATGGTGTGCAGGTGGAGCAGCTTGGGGCCCTTCATGTCTTTCAGTTGGCGCAGCAGGCGCACTATCTCCTTCACGTCGTGCCCGTCGAAGGGTCCGAAGTAGCGTATGTTCATGCCCTCGAACACATTCTGCTGATGGCTGATGGCCGACTTGATGGCGTTGTTGAGGCGTATCAGACCATGGCGGCGGTTGTCGCTGAGCATGCCGCGGCGGTTGAGCCACTGCGAGAGCTGGTAGCGCAGGTCGTTGTAGGTCTTGTTGGTGTTGAGGTTGAGCAGATACTGCTGCATGCCGCCCACGGAGTGGTCGATGCTCATGTCGTTGTCGTTGAGAATGATGAGCATGTCGTTGTCGCTCGACGACACATTGTTCAGTCCCTCATAGGCCAGACCGCCGCTCATGGCGCCGTCGCCTATCACGGCCACCACATGCTGTGTCTTGTCTTTGCGCAGCTTGGCGGCCACCGCCATGCCGAGGGCTGCCGAGATGGAGTTGGAGGCATGGCCGCAGGTGAAGGTGTCGTATTCGCTCTCCCGGGGCGAGGGGAAGGGCATGAGTCCGTGCAGTTTTCGGTTGGTGCAGAACCGGTCGCGCCGGCCGGTTAGTATCTTGTGCCCGTAGGCCTGGTGCCCCACATCCCATACGATGCGGTCGTGGGGGGTGTCGAGCACGTAGTGCAGGGCCACCGTTATCTCCACCACTCCGAGACTGGAAGCGAGGTGTCCCGGATTGACCGAGAGCTCGTTCACAATCATCTGTCGGAGTTCGTCGCACAGTTGGGGCAGCTGCTCCACGCTGAGCTGGCGCAGGTCGGAGGGCACGTTGATGCTTTCGAGCAGTGACTTTTTGTTGTTTTCCATTAATCAGTGGTTCTTTCTGCAATTGTGTTAATTGCTCCAACTTGCAAAAATAAGAAAAAAAATCCGACATCGGCCTTCTTGCCGCTTCTTTTTTTCAAATGGTGGTGCGCAAATGGTCGTTTTCGGTGCTGCTGACGCCAAAAAGAGAGGGGGAGCGCCCTTTCAGGCCTCCCCCTCTTGATAGGTATGATGGCGGTGCCGCGGTGCGGCCTGCCGTGCTTGTTACTCGTCCCAGATGGGTGACCGGTCGTCGCCCTCACCACTGTCGAAGATGCCGCTGCCGTTGGCCTGTCCCATGCCGGCGTCTACCTTCTTGCCGTTGGATATGTCGATAAGGCCCGATTCAGTGCCAGCGTCATAACTGTTCATGAGCATTGCGGCCACTGATAACACCTCGGTAGCGGGCTGTAGGTATGTCTTTTTCTCTTTCATGATGCGAATGATTTTTCGTGGGGATTATTTTACGGTCTCCAAGCGTCCGTTGTGTACGTAGATGCCGGCCTGCTTGGGCTGGTCGTTAAGGCGCTGTCCGCCAATGGTAAACCAGCCGACACGCTGCCGGGCGGTCTCCTTGCGGGTAATCTCTCCGATGCCGTCTTCCTCGTCCTCCATGACAATGGCGAGGTTACTCAGATTCGCTACCTCGCTGGTGGGCACCTGCAGGTAGGCGCGGCCGGCACCCAAAGTGCCGCCGGAGGTGGGGTAGAATTTTCCTTCGTAAAGCACAAAGTTGGTCTTGTCGCCCTCGATCTCGCCTATCGTGGTGGGTTCTGTCACACCCACCAGCATGTTGGCTCCATAGCTTTGGCCATTGAGGTCCATGTCGCGCGGGATATAGGCTACGGTCGCGGTGCCGCTCGCATTGTGAATGAGAATTCCCTGGCCATTGTAAATATGGGGCACACGCTTTATGTAGACGGAGCCGTCTCGCAGTTCCTGAGCTACATAGAACAGGAAGTTGGAATTGTCGACATCGCCGAAACTCTGTTTGCCGCAGAAGGTCACCAAGTCATGGTCGAGCGTGAATCGTCCCCATACCTGAGCCGAACCGAACACTTCGTCGTTGACAATCTCGGCAGGCATGTGGACCTCGACTTTTGCACTCAGGTATGCGCTTCCCGCAGTCCATTTCATTGTTCGGTTGCCAGTATACCCATCCAAATCGATGGTTTCCAAGGCATTATCAGTACCAATACTGATAATCAGATTCTGGATGTTGGTTGGTGACATATTGCTGCCAAGGTTGAGATAGTATAAATCTCTCCCTCCCACATCGCCGTCCCTTTCGAATGCATTTGGATCAAAGTAAGGGTCACCTTTGATGTAGAGTTCTTCCAAATTCGTGGCATAAGCGAAAGCGCCTTCTTTCACCTCCTCTACCGATGCAGGGATGGTAATAGTGGTGGGGTTTTGCCCCATTACTAAATCAACAATAATAGTTTTGGCATCATCCTCATATTCAAAGATATCATCATCGATATCATCATCGGCCTTTGCTCCTTGCACAAAAGCCAACAGTGCTACCAGCAATAACAATGCTTTGGTTCTCATAACGGTTAAAAATATGCTTGGTTGTAATAACAATTTAAAAAAAAGCGGTGTAAAGGTAAGAATTTTTTCTCGAGAATCTACGACTGTTAAACATATTTTAGCTATTTGTAGCGAAAAAACGAAAAAATTGCTAATTTTGCACTATAAACCAAACCATTTTGTAGAAAATGAAAACCAAATTGATACTCTTGGGCACCTGCCTGGCCATGACGGTGGGATGCCTCGCACAGAAAGCCGAAGGAGGCATCTCCGCGCAGATGCTCAGTGATATTGAGAAGTCGTATGCCGGCGGGGCACAGAGCAAGGCGCTCTTCAATGCCATCGCCTCCAACTCCATCGACGACCTGGCCAAGAACTTCGCCAATCAAGGCGAGGTGAACACCTACTTCAGCCATGAGACCAAGGCGCAGTCGATACACGACCAGAAGAGCAGCGGCCGCTGCTGGATGTTCAGCGGACTCAATGTGCTGCGTTCCGACTTCGCCCTGCGCACCGACTCGCTCAGTGTGGAGTTCTCGCACGACTATCTCTTCTTCTACGACCAGTTGGAAAAGGCCAACCTGATGCTGCAGGGCGTGATAGACTGTGCCGACAAACCTATCGACGACATCAGGGTGCAGTTCTTCTTCAAGAGTCCCATCAACGACGGCGGCACCTTCTGCGGTGTGGCCGACTTGGCCGAGAAATACGGCCTCGTGCCCATGGGTGTGCAGCCGGAGACCTATTCGGCCAACAACACCAGCCGCATGGCGCGCCTCGTGGGGTCGAAACTGCGTGAGTTCGGTCTGGAGCTGCGCAAGATGGTGGCCGACAAAAAGAAACCCGCCGCCGTGAAGGCCCGCAAGACCGAGATGCTCGGCACCATCTACCGCATGCTGTGCATTACGCTGGGCGAGCCTGTGAAGCAGTTCACCTATGCCTTCAAGGACAAGAACGGCAAGGCCATCGGTGAGCCGAAGACCTATACCCCGAAGGAGTTTTATGAGCTGACCGTGGGTCACAACCTGAACGGCTCGTTCATCATGGTGATGAACGACCCCCGCCGGCCTTACTACAAGACCTATGAGGTGGAGTACGACCGCCACACCTACGACGGCCACAACTGGAAGTACATCAACCTGCCGATGGACGACATAGAGCAGATGGCCATCGCCGCCATCAAGGACGGCCACAAACTTTACACCTCCTACGATGTGGGCAAGCAGTTCGACCGCAAGCGCGGCTATCTCGACACCGAGAACTACGACTACGGCTCGCTCTTCGGCACCACCTTCCCCATGAACAAGGCCGAGCGCATCATGACCTTCGACAGCGGCTCCACCCATGCCATGACGCTGAGCGCCGTAGACCTGGATGCCGACGGCAAACCGGTGAAATGGAAAGTGGAGAACAGCTGGGGTCCGGCCAGTGGACAGAAAGGCTGCCTCATCATGACCGACCGCTGGATGCGCGAGTATATGTTCCGCCTTGTGGTGGACAAGAAGTACGTGCCGGCCAACATTCTGGAGATGGAGAAGCAGAAGCCGGTGATGGTGATGCCGGAGGACCCGCTCTTCCAGGAAGATTTTTAAGTCCAGCCCGGTTCATCCGCAAGCACAAAAAATCCGTAGACTTGATGGTCTGCGGATTTTTTGTGCCTGCATTCGCTATTGCTGGCCGGACAAATAGCCGGGGTTCTGTGCCATCTGGTCGTTGAGGTTCATGGCGCGCTGCGGGATGGGGAACACGATGGTGTAGCGCGTGGTCTCCTCCTTGGCATTGGCGGGCCGTGAGGAGTAGGGCAGGTGGTAGCGGTCGAAGCGGATGAGGTCCTGGCGGCGCCATCCCTCCCATGCCAGTTCCATGAGCCGTTCGTCGAGCAGGTTGTCGAGGGTGGCCTTGCGGTAGGGCATGCCCACCCGCTTGCGCACCTGGTTCAGTTCCTCGTCGCCGTTGCGTCCGCTGCGCACCTTGGCCTCCGACTTCATGAGCAGCACGTCGGCATAGCGGAAGAGCACGATGTCGTTGTTTTGCAGTTTGCCGTCGTTGTAGGCGGTGCGGTCCACCTCATATTTTGCCATGCGGGCGCCGGCGGTCTTCTCATAGGGGCTGCCTGTAAGGTCTATCTTCACCGCCAGGGGTTGGTACACCAGCGGTTCGCCATTGTCCAGATATACGGTTCTGCCGTCCACAAGCACGGTGTCGGCGTAGAAGTTGTAGGCGAAGCGCCTGTCCACCTCGCCGGTGCCATAGCCATAGGTGAGCACGGTGCTCACCGTGGCCGAGATGCCGTTTTCGGCTCCCAGTCCGAGCGCGCTGCCATGGTTGTAGTGGCGCGAGCGGAACAGATTGCTGAACTCGTTGGCATAGAGACCCTTGTCCATCGGTATGATGAAGATGTTCTCTCTCGACTCCTCATTGTATATGGAGAAATTCTCCCGGTAGTCGGTCTCGAGCTGATAGCCGGCTTGGGTCACCTGGTCGCAGTAGTAGATGCAGGCGTCCCAGGCAGTCATCTCGCCCAGTTCACCGCAGGGGAGCAGGATGTCGCTGCCTGCTTCGCGCTCATCATCGGTCCATACGTCATCATACCATATCTCAGCGTTCAGGGCCATCTTGGCCAGCACAAAGTCGACCACCGGCCGGGTGATGCGTCCGTAGTAGACCCCCTCCTGGTTGCTGTGTTCGGAGGAGAGAAAGCGTCTGCTCTCTATCAGGTCGTTCCATGCGTTGTTGAAAATCTGGCTGCGCGAGAGCTGTCGGACACTGTACATGTCGATTTCGGTGTCGGTCACGTAGGGCACGCTGCCGAAGAGGTCGAGCAGATAGCAGTAGTAGATGGCCCTGAGCGCTTTCACCTCGGCTACATAGGCCGACAGGTCAAGCGGACTGACCAGGTCGCGGTGGCTGTCGAGCAGGTAGAGCGAGTAGTTGCACAGCACGATGACCTTGTAGAGATAGTTCCAGGTACCCTCGAGGATGGTTTCGGTCGGTGTCCAGGAGTGGGTGAAGAGGCTTTGCCACAGGCCGCCGTCGTACCAGTCGCCGCCGCGGGTGGGCAGCAGGGCCTCGTCGGAGGTGAAGGTCTGCAGGTCGTACACGCCGCGGGTGGTGCCTTGCAGTCCCTCGCAGTCGTTGTGGCCGCCTATGTAGTTGTAGAGGTTGGCCACGGCGTTCAGGTAGAGTGCGTTGGCCGAGTTGATGGCTTCGCCTTCTTCTATTCTGTCGCGCGGGTTTTCGTCGAGGCACGAGGAGAGCAGTGTGAGCGCGGCTATGATAAAAAGATATTTTCTCATGGTTTTTCGGGGGTTGATGAATTTAGAACGAGATGCTCATGGCGATACTGTAGGAGCGGTAGGGCGGATAGCTGCGCTTGTCGTCGATGCCCAGCGTGCTGCTCACCACATAGCTGTTGATCATGGGGGTGAGTCCGCTGTAGGAGGTGATGGTGGCCAGGTTGTTTATACTCAGGGCCACGCGCAGCGAGTGGATGTAGCGGGCGTAGCGGCGTATGGGCACGTTCCATGCCACGGTCAGGTAGTCGAAGTTGAGGTAGTCGCCGCTCTCCAGCCAGTAGTCGGTGGCGGTCTGGTCGTAGATGTTGCGCTCCGGGGCTCCGCGCATCACGTTGTAGTCGGGGAAGGAGGCCATGTTCATGTAGGTGAGTGCGGTGCCGTTGTATATCTTGTGTCCGAAGGCGCCGTTCATCTGCAGGGAGATGTCGAAGTCTTTGTATCTGAAGCTGATGTTGGAGCCCAGGGTCCATTTCGGGGTGGCCTGTCCGGCTATGTATCGGTCGGCATTGTCGGCGGGATTGATTTCCCCGTCACCGTCCAGGTCGGCTATGTCGTAGTGGTAGTGGCCGTTCTGGTCTTGTGAGAGTCCGGTGCAGTGGGGCAGGTAGAACACGCCGAGCGGCTGTCCCACTATCTGGTACACGATGTCGTTGTTGCCGCCATGGAAGCCGGCGCCGTTGAGCGAGCCGATGCTGGTGGTTTCGTCGGCGCTCATGTACTGCCCCTTGTAATAGCCCGAGAGCGAGAGGAGTTTGTTGCGCTGGTAGGCGAGGTTCATGTTCACGTTGAGCTGCATGTCGCGGGTCTCGATGGGGGTGATGCCGAATCCCAGCTCCAGACCCTTGTTGAGCATGGAGCCCAGGTTGGCGAGCATCTTGCTGTAGGCGAAGGGCGGCACGCTCACATCGTAGAGATAGAGCATGTTGCGTGTTTTCGAATAGTAGTATTCGGCGGTCATGACGAGCCGGTTGTTGAACAGGCCCAGGTCCACGCCGATGTTGTTGCTGCTGCGGGTCTCCCATTTCAGGTTGGGGTTCACATTGGCCACATATCCCAGTGTCACGGTGGGCATGCCGTTGTTGGGCACGATGCCCACGGGCATGAAGCGCTGGAGCGAGTTGTAGGAGTCGATGCCGCCCAGGTTGCCGGAGATGCCGTAGCCGGTGCGCACCTTGAGCAGGCTTATCTCTTGGACATCTTTCATGAATTTCTCAGCTTTCACGTCCCATTCGGCCGAGATGGAGGGGAAGAATCCCCATCGGTGGTGCTTGCCCACCATAGAGCTGCCGTCGGCGCGTGCGTTGACGGTCACCTCATACTTGCCGTAGAACATATATTTGGCGCTGCCCATGAACGAGGCGAGCGAGGGGCGGTCGTAGTTGGAACCGGTGCCGCCGTAGGGCCGCAGCGAGCCGGCCTGCAGGTTGTCGTAGCCGAAGCTGTTGGTGTTGAAGCCCTTCACGGTGGTGTAGAAACCGCGGCGTGTGCTTCGCTGGTATTCGGCCAGTCCCACCACCTCTATGCGGTGGTCGTTGTTGAAGTCCCACCAGTAGTTGATGACGGCGTTGCCGAGCCAGTCTTCCGACTTTCTCTCACCGCGGAAGGCCTGTCCCTGTCCCCATACCCAGGTGGGCAGAAACTGCGCATTCTCGTTGCTGGTGAACGAGTAGCTGCCGAAGAGGATGAACTGCAGGTTGGGCCAGATGTTGTGGGTGAGCTTTAGGTGGGTGTTGAAGTTGAGGTTGCGCTCATGGTCTTGCTCATGGAGCAGGGCCAGCGGGTTGTTTATCTGCGAGGCGGTGGAGTTGCAGTCCCATCCTCCGCTTTCATTCATGCCGGAGGGGTAGGTGGGGTTTTGTGCGGCAGCCGAGTAGAAGAGTTTCTGCTCGTCGAAGATGTCTTTGTTGGTCTGTGACGAGCCGAAGACACCCATGTCGACGACCAGCCTGTTGTCGAAGGCTTTCTGCGTGAGGTCGAGCTTGGCCACGAAGTTTTTGTATGAGTTCATCCGTATCACCGTGTTGTGGTCCATCACACCTATCGAGGCGCGGTAGTTCGACTCGTCAGAGCCACCGCTGAACGCCATGTGGTGGTTCTGCACGAAGCCCGTGCGGGTGATGGCATTGGTGAAGTCGGTGTCGTAGCCGCCATCGATGCTGTAGAGCCCCAGTTGGGCGGCTGTGTTGAGATAGCCGTCGCGGCGCAGCATCTTCATGTTCTTGTATACATCCTCGGCACCCAGACTGCCGTCGTAGGAGATGTGAAACTGTCCGCTCTTTCCTTTTTTGGTAGTCACCTCTATCACACCCGAAGCGCCGCGTGAGCCATATTGGGCCGTCTCGGCGGCATTCTTGAGAATGGTGAAGCTCTCGATGTCGGCGGGATAGATAGAAGAGAGTGTGGCCAGGTCGGCCGACACGCCGTCGATGATGACGAGCGGGTCGTTGCCGCCGGTGAGCGAGGTGGTGCCGCGCACGCGCACACTGCTGAGCATGGCCATGCGGTTCTCACTGCTCGCTACGTTCACACCGGCGGCCTGTCCGCTGAGGGCGCTCAGCGAGTTGGTCACCAGACCTTTGTTCATACGCTCCTCGGTCACTTTGTCGGCACTTCCCAGGTTGATGCCGGTGGTGGTGAGTATGGTATCGGAGGCTACTATGCGGTTGCTGATGTCTTGTGCCTGTAGGGGCAGCGCTGCGGTGCAGAGCGACAGGAAGGCAAGCTTGCGGATATTTCTTTTCATGGATAGAAAGTGATGTTTCATCGGTAATAGATAATGCAAAAGTAGTAAAAAACTCTTATATCAGCAATTTTTTTCCTATATTTGCGCACTGTAATCAAATAGTTGAAATGATGACAAGCAACCTCAATTATAAATTCCTTTCGGCAAGCCTGCTGCTGGCCGTCCTGCTTCTTGCTGCTTCGTGTGGGGGTGGGAGAAAGTCGGCAGGGTCGGCGGAATCGGACGACTCGCTGGCCACAGTGAAGGCCGTGCAGGAGATTGTTGGGCTCATGAAGAGAGACTCTCTGGGCAAGGCCGACTATGACCGGATGGTGGAGTTGCTTTCGGCCCATCCCGGCACGTTGGAGGCCGACTTCCCGGATAGGGACAGCAAGACACCTTTCGTACAGGAGTCGAAAGACGGGCGGCTACGGCTGTACACGATTGACAACCCCTATCTCTTTGCCTATGTTCTGCAGTATGCCGATGATGACGGAGAGGTGCATGTGGAGAGAGGCCCCTGTAGGGAGGAAGGCTCGGCCTTTCTTATGGAAATGACGCGGCACAATGAGCCCGTTTATGTGATAGGAGAGAATGAAGAAATGGATCCCATGCTGTACGCTACCACTTTCTCGCGGATGAGAGCCTTTCGCATTATGGGGAAAGAACTGGCCGGTGTGGCGCTGTTCGACAAAGGCGAGGGGTTGGTGACCGACCGGGTGGTCATGGCGGAGCCCTCGCTGACCTTCGACGCCGGCAACATGAGTTTCCGGGCCACTGTGACCGACCCCGCCCCGCCCTTCGGTGAGAAGGAAATAGTGTGTCCTTTCGACGGGCGGCGGTTCGACTTCACCGACTCCTTGCTGTATCACCCCTGCCACGTCTCGCTGTCGGGTGCCGTAGTGGAGAAGGCGCTGTTCTACACCAAGGACTACATTGTGAAAATCGACTCGATGGCCGAGGGCGACTACCGCTATGCCTCTTGGAAACGGCCGGCCACGCTCGCCGACAAGCCCCATCTGACAGTGAGCGGCTTTAAGAACGCCCATACCTACACTTTCGAAAACGACGGGTTCGTTTACAAGGTGCGTGATGAAAAGTATACAGGCTACAAACTCATCGTGGAGAAGGAAGGCAAGAAAGTGCTGGAACAAAGCGGGCAGCCCAAGGTCGACTATCGGTGAGAGGGGCATGCTCCTGTCCAAAAAAACCGGCCCTGCAGGGCTCTTCCGGGTGAAGAGGCTGCAGGGCCGGTGTTTTTTATGCGGTGCGCTGTGCGGCTATACCAAGTGGCTGATGAGCGACTCGCGGTCGCCGGGCAGCATGTCGATGACCGGTATCTCAATCATCGTGTAGCAACCGGGCTGCTGGCGCATAGAGGCGCGGGCCACATTCACCAGTACCTGTCCGGTCAGGGCGGGGTTGTTGATGCTCATGTTGAATTCAAGACGCTGGTTCTGCGTCTGTCCGCTCACACCCTTACGCACCAGGTTCACGCCGTGGCCCATGTCGCGCACGTCGTCGACCGACTCCACCTCAAACACGTGGGTCTCGTCGTTGGCGAAATAGGGGTCGGCCTTGATGGCGGCGGTCACCTCCTCAAGTTTGGCGCCCTCTTCGAGCTCCACATACACCATGCGGCGGTGCAGACCCTCGCCTTTGGGAATGGTCATGGAGAGTGCGTTCTTCACACCGGCCTTGGAGCGGACACACACCGAGTGGCCCATCGACATGCCCGGGCCGAAGTTGGTGTAGGAGAGCCCCTTCGGTGCAAGGCTCTGCATCAGGGTGCGCACGATGCTGTCGGACCCCGGGTCCCATCCGGCGGCTATCACCGACACGGTGCCCGTCTGTTTGCAGAGCGGCATGAGCGTGGCGCGGTAGTCGAGGATGCTGGTGTGGATGTCGAAGCTATCGACGGTGTTGATGCCAAGGGGCAGGATTTTCTTGGCATACTCCTCGCAGCTGCGGGTGGGGGTGGCCAGGATGGCTACGTCGACGTTGTCCAGTTCGGTGATATCCTTCACAACCTTGTATTGTGCCAACTCGGCCGGACAGTTCTCTGCGCCCTTGCGGCGCACGATGCCGGCTATCTCAAAGTCGTTGGCGGCCTCTAAGGCCTGAACCGTAAATTTGCCGATGTTGCCGTAGCCTACAACGGCGGCTCTGATTTTCTTCATTTTTTTCTTCTTTTATAGGGTTATAATTGATTCTGCGTGCAAAAATACTGTATTCCCGTTAAAAAACTGTCATTTTGACACCGATTTTTTTAATTTCCATACAAAAAGTTGAGGCGGAAAACGTTCCGCCTCAACCATTCGTTTGCAGATGTGCTGTTATTGCCGCTTGCCGCCGAAGGTGCCCTTCTGGGTGCCGGTAGAGCTGCTGCCCTGACTGGAGGAGCGGCGCGGGGTGACGCCCGAGTTGCGGTTCGAGCCGCCGTTGCCCCTGCCCGTGTTGCCGTTGCCCACGTTGCGCTGCGGACGGCTGCTGCTGGTGGTGGAGCCTCCGCTGCCGGTGAGCCGGTTGCCGGGTCCGCTGCCGGTCATCGAACTGCCGTTGTGGGGCGGCATGTCGGTGCTGCGCGGCTTGTAGTGGTTGTTGATGGGCTTATCGTAGTCGCGGCCTTTGTAGTAGCTGCCCGAGATGCGGTTCCGTCCGCCGCGGTAGTTGTTGTAGCCGGTGGGGCGGTCGCGGTAGTACTGTGTCTTGCCGTAGTGGCTGTAGATGCTGAAGAACCAAGTGTTGCGTGTGTACTGCACGGGGCGGTAGAAGTAGCTCAGCTCCAGGTAGCGGGCATACTGCCAGTTGGTGAGCACATAGCGGAGGTCGGCGTTTCGGCGGCTCCAGTAGGTGCCGAAGAGGTTGTTGCCCGTCACGCAGAGATAGTAGTCGAGGTTGATTTCATACACGGCTTCATACTGTGCATAGCTCAGGTCGAGCTCGTAGGCCATCTTGTCGGTCAGGAAGAGTGCCTCGTTGCGGGCCTGTGTGTAGCTCATGGCCGAGACAGCGGTGACTATCGTCATCAGGACTGCCAGTATCATTGTTCTCTTCATAGTCGTATATTTTTAGAGGTGAATAATATGATGTCTTGTTTTCTGTTCGCAAAGATAGTGCATATTTTCCATTTCTGCAATAGCGGATTGTCTATTCCTTGGTAGGATTTTTCCTATTCTTGCAGGGAAATCTCCCTCAAAGGATATGCCACCGACGGCCGCCACATCGTAAAGGCGGGCATGGGCTTCTCCGTTGAGAAGCGTGCCATGACCGAATATGTCATTTGTTCATAATTCTGAAGAGCGGAGAGATGTGTCAATAAAAGGCACATCTCCTTTTTTGCCTCTTCCCAGTCCGTCGGTGGGACAGCCCCAACCCCATTCTCCACCATTTTTCGGAAAAAAATGCAATAAACCGGCCTGAGGGTCGTTAATTAATCGTATATATACAAAAAACAACTGGAATGATAGAATATATCAGGGGCGAATTGACCGATCTCACCCCGGCTGTCGCTGTTGTCGAAGCAGCGGGAGTGGGTTATGCGCTCAATATTTCGCTCAATACTTTTACGGCCATACAAAACAAGAAAGAGGTGAAACTCTTCGTGGCCGAGGCTTTGGTGACAGGCGGACGCGACGACTCCTACACCCTCTACGGATTCGCCACACGCGAGGAACGCACCCTCTATGGGCTGCTCATCTCAGTGTCGGGGGTGGGTGCCAACACGGCACGCATGATTCTCTCATCGCTCACCCCCGCCGAGCTCAGCGAAGCCATCACCACCGGCAATGAACGCCTGCTCAAAGGCGTGAAGGGCATCGGACTGCGCACCGCACAGCGCATCATCGTAGACCTGCGCGACAAGGTGGCCTCGCTCGACCTCGTGCCCGAGCAGCCCGGCCTGCCGCTCACCCCCGCCGCACAAATCAACAAGGAGGTGCGTGACGAGGCTGTCGGTGCGCTCACCATGCTGGGCTTCTCGCCCGCCCCGTCGGCCAAGGTGGTGACCGAGATACTCAAGCAGCAGCCCGACCTGCCCGTGGAGCAGGTGGTGAAACTGGCCCTGAAACAAATAAAATAAGACGTCGACACAAAAATGAAATACTCCGCACGGATTATAGGCATCCTTCTCTTCTTGTGCGCCATCGGTGTGATGGCGGGCAACGCCCTGTCCGTGCCTCAGGACGACAAGACCCGACGCAACCGTCAGCAAAACGACGACAAAGACAAAAACAAGAACAAGACCGAGGTAAAGGAGCAGCCCATCCTCGAGGAAGAGGAGGAGATACCCGACTCGCTGCTTCATCCGCGGTGGGCGGTGCAGCGCACTGTGCCTATCACCGAGGATGACCTTCAGCAAGGCTCCGCTGACCTGAAGCGCCCTGAGAACCTGAGCCAGCAGGTGGTCTACAACGACACCCTCGACCGCTACGTATTCGGCAACAAGATAGCCGGCACCTATGTCTACTCGCCCATCATGATGACCTATGACGAGTACTTCAAATGGAGTGAGCAGCAGGCCATGCGCGAATTCTTCCGCAGCAAGAACCAGCAATTGGCAGAGAGCAAGGGCAAGGAGAAATTCGACTTCACCGACATGCACTTCGACCTCGGACCAGCTGAGAAGATTTTCGGTCCCGGTGGTGTGCGTATCAAGACACAAGGTACCGCCGAGCTCAAATTCGGCGCCACCTTCAAGAACATCGACAACCCCTCGCTGCCCATCCGCAACCGTAAGACCACCACGATGGACTTCGACGAGAAGATCAACCTGAGTGTGAATGGAAAAGTGGGCGACAAGGTGAACATGAACCTCAACTACAACACCGACGCCACCTTCGATTTCGACGCGCAGAGCCTCAAATTGAAATATGAGGGCAAGGAAGACGAGATTATCAAACTCGTGGAGGGCGGCAATGTGTCCTTCCCCGCCAACTCCTCGCTTATACGCGGTGCCAGCTCGCTCTTCGGTCTGCGCACCGACCTGCAGTTCGGCAAGCTGAAACTCCAGACGGTGTTCTCGCAGAAGAAGTCATCGTCGAAGAGTGTCTCCTCGAAGGGCGGCGTGCAGCTCACCCCCTTCGAGATTGATGCCGCCAACTATGAGGAGAACCGACACTTCTTCCTCTCCCACTACTTCCGCAACATGTACGACGATGCCATGAAGACGCTGCCCAACCTGACCACCGGCATCAAGATAAACCGTATAGAGATATGGGTGACCAATAAGAGCGGAGCCGCCAACAACACCCGCAACATCGTGGCGCTACCCGACCTGGGCGAGGGCAATGGACCCATGCCTCCCGCCAACAATGCCAACGGCCTCTACCAGCAGCTCACCACCACCTACAACGAGGCCCGCAATATCGAGGAAACATCGACCGTGCTCGATGCCGCCTTCGTGGGAGGTGTGGACTATGAGAAACTGCAGAGCGCACGCCTCCTTCAGTCGTCGGAATACACCGTCAACTCCGCCCTTGGCTATGTCTCCCTTAACCAGACCCTGCAGACCGACCAGGTGCTGGCCGTGGCCTATGAGTATACCTACGGCGGCGTGACCTACCAGGTGGGCGAGTTTGCCAGCGATGTGACCGATGTGAGCAAGTGCCTCTTCGTGAAGTCGCTCAAGAACACCAGCAACAACCCCCAGCAGACCAACTGGGACCTCATGATGAAGAACGTGTACTATCTGTCGTCGACAGTGGAGAAAGACAAGTTCAGGCTCGACATCAAGTTCCAGAGCGATACGGCCGGCGTATACATTACCTATATACCCGAGCCCCAAGTGAAAAACCAGAGCATCATCAAAGACATCGACGCCGACCGTCTGGACAACAACATGAAAGTGCACTCCAACGGCTATTTCGACTATGTGGAAGGCTACACCGTGTCGAGAGGACGTGTGTTCCTGCCCAAGGCGGAACCCTTCGGCGACTTTATGCTCAAGTTTCTCGTGTCAAAGGGCGTAGACCTGGCCACGGCACAGAAATATGCTTTTACTGAGCTCTACGACTCCACCAAGACCGTGGCCAAGCAGATAGCCGAGAAAGACAAATACATGCTCATGGGACAGTTCCGCGGCAGTGCAAGCAATGTCATCTCGCTCGGTGCCTACAATGTGCCGCAAGGCTCTGTGGTGGTCACAGCAGGCGGCGTCACCCTGACCGAGGGCACCGACTATACCGTAGACTATTCGGCCGGCGAGGTGACCGTCATCAACCAGAGCATCCTGGATGCCAACACGCCGGTGAACGCCTCGTATGAGAGCAACACCGACTATGGGCAGGCCCGCAAGACGATGGTGGGCGTGAACTGGGAGTACGACTTCACCAAAGACTTCTTGATGAGCGGTACCTTCCAGCATCTCTCGGAGCAGGCGCTCACCACCAAGGTGGCCATGGGCTCCGAACCCCTCAACAACACCCTCTGGGGCGTGAACCTGAACTGGAAGAAAGAGAGCCAGTGGCTCACCAACATGCTCAACTATGTGCCCTTCCTGCACGTGACGCAACCCTCCAACATCTCCCTCAAGGCCGAGTTCGCCCAACTGGTGGCCGGACAGAGCCACGGCACCCAGGACAACGCCTCCTATCTGGACGACTTCGAAAACAGCAAGAACGCCTACGACATGTCGGCGCCTACCTCATGGATTATCTCCAGTGTGCCCACCATGTTCAGCGAGTACAAGGACAAGACCACCCTGACCAGCGGCTACAACCGAAGCCTCCTGTCGTGGTACACCATCGACCCGCTCTTCACCCGCCGCAGTTCGTCGCTCACACCCGGGCACATCAAGAGCGACCTCAACCAGCTCTCCAACCACTATGTGCGTGAGATTTTCGTGCGCGAGCTCTATCCCAACCGCGACCAGAGCAGCTACAGTGGCGCCACCTCCACACTGCCGGTGCTCAACCTGGCCTACTATCCCTCCGAGCGCGGCCCCTACAACTTCAACCCCGACCTCAATACCGACGGTACCCTCAACAACCCCGCTGGCAAGTGGGGCGGTATGATGCGCAAACTCGACAATCCCGACTTCGAGATGGCCAACATCGAGTATATCGAGTTCTGGATGCTCGACCCCTTCATCTACACCAAGGACAAACCCGACGCCCAGCAATACGGCGGCGACTTCTACATTAACCTGGGCGAGGTGAGCGAGGATGTGCTCCACGACGGCAAGAAATTCTACGAGGACGGCATGCCGGTAGACGGCTCCAACAGCTACACCTACACACAGTGGGGAAAAATACCTGTCAAGGCAGCCAACACAGCCTATGCTTTCGCCACCACCTCCGGCTCACGCGAGAGGCAGGATGTGGGCTTCAACGGCCTCACCGACGAGGAGGAACGCTCTTTCGATTCGTACCAGGAGTTCCTCACCGCCATCCAGGGAAAGGTGGCCCCCGAGGTGTTCGACAGTATCATGAACGACCCCGCCAACGACGACTACCACTACTTCCGCGGCTCCGACTTCGACCAGATACAGGCCACTATCCAACACCGCTACAAGCGCATCAACAACCCGCAGGGCAACAGCCCCGACTCTGATACGCGCACCGAGAGTTACGACACCTCGTACAAGACCACTCCTGATGTGGAGGACATCAACCAGGACTTCACCCTCAATGAGTATGAGAAATACTACCAGTATCACGTCTCCATCCGCCCGGAAGACCTTGTGGTGGGACAGAACTTCATCGTAGACAGCCGTGTGGGTTCCGGAACCCTGCGCAACGGCGACCACTACGACGTGACCTGGTATCAGTTCCGTATCCCCCTCGACCAGTTTGAGCAGCGGGTGGGCGCCATCAACGACTTCACCTCCATACGCTTCATGCGCATGTTCCTTACCGGATTCGAGAAACCCATCGTGCTCCGCTTCGGCAGTCTCGACCTGGTGCGCGGCGAGTGGCGCGTCTATACCCAGAACCTCACCAACAGCGCCTCCAACTCGGGCTATATGTCGGTGAGCACTGTCAACATCGAGGAGAACAACGACAAGGAACCTGTCAACTACATCCTGCCGCCGGGCATCTCGCGTGTGCAGGACCCCACACAGCCGCAGCTGGTGGAGAGCAACGAGCAGGCCCTCAACATGGTGGTGAGCAACCTGGGCACCGGCGAGTCGAAGGCTGTGTTCAAGAACACCAACCTCGACCTGCGCCAGTACCGCCGCCTGCAGATGTTCGTGCATGCCAACCATACCATCGACAATGCCACCAATCTGACCGACAACCAGCTGGCGGTGTTCGTGCGCCTTGGCAGCGACTACAAGAGCAACTACTATGAGTATGAGGTGCCCCTCAAGCTCACCCCTGCGGGACACTACGACAAATACTCTGCCAACGACAAGCGCATCGTGTGGCCGGAGGAGAACATGCTCGATATACCCCTTTCCGTGTTCACCGCCGTGAAGAAGGAGCGCAACAAAGCCAAGGCTGAAGGCAACGCCTCCTACAACCACCTCTTCACCTCCTACGATGAGGACAATCCGGCCAACCGCATCAGCGTGATGGGTAACCCCTCGCTCGGTGAGGTGAAGACCATGATTATCGGTGTGCGCAACCTCTCGGCCGACCCCAAGTCGGGCGAGGTGTGGGTCAATGAGCTCCGACTCAAGGAATATGACAATGAGGGCGGATGGGCCGCACAGGGCAACCTCAATGTGCAGTTGTCCGACTTCGGCTCCGTCAATGTTACCGGCAAGTATGAGTCGGATGGCTTCGGCGGTCTCGAGGAAGGCGTGAATCAACGCAGCACCGACAACAAGCTCAACGCCAGCTTTACCACCAACCTGGAACTGGGCAAGTTCTTCCCCGAGAAGGCCAAGGTGTCGGCACCCCTCTATTATTCGGTCACCAAGGAGCGCAAGAGTCCCAAGTACAATCCGCTCGACACCGACATGCTCCTCGACGACGCGCTCGAGGGAGCCAGCAAGCATGAACGCGATTCCATCGAGTCGATTGCCGTGAGTAAGACCACCAACACCAACTTCTCGCTCACCGGTGTGAGGGTGGGCATACAGACCAAAGGACACCCCATGCCCTACGACCCGGCCAACTTCTCCTTCTCCTACAGCCATTCGCACCGCAACACCAGCGGCGAGACCACCGTGTATGAGAACGAGGACCAGTGGCGCGGCACGCTGGCCTATACCTGGACACCGGTGTTCAAGGCATGGGAACCCTTCAAGAAACTCATCAAGAGCAAGTCGAAATATTTCGACATCCTGAAACGCTTCGGACTCAACTGGCTGCCCCAGAACGTTACGTTCAATACCGATATCTTGCGCAACTACTACGAGTTGCAGGAGCGCGATATGGAGAGCCTCGATGACTCACAGCTGCCGCTCACCTTCAGCGAGCAGTTCCTCTGGAACAGGGAGTTCTCCATCCGGTGGGACCTCACCAAGAACCTGCACTTCAACTTCCAGAGCGCCACCCACGCCGAGATAGAGGAACCCTATACACCCATCAACAAAGACCTCTATCCCGACCAGTATGATGCCTGGAAAGACTCCGTGTGGACCTCCATACGCAACTGGGGTGCCCCCCTCGACTACAGTCAGACGGTATCGGCTTCCTACAAGTTGCCGCTCAACCTGATACCTATCTTCGACTGGATAAACGCAGATGCCTCCTACAACGACACCTATGGATGGGTGCGCGGTACCGACCTCGAAGACGGCACCTCGCTGGGCAACTCTATCTCCACCAAGCGCAGCTACAACCTGAACGGTACCTTCAACCTGCAGAAGCTCTACGACCATGTGCCCTTCCTCAAGGCCACCAACGACCGCTTCAGCAAGAACAAGCCCAAGAAGGCCGTCAACAGCAAGACGCAGAATCCCAAGAAGATGCCCGAGACCAAGGGGGGTGCCAAAGATGGAGATGACAAGGACGGCGCTAAGGGAAAAGGCGACGCCAAGAACAAAGGCAAGGACCCCAAGGCCAATCTTCCGAAAAACAAGAAGAGCTTCGAGAAAGAGGTCACCATCAAGGCCGACACCTCGATGGTCATCACCCACGGCAAGAAGACCAAACGCTTTGAGTTCTCCGCCAAGACACTCGACGGCAAGCCCATACACATCCGGTACAAGAAACTGGACGACAACAAGATTCAGGTGTACAACCCCACCGACTCGACGCTGAAGTTCAAAATCACCGTCACCCCCAAGGAACCACTCGACGAGAAGGGATGGTACCGCACCGCACAGAGTGTGGCGCGCGTGCTCATGATGGTGCGCAATGTGAGCCTGTCGTACCGCAACCAGTATACCATGGGCCTGCCCGGATTCATGCCCACCATCGGCAATGCTTTCGGACAGCGGCGGGGCGACATCATGGCGCCGGGACTCGACTTTGGATTCGGACTCATCGACGACGACTATATCGGAAAGGCCCGCGAGAGAGGATGGCTCCTCTCCAACGACAATGTGGCTACCCCTGCCACCACGAGCCTCACCGAAGACCTGCAGCTCAAAATGACCCTTGAGCCGGTGCGCGACTTCAAGATCGACCTCAATGCCTCGCGCAATGTCACCAAGGCCAAGAGCGTGCAGTATATGTATGCCGGCAACCCCACCACACAGAGCGGCTCCTTCAATATGACCACCATCGCCATCAAGACGGCCTTTGCCAGCAGCGGCGACGCCAACAACGGCTACTCCTCGAAGACCTTTGAGAAGTTCTGCCAGTCATTGCCCGCCTTCCGCGAACGGGTGGAGGCCCGGTATGCCAATACCGTCTATCCGCAGGGAACGGCATTGGCCGGAAAGACCTTCAATCCCGAGAACGGCGGGGTGGGGGCCTACAGCGCCGATGTGCTCGTGCCGGCCTTCCTGTCCAGCTATACCAGCATGGGCGGCGGCAGTCTCGACATCTTCCCCACACTGAGCCGCTTGCTGCCCAACTGGACCGTACGCTACAGCGGACTGGGCCGCCTGCCCTGGTTCAGCTCGCTCTTCAAGAGTGTGAATCTGAACCATTCTTACAAGTGCCTCTATGCGGTGGGCTCCTACGCCAGCTACAGCACCTGGATGGAGTCGACCGGCGGCTTGGGATTCATCACCGACGCCATGACCGGCAATCCGGTGCCCAACAGCATGTTCAATGTATCGACGGTGAGCCTTACGGAGAATTTCGCCCCGCTGCTCGGCGTGGATGTGACCCTGAACAACAACCTCACCTGCAAGTTGGAGTACAAGACCACCCGCCAGCTCAGCCTCAGCATGACGAGTGTGCAGCTTAACGAGACCACCAGCAAAGACTGGGTCATCGGTATGGGCTATAAGATAAACGACTTCAAACTCTTCGGCGGTGGCGGCACTTCGCACCGCAAGGTGAAGGGCGGAAAGAAGAATGCGGGCGACAATGACGAGAATGCGTCGAAGAACCAGAATACCAATAACAACCGCAACGGCAAGGGCTCCTTCAACCATGACCTGAACCTGCGCTTCGACTTCTCCTACCGTCAGCAGGCCAACATCACCCGCGACATCGCTTCTATGACCAGTTCTGCCTCCAGCGGCAATACAGCTCTGAAATTCTCCTTCTCGGCCGACTATACGCTGTCGAAACTCATGACCATGACCTTCTACTACGACCAGCAGACCAATACACCGCTCCTCTCGGCCAACAGCTATCCCACCACGACCCGCGACTTCGGCCTGAGCCTGAAATTCTCGCTGACAAGATAAGAAGGAAAGATTAAAAATTAGGCGTATAGCTCATTTTGCAGGATATTTTTGAGTAGTTGGTACTCAATAGCTCAAATTGCAGGATGAATTTAGTTGTTTTATTTTTGGCAGTCTGT
>ONMI01000052.1 GCA_900318915.1 uncultured Prevotellaceae bacterium | reverse complement strand
CAGCACGCTGCTGATGGAGCAGTTTGCGGAAAAGGCACCATTGTTGTGGTATGTCTTCGTTCTCGACGCCGTCATCGTGCTGCTTGTCATAGGCATGGTAGTGCTTCTGCAGACGCGGCGTGTGGCAAACAATAATCCCGTAGACTATCTCAAGACAGAATAAGAAAAACAGTGATAATAATAATAGAAAGATAAAAAGTTATGATTAAGTTGGAAAACATTCAGAAGGTGTTCCGCACGGAAGAGGTGGAGACCGTAGCCCTGGGCGGTGTGTCGCTCGAAGTGAAGAAAGGCGAGTTTGTGGCCGTCATGGGACCCTCGGGTTGCGGCAAGTCGACGCTGCTCAACATCCTGGGCCTGCTCGACAATCCCACCAGCGGACAGTATTGGCTCGACGGACAGGAAGTGGGCTCGCTCAAGGAGAGTCAGCGCACAAAGGTTCGCAAGGGTCAGATAGGCTTCGTGTTCCAAAGCTTCAACCTCATCGACGAGCTCAATGTGGAGGAGAATGTGGAGTTGCCCCTTACCTATCTCGGCGTGCCCAAGAAGGAGCGCAGGCAGCGTGTGGAAGAGGTGCTGCGCCGCATGGCCATCTCGCATCGCGCCCACCACTTCCCCCAACAGCTCAGCGGCGGTCAGCAGCAGCGTGTGGCCATAGCCCGTGCCGTGGTGATGAATCCCAAACTGATTCTCGCCGATGAGCCGACGGGTAATCTTGACTCGAAGAACGGACTCGAGGTGATGCAGCTCCTCACCCAGCTCAACCAGGAAGGCACCACCGTGGTGATGGTGACCCACTCCGAGCGCGACGCCGGCTATGCCCAGCGCATCATCAACCTGCTCGACGGACAGGTGGTACCGGAAGTAAGATTGTAAGAAATCCTTGCAAATTAAGGAAGCCTGCAAGGCTCTGATATCGACTTTTATGCGACATCAGAGCCTTGCTGCCGTTAATTATCCCTAATAATCCCATAAAAATCGGTTGAAATGCTGGAATTATCAGTTTTTTTTACTTACATTTGCAGAAATCACCAAATTACTAAAACTTATGGGTTTATTAAAGTCTCTTCTCAACATGGCTGTCAAGGCGGCTGCCGACAGCCTCACCCAGAAATTGGAGAACCAGTCGGTCGATGAGGCGCCCGCTTCACCCCGTTTCGAGCCCGAACCACAGCCGCAGCGTGAGGAAATAACCGATTGGAACGCCTATTTTGAGGATATACTCAAGACAGACTTTCCGCAGTATACCCTTTCGCGCAATGTCGCGGTGACCGACCTGGCAGGAAACGCCGCCGACCAGTTCCAACTCTACAAGACACGCCCTGTACAGACCTACAAGGCAGAGTGGGGTGTGCCCTACACCTTCGTGCTCAACAATGAGGCAGGCAAGCCCGTGGGCATTGTGATGCTGGGGTCCGGCCACAGCCACACCCAGAATGTGAAGTATCTGATATCCAGGATGTATGCCAAGAAATTGGGGCTGCCCTATATCAATTTCTACACACAGTACCCTAACGAGCGGCAGTATGTCGTAGGGCGCATCAGGAAATTCTTGAACAGTTAGCTATCTAATAGGAAAAGGGGATGCAATCTTTTGCGCCTGCGAAGGACCAAGCGGTACTCTCAACAACAGTCTTGCAGGCGGCTGGGTGCCGTGACGTCTCGTGATCCGCAATTTTGCGGATTCAAACCGCCCTCCCCTTTTCCTCTTTTTTATGGACAGTATTCTCAGCCTTCTTTCAGAGCAGCGCGTATGGGAGGATTTTCTCGCCTACCGCCTGCTGAAAGGCCGCTTCAACTGGTACGAGTTTGAAGAGGCCGACACCTATGTGGGGGAGGAGCAGTATCTCGATGTCGTGGAGCGCCTGCGCCGCGGCGAGGGCCTTTCGGTGCCCACCCGCCATTTGGTCAACAAGATGGGCAGCGGGAAGAAGCGGGTGGTCTACAGCTTCCCCCCGGAGGAGATGACCGTGCTGAAGGCCATCGCCTTCCTGCTCTACCGCTACGACAGCCAGTTTGCCGCCAACTGCTATTCCTTCAGGCGGGGGCTCACGGCGCAGGATGCCGTCGTCCATCTGCTGCGGGCTATCGGCAACCGGCCCCTGTGGGCCTACAAGCTCGACATACACAACTACTTCAATTCCATCCCCCCGGAGCTGCTCCTGCCGCAGTTGCGCAGCGTGCTGGCCGATGACCCGCCGCTGTATGCCTTCTTCGAGCGGATGCTCACCGACCGGCGTGCCCTGAGCGGCGGCCATACCGTGGTGGAGGAGCATGGCGTGATGGCCGGCACCCCCACCTCGCCGTTCCTCGCCAATATCTACCTGCGTGAGGTGGACCGCCACTTTGCCGAGGCCGGTGTGGTCTATGCCCGCTATTCTGACGACATCATCCTTTTCGCCCCCAGCGAGGCCGAGCTCCGCGGTCACATCAGCCGGCTGGCCGACTTTTTGGCGCTATACCGCCTTGAGGTGAATCCCGACAAGGTGCGTGTGTTCCGGCCCGGAGAGCCGTTCGACTTCCTGGGGTTCAAGTGCCTGGGCAGCTGCATCGACATCGCCGATGCCACCCGGCGCAAGATGAAGGAGAAAATCAGGCGCAAGGCCCATGCAGTGAACCGCTGGCGCAGCAAGAATGCCATTCCGGCCGAGAAGGCCATGAAAGCACTTATCAACCATTTCAACAGGAAATTCTACGAGAGCGACGACCCCGGCACACTGACCTGGTCGAGATGGTTCTTCCCCATGATCAACCAGACGGAGGGTCTGCGTGAGATAGACCGTTACCTGCAGTACAACCTGCGCTATGTGGCCACCGGCCGGCACAACAAGGCCAACTACCGCATCCGCTACAGTCAGCTGAAGGCGCTCGGTTACCGCAGTCTGGTCCATGAGTTCTACCGCGGGGAATATCCAACCTATAGAAACGAAAAAAAAGCCGCACAGGCTTGATTTCAATAATTATTTGTATCTTTACGGCCGAAAACATTTGTCCAACCCATAGAAAGAAAGAGCAAGAACATGAAGAAGCTATTGGGCGTAGTCATTATTCTGGCCGTGGCCATCCTAATGACACTCACCGTGCCCGACAAGAAGGCGCACAAGGAAGCCATGATGAAGGCCATTAAGGAGTATGTCGACGAGGAGGCCGCCAGCATGGGCATCGGCGACAACGGCCTGGCCCGTGCCGGCAAGAACGTGGTGACCAAGGCCATAGAGACCATACTCACCTCCAAACTCAAGGAGACCAACTACCTGCTGTTCAATACCACCCACATACAGATGAAGGAGAAAGACCAGCTCCTCTCGGTGGGACTCTTCGGACAGGTCATCACCTTCAACAAGGACATGCTGCGCAAGGCCCTCGAGGAGGCCGCCGAGGAAAAGGCCGAGGCCAAGGCAGAAAAGAAACGTCTCAAGGAAGAGGCCAAGGCAGAGAAGAAACGCCTCAAGGAGGAAGCCAAGGCCGAGAAGAAACGGCAGCGCGAACAGGAGAAGGCGCAGCGCAAGGCCGAGAAAGAACAGCGCAAGGCCGAGAAAGAACAACGCAAGGCCGAGAAGAAGAGGCAGCGCGAATTGGAGAAACAGCAGAAAGACAGCAACGACTGATACTTTCCTGCCACTTAATCATCAAAAACGATTATGAACATGAAAACTTATTTTGTCAGCATTTTGCTCCTGCTCTCGGGCTTGCAGGCCCTGCAGGCCAACGACGGCGTCTATTACGCCAACGGCAACCAGCTTGTACCCATCCGGGAGACCGATATCAGTGTTCAGAAAGAGGTGCTCACCATCAGCCTCTGCGATGACGGCTATGCCAGGGTGGAGGTAGACTATGAGTTTCTGAACCATGGAGCCGCCAAGACCGTGCAGATGGGTTTCGAGGCAGAGAATCCTTACAATACCGACGACCCCATGCGCAAGGACGGCGTACATCCCTATATCCACGACTTCACCGTGCAGATGAACGGCACCGTGCTGCCCTACCGCAATGCCGTGGTGGAGCCGGGCCAGCTCGACACACCCTACACCGGTCCGCACGACGACACCCCTGAGGAGTTCGCACGCTATGCCTACGCCTATTGCTTCGACGCCCCCTTCCATGAGGGCGTGAACAAGGTGCGCCATACCTACCGCTACCGCATGTCGTACGGCGTGGGCCGCTGTTTCGAGGTTCCCTATTGGCTCAAGCCCGCCGCACGGTGGAAGGGAGGCCGCATAGGCGACTTCACCCTGCGCATCAAGGCGCCCGGCACCGCCAAGCACTTCCTCGTGGTCGACTCGCTCTTCACCGGCGCTGAGTTCAAGGTGACCGAAGGTACGGGTAAGGTGCGCCACACCCGCTACGGATGGTGCAGTTTTGTGGAAGTGGCCCTGCGCGACGGTACCGTGGAGTGGCACGGCCTCAACTACAATCCCATCGAGGACCTAAACATCCAGTCGGCCGACACCTACATCAGTTTCGATGAGAAATACCCTGTAGGCTCCTTCTACGACCGCAGCGACCTTTACGTGATCTGGCCCATGGAGGCCAAGGTGCCCGACTATCTGGCCCGCAACCTGCCTTATGCCAGCCGCGGCTATGTGTTCAAGAAAAAGAATCTGCGTGAGCTCTTCAGCAAGTTCTGGTGGTACATGCCCGACCCCGCGTATGTGCCGTCGACCGACGACTTCACACCCCGTGAGTGGCGTCTGCTGAACGAAGGACGCTGAGACAGTCTTTGTGGTTACAGCATACAGCAAGGGGCGCTCTCCGCGGAGAGCGCCCCTTGCTGGCTTACTTCTCTTTCGCCAGACGGAAAAAGCGGCCGTAGGTGAGCATGCGCCATATCCACTCCAGCGGCCCGAAACGGAAGTGTTTCAGCCACCACCGGCTCACGGCTATCTGCAACAGGAAAACGCACAGCGCCGTGATTTCCGCATGTATCAGTCCGAAACGGGTGCCCAGTCCAAATCCGATTCCGTAGAAGAGCACGATGCCGCTCCTGTCCGGCGGTCGATAGGAAAGTCCATAGGGCAAATTCAGGATAGTTGGCCAGTGCGATGCCGGCCAGACCCAGTCCGAGCAGAGCGTCGAGTATCAAATAGCGCTCTTTTTCTGTTGTGGGGCCGCTGTTCATGATGGGCTGTGGAATTATTTTCTATTCTTTTTGTGCAAAGGTAATCGTTTTTCCGTAAATGCTGCTGCCAGCGGCCGCTTCTTTCTCCACTTTGGTGATTATTGTACCGACAAATGAACACTTTTCCATAAATATTGTTTATTTTTGCAGCATGAGAAATACACAGACATCATGAGCCGGAAGTCGGACAGAGGGTTTGACACGCTACGGGCTTGGGCAGACAAGGAGGGCATGCGCGAGTTTATCCGTTTCTGCATCGTGGGCCTTATAGCCACGGGTGTCGACGCCGCCATTTTCTATACCGTGAGGTGTTTCGCCCCCTATCAGGTGGCCCTTGCCAGCGGCTATCTCATCAGTCTGGTGTTCAATTATTTCTTCACCGTGCGGTGGACCTTCAAGGCGCGTACCACGGTGAAGAATGCGGTAGGAGTGCTGCTGGCCCACCTTTTCAACCTCTTCGTGGTGAGGATGAGCCTGATGTATATCTTCATCCACGGATGCTCGCTCACCGACAAGGTGGCCTACCTGCCCACCCTGGCCATATCGATGTTCACCAATTTCCTGGTGGTGAAGTTTGTTGTAAAAAGATTCAGCTGATGGAAGCAAGAAGATGGTTGCATGGAATAAGAATGGAGCATGGCCTGCTGGCGGTGCTCTATCTGGCCGTGTGGCTCATAAGCGGCCATCTCACGGGCGAGCCGGTGCCCAAGCGGTGCTATATCTACGCCCTGTTGTTGGCGCCCCTGCTGGCCGCTCTCCAAACCCATACCCGCTATGCCTCGCGTCGCATGTGGGCTGCCTCGTGGGTGCTGGGTCTCTTCTTTGCCCTTTGCAGCACATGGGGCTACAGCCTGCATGAGACCTGCAGTCTGAGTCTGTGCTGGGCCACCCTGTCGCTTTTTGTGCTGTGGGTAGTCAAGACGGGTGTCTATGCTTATGTTTTCCACACGGTCGTGCTCTGTGCCTTCTCGCGTCTGCCACGCCGCAATGAGACATACAGCAAGCCCGTCAGGTGGAGTATCTCCGGATGGCGGCTGTTCCTGCTCTTTTTCTGCTGCCGGCTGCCCTATCTCATAGCCTATTATCCCTGTCTCTTCGACTACGACGGAGCCGTGTCGCTCAGCAGTTTCGGTCAGGGCCGCGAACTCTACGACCATCACCCGTTCCTGGTCAGTTGCCTGCAGAAGTCGTTCTTCGACATCGGGCAGTGGCTGGGCGATGCCTCCTTGGGCATGGCGCTCCTCTCGCTCCTGTTCATGGCCTTCGCCTCGCTCGTGCTGGTCTATATGGTCAGGGTGTGTGGCCGCTTGGGGGCCAGTGTGGCGGTGCAGAAGGTGTTGGTGGCCGTCTATGCCGTGCTGCCTCTCTTCCCGTTGGTCAGCATCTACGTCACGAAAGACGGGTTCTTCACCTATTTCATTCTCCTGTATGTGCTGTCGCTGCTTCACCTGCTCATTGCGCTCCACAGCGACGGACATCTCCCGCGCCGCATCCTCCTGCTCCATGGGGTGGCGGCCCTGCTGCTGTGCCTCTCCCGCCACCAGGGCATCTATTTCGTCGTGGCGCAGTATGCGGTGTGCCTCCTGGCCTTCCGCCGCTCCTGGCGGGCCTGGACAGCCGCCTATCTGCCGGTTGTCGGCGCCTACCTGCTGGTGGTGCGGGGGCTCTATCCTGCCGTGGGGGTGGCGCCCTCGAGCAAGCACGAGATGCTGGGCACCCTCTTCCAGCAGTCGGCCCTCTGTTTCATCGAGTATCCCGGCGAGGTGACCCCTGAGGAGCGTGTGGCCCTTGAGGGCGTGCTCGACATGGAGACCGACACACTGACGCTGCAGGGCTACGACTACCACGTGACGGATGCCGTGAAGGGGCACTACCGCTACAAGCCGGTGGTCGACTGGTCGGTACGCAACCGTTTCGACCCCGATGAGGAGCGGCAGGCCGTGGTCCGCTATCTCCACTCTTATGCCACCACGGCCATGCGCCGTCCGGGCACCTGCGCCCTGGCCAGCCTCAACCTTATGAACGGATTTTTCTACAATACCGGCGGCCTCTTCGGCATCGAGTCGTGGCACGACTGCCCCTATCTCCTGCCCGAGTACCGCTTCGCCCGGCGCGATGTCCTCTACAGTCCCACCAACCGGCTTTTCGACTGGCTGTCGCGCCTGCCGCTACTGGAGTTTCTCTTTGCCAAGTGCTATTACACCTGGCTCTATATCTTCTGCTTCGCCGTGCTGCTCTACCGGCGCGATACCGTGTGCCTCACGGTCTTTCTGCCGCTCTTCCTCAGCGTGGCGCTCTTTCTGGTCAGCCCCACGGCCACCTACCGCTATTCGCTGCCCCTTGTGGCCTGTGCCGCTATTATCATCCTCTATCTAAAACACCCATTCTATGCAGGAAAACAAAAGTAAAATCGCTGTGCTCGTGCCTTGCTACAATGAGAGCAAGACCATTGCAAAAGTAGTGGCCGACTTCAAGGCTGCGCTGCCCGAGGCCACCGTCTATGTATACGACAACAACTCGTCCGACGGTACCGACGAGATAGCGCGCGGTGCGGGAGCCGAGGTGCGCTATGAGCGCCGTCAGGGCAAGGGCAATGTGATACGCTCCATGTTCCGGGATATCGATGCCGACTGCTACCTGATGATTGATGGCGATGACACCTATCCTGCCGACCATGCCCGCGAGATGTGCCGCTTGGTGCTGGAGGAAGGGTGCGACATGGTGATAGGCGACCGCCTTTCGGGCACCTATTTCCAGGAGAACAAGCGTCCTTTCCACAATTTCGGCAATGTGCTGGTGAGGCGCCTTATCAACTATATCTTTCACAGCGACGTGAAAGACATCATGACGGGCTACAGGGCTTTCAGCCGTCCCTTTGTGAAGCATTTTCCCGTGCTCTCAAAGGGATTTGAAATAGAGACGGAGATGACCATCCATGCGCTCGACAAGAATTTCTATCTGCGCGAGATACCGGTGATGTACCGCGACCGTCCTGCGGGCAGTGTGTCGAAACTCAACACCTACAAGGACGGTTTCAAGGTGCTGCTCACCATCATGCGGCTTTTCCGCGACTACAAGCCGCTGGCTTTCTTCTCCATTTTCGCACTGCTCTTCCTGCTGGTGGGCATGGTGCTGTTCGTGCCTGTGCTGACCGACTATCTGCACACCGGTCTGGTGCCCCGTTTCCCCACCCTCATCGCCTCAGGTTTCCTGGTGGTGGTGGGCCTGCTCTTTTTCTTCACAGGCGTGGTGCTCGAGGTCATCGGCAAGAAGCACCGGCAACTCTTCGAGATACTGATGAACAAATAGCCTATTGGAGACTCTTCCTTTAGCGTTCCCTTAGCAGTCGTTCCACCAAGGGCAGGTCTTCCTTGAAGGTCACCTTGATGTTGCCGGCCTCGCCCTCTACCACATAGATGGGTTCCTGGGGCAGGTAGCGGCTCACCACACCGCAGTCGTCGGTGGTGGTGAAGAGCGGGTCTTGCAGAGCAAGGCGGTAGGCCTGGCTGATGGTGCCGCGGTTGAAGCCCTGCGGGGTCTGCGCATTGCGTAGGGTGCTGCGGGGTGGAATGGCGCGTATGCAGCCCTCTTCGTCCACCTGGTAGATGGTGTCGGTGGTTTTCACGGCCACGGCCACGGCCCGGTAGTTGCAGAGTGCGGCCAGGCAGTCGCTGATGATGCGCTGGCTCACCAGGGGGCGCACGGCGTCGTGCAGCAGCAGGCGGTCGTCATCGTCTGTATAGGCCCTGATGGCCGCGAGGCTCGAGTCGTGGCGCTCCTTGCCGCCGGGCAGAATCTTTCTCACCTTTTGGTAGCGGTTTCGCTGCACGATGGCCTCCACTTCTGCTATGAAGTCCTTTCTTATCACTACGGCTATCTCGTCGATGCCGGGATGGCGTTCAAAGGCCTCGATGCTGTGCTCCAAGAGAGTCTTGCCCGCCGCCTGCAAAAATTGTTTGGGCAAGGCACCGCCCAGTCGGGTGCCGCTACCGCCGGCCAGAATCACGGCTATGTTCATGATTTCCTATGTTTTTCAGTGTGTTTTTTTAAGGTTTCAGCGCCGGCTTCAGCTCATCGGGTGAGTCTTTCGTGAAGAGGTTGGCCGGTGGTGCCACTTTCTCAAACAGATTCTGCACGGTGCTCAGCGCTATCTCGGTGGTGGGGCGGAAGGCCATGCTCCGCATATAGGTGAGCAGTGAGGTGCGCAGTTGGCGTGCCGCCACGCGGCGGTGCAGGTCGGTGCTGATGTCGAGGGTGGTCATGAGCAGGCTGCCCTGGCCCACGCGGGCCTCGAAGAGCATGCCCAGTTTGCGGCTCAGGTGCCAGGTGTCGATGGGCTGCACGATGGGCTGGAAGTCTTCTGGAAACTCGCTCATGTTCATCACCTGCGCGCGGTTCACCAGTTCCCACCACTGCACGTCCTGCCACTGCTCGGTGGGGAAGAGGTTGAAGGCCGGGTGTCCTTTCTCTATGTAGCAGCCGGTGGTGTGGGGCGGGCGCATCTTAAACCAGCTCGTGTTCCAGAACACCGGCAAGTAGTGGTGCTTCACGTCGTTGCCGTAGGTCACCTTGCCGGCGGCGCAGAGCAGCACCTTGCCGCCGCTGTCCAGGCGGGCTATGGCGGTGGAGTCGAGCTCATGGCACACATAGATGCCGGTGGTGTCGTCGCGGGTGGCCTTCTCGGGATAAACGTAGAAGTCCCAGCTGTTGCGGTGGCCGTCTATTTCGGCCGTCAGGGTGAGCCGGCAGGGCGCTTTCACCGTGCGCAGGCTCTGCCGTACGGTCACCAGGTCGGCCGTCTTGCCCAAGGGGAAGGTAGCCTGCAGGGTGCGGCCGGTGAATCCTTCCACCTGGTAGGTGAGCTCACCGTTCTCTATCTCATGGCCGGTGGCGTTGTAGAGGTCGATGGGCACCTCAAGCGTCTCGCCGGTGGTATAGACGAATTTGGGGAATTTGGCCAGCGGCACCAGTTCGCTGCAGAAACTGCGCCAGGTGGCGGCGTCGCAGTAACCCTTTTCCCGCCAGTGCACGTTGAGTACGCCCACCAGGGCGGTTCCTTGTCCGCTGTAGTCGTTCAGTCCCAGCAGTTCGAATCCGGCATAGTCGGGTGTGCGCAAGTTGCGTTCTATGTCATATTTGTAGGCCAGGGTCTGTAGGCGTCCGCTGGCGTCGAGGAATTGTCGTGCCCGGCTTCCCATGCCGTTCTCCTGCAGCAGGTCTTCGAAGATGTCGAAGTTGCGCGGTTTGTACACCCCTGTGTAGTCGGCCCGCTCGTCCAGGTCGGGAAAGGCGCACCACTGTCCCACCTCGTGTCCCAGGATGGGAGTGTTGTTCTCCGTCTCTCCGCGTGTGGGCTTGTAGTTGCGCGGCTCCAGCATCTGGCTGTAGAAGTCGTCGTCGCTGTGCGGGGCATGGTTGTCCCAGTCCAGTCCGCGGGCACCGCCTTTCACGTGAAACTCGCTGCCGTCGTCCCATGCCCATCCGCCGCCCACCGAGGCGGCGCAGTAGAGGCGTGTGCTGTCGTGGCGGTGCATCGTTTTCACGAAGTCGTTGCCCCAGGCCACCCATCCTCCGGCGGGCTCGTTGCCGGCCGCCATGAGCACAAACGAGGGGTGGTGCCCGTAGCGGTCCACGATGTCCTTGCATTCCTGCAGCAGATAGTCGTCGATGGGCATCTTGTTGCGCAGTTTCACCCCGTGGTTGGGCCAGGAGGGTCCCTCGGGCTGCAGGTAGAATCCCACCTGGTCGGCAGCGGTGAAGGCGGCCTCCGGCGGGCAGTAGGAATGGAAGCGCATCAGGTTGAGACCATAGTTGCGGCACTGTCTGAAGATGCCTTCCCAGGCTTCCACGTCGGTGGGGGGAAAGCCGGTTTCAGGGAAACAGCAGTTGCCCACCGTACCCCGCATCCATATGGGGGTGCCGTTCAGCACCAGTTGACGTCCCTCTGCCTTTATCTCCCTGACACCGAAGTTGATATGGGTGGTGTCATCGCCGATGACAGCGTCCAGCCGGTAGAGGTTGGGGTGGAATTCGTCCCAGGTCTGCATATGACCGTGTAGGTCTATCTCCACGGTCAGGGCCGAGTCGGCTCTGGTGAGCATGCGTGGGGTGGGGGCGGGGAGCGGCTGGCCGTCGGGACCGGTGAGTTCGAAGTGCAGTTCGCGGTGGGCGGGCACCGGGGTCTTCGCCTTTTTCTTGAGCGGGTTAGAGCCGCCCAGGTCGCCCAGGGTGAGGGCCACGCTCACGGTGCTGTCGGCCAGGTGGGGCACCACGCGGTATTGCAGGATGCCGTGCGCAGGGCGCGACTGCAGCTCTATCCTTCCCACGATGCCGTTCCAGTTGCCTTGTGTCTGGTCGGTCACGCTGTGCGAGTCTTGTCCCACGCACACATTTTCAATGCCGTTGTATACCTTGATGGCTATTGTGTTGTGCCGGCCGAAATGCACATAGTCGGTGATGTCGTACTCATGTGCCACGCTCAGGCTCATGCGGTGTCCCACCTCCAGTCCGTTCACGTAGAGGGTGGTTTCTATGTGGGGTCGCTCCAGGTAGAGCACCACGCGGCGCTTGCGCCAGTGCTTGGGTATGTTCACGCTCCTGCGGTACCATGCGTTGCCCACATAGTAGCGGTCGGGTGTCAGGCAGAAGGGCAGTTTCACCTGTCCTGCCTTGCGGTAGCGTTCCATATGGGGGTTGAAGAAGAACGACGAGTCGTAGATGCTCGCCGTCCAGCGGGTGTCGACGGTCACCGGGTCGCCCTGACGGTTGGTGAGCATGGAGCCCGGCAGTTTCACCTTCTGGTGCAGCGGTGCGTCGGGGCTCATGGAGCCCTCACGGTCGATACCGAAATGCCAGGAGCCGCTCAGGTCGATATGCTGCGCGTTCAGGGGGCAGCAAGCCAAGAAAAAGAGCATGAGGAGCCCTGCCGTGCGGAGCCGGCAGAGGCAGAAAGAGTTTTTTTCCATATCATCCGCAAAATTACAGATTTTTATGCATAAATTCACTTTTATTCATGCTCGTTTGGATTATTTTAAGTATTTTTGCAGCATAAACTATTGTGTCCGATGTTGTCGGCGCATTAACCTTTAATCAAATTCTTTTCAGCATGCAAAAGCGAATACTTTTCTTGTTAGCCTCGTTGCTGGTGATTACCATGCAAGTGATGGCTCAGGTCACCACGTCGTCCATGAGTGGTAAGGTCACCCTCGTGAGCAGCGGTGAAACGGCTATCGGCGCCACCGTCATTGCCGTGCACGAGCCCTCAGGCACACAGTATGCCTCCGTCTCCAATATCGACGGACGATTCAATATCCAAGGTATGCGTGTAGGTGGCCCCTACCGCGTCACCGTCTCCTACATCGGTTATGCCACACGCACTTTCTCCGGCATCCAGCTTGCCCTCGGCGAGAACTACAGCCTCAATGTCGCCCTGGCCGAAGACGAGTCCATGCTCGACGAGGTGGTGGTGAGCGGCAGGGCCTCGCGTTTCGCCGGTGAGAAGATAGGTGCCTCGACCAACCTCACCAATGCGCAGATTATGGAGATGCCCACCGTGAGCCGCAGCCTGACCGACTTTGTGCGTATGTCGCCCTATGCCAACGGCATGAGCATGGCGGGCGGCGACGGACGCTCCACCAACTTCCGTCTCGACGGTGCCGACTTCAACAACAACTTCGGTCTCTCCTCCAGCCTGCCCGGCGGCGGCACCCCCATCTCCATGGATGCCATCGAGGAGATGCAGATGGCTGTCTCGCCCTTCGATGTGAGGGAGACCAACTTCGTGGGCGGTACCATCCACGCCGTCACCAAGTCGGGTACCAACACCTTCAAGGGCACGGCCTATGTGTACTACAACAATGAGAACATGCACGGCAACCGTGTGGACGGCACTACCATGGCCGACCCGGGCCGCGACCGTCTCACCACTTACGGTTTTACTTTGGGCGGACCCATCCTCAAGGACAAGCTCTTCTTTTTTGCCAACTATGAGCACACCTTCAAGCCTACCGTGGTGACCCGCTGGCGCGCTTCCGACGACGGTGTGGCCAACCCCACCGAGTATATCTCGCGCACCAAGAAGAGCGATATGGAGACCGTGCGCAACTTCCTGGCCCAGAACTACGGCTATGACACCGGTTCCTACACCGACTTCCCCGCCGACGAGAACAACGACAAGTATCTGATGCGTCTCGACTGGAACATCACCAACAACCACCACCTGGCCCTGCGTTTCAGCCACACCATCAATGAGGTGTGGAACACCTGCAACAACAGTTCGGCCGATGTGGGCTCACGGTTCACCGGCAACCGCATCTCGCAGTACTCCATGGCCTTCGCCAACAACTTCTATTCCATGGAGAACAAGATTACCTCGTTCTCTGCCGACCTCAACAGCCGCTTCAACAACAACATGAGCAACCAGCTCATCGTCACCTACTCAGACATCCGTGACGAGCGCGGCAGCAACTCGGCTCCCTTCCCCCATATCGACATCATGGCTGGCTATGAGACCTCGGCCGACGGCACTGTCACCCAGACCCTCGAGCCCTATATGAGCCTCGGCTATGAGCTCTTCACTTGGAAGAACGCCGTGAAGAACCAGGTGTTCACCGTCAACGACAACTTCACCTACTACCTGGGTGCCCACAAACTCACCGCCGGCCTCAACTTCGAGCACCAGATGGCCCTCAACGCCTATATGCGCAACGGTACCGGCTACTACCGCTACCGCTCGCTCGACGACTTCCTCAGCGGCGCAGCTCCCGAGTCGGTGGCCCTCACCTATGGCTATTTCGGCGACAAGAACCCCGCCGCCGAGGTGAACCGCAACCAGTATGGCCTCTATGTGCAGGATGAGTGGAATCCCCTGAGCAACCTCAAGATTACCGGCGGCATCCGCTTCGACAATATCTCCTATGACAACGACGACATCATGCGCAACAACGCTATCTACGACGTCGACTTCAACGGTCGCCGTGTGGATACCGGCAAGTGGCCCGACACCAGCATCCAGGTGTCGCCCCGTCTGGGCTTCAACTGGGATGTCTTCGGCGACAAGTCGCTCACCGTGCGTGGCGGTACCGGTCTCTTCACCGGCCGTCTGCCCCTCGTGTTCTTCACCAACATGCCCACCGGCTCGGGTATGGTGCAGAACCTCGTGAGCGCCACCACCCGCTATAGGAACGGCGTTGTCACCTCGCGCGACCCGCGCCTTGACCAGTTTGCCGGCGGCATCATCACCGATGTGGACCGTATGATAGAGCTTCTCGGCACTCCCACCACCATCACCCCGGCCGACGGTGTGAAGCCCAGTGCCATCGTGGGTGTCGACAAAAACTTCAAGATGTCGCAGGAGTGGAAGAGCTCGCTGGCCGTCGACTACCAGTTCCCCGTCTCCTTCCCCCTCTCCCTCACCGCCGAGGTCATCTACACCGACATGCTCAAGGACGTGTGCCTGAAGAACTGGAACATCAAGGATCCCGACGGCTGGCAGCACCTGCAGGGCGCCGACGACCGCATGGTCTATCCCAAGGACTATATGTACTACTCCGACGTGACCACCGCCTGCGTGCTCTCCAACACCAGCAAGGGCTACGGATGGATAGCCAACCTCACCCTCAACGCCGAGCCGCTGAAGAACCTGCGCCTCATGGCCTCCTACACCCACACCGTGCGCAAGGAGGTGAGCGGCATGCCCGGTTCCAACGCCAGCTCCGCCTGGTCGAGCCTCTACACCGTCAACGGTCCCAACTTCTCCACCCCGCACAACACCAGCAACGCCATACCCGACCGCGTCATCGCCTCCATCAGCTATAAGTACGGCAAGGACCACTACTCCCTGTTCTACAGCGGATACAGTCCCTCGGGTTACAGCTTCTACTACAACGGCGACATCAACGGCGACGGCATCGCCTACGACCTGATGTACATACCGCGCGACGACAGCGAAATCCACTTCACCAACGAGGCCGACCGTCCCAAGTTCTGGGCCTTCGTCGACCAGGACAAGTATCTGCGCAGCCACCGCGGCCACTATGCCGAGGCCTACAGCGCCCGCGCTCCCTTCGTGCACCGCTTCGACGTGCACTATGCCCACGACTTCACCCTCAAGGTGGGCAACACCCGCCACACGCTGCAGCTTATCGCCGACATCGACAATGTGGGCAACCTGTTCAACTCGAAGTGGGGTGTCAACTCCAACATGTCGACCTGCCAGAACGGTGCCTTCCTCAAGGTGGACAAGGTAGACGCCAACGGTGTGCCCTGGTTCTCCATGCGCAAGAATACCGACGGCACCGACATCACCAAGACCTGGGACTACAACCACTCCTACGGTCAGTGCTGGAAACTCCAGATAGGTGTGAAATATTACTTCAACTAAAAATCAGAAAAACAGACACTGTATAAAAACGAGATGAAAAAAATACTTCTGGCCACTGCTGTGGCCGCACTCTGCCTCACCTCCTGCACCAAGGACAAATTCCAAGTCAGCGGCCAAATCAGCCAGGCCGCCGACTCTACCCTCTATTTCGAGAACATGGCCCTCGACGGCCCACAGGTGGTCGACTCCGTCAAGCTCGATGCCGAAGGACAGTTCTCCTTCAGCGGTGTCACCCCCGGTGCCCCTGAGTTCTACCGTCTGCGCATAGCCGGTGAGATTATCAACCTCTCGGTCGATAGCACCGAGCACATCACCGTGCGCGCCCAGTATCCCGCCATGGCCTCACAGTATGAGGTGGAGGGCAGCGACGACTGCCTCAAGATCAAGGAACTTGCCCTCAAGCAGATGGACCTGCAGGCCCGCGCCCAGCGCATCCTGCAGGCGCCCGACCTCAATGCGCAGGCCGTGCAGGACAGCATAGAGCGCGTCATGGCAGCCTATAAGGAAGACGTGTGCCGCAACTATATCTATCGCGAGCCCATGCGCTCCTACAGCTATTTCGCCCTCTTCCAGGGCATCGTGGTGGGCAACAGCTACCTCATGGTGTTCAATCCCCGCCGCTATGCCGACGACGTGAAAGCCTTTGCTGCCGTGGCCACCTGTTGGGACCAGTTCCACCCGGGCTCCACCCGTGGCGAGAACCTGCACAACATCGCCATCGAGGGGCAGAAGACACAGCGTATCGTCCGGGCTCAGGACACCGAGTGGGAACTCGACCCTGAGAAGGTGACCGTGGCCAACCTTATCGACATCGACCTGCCCGACAACAAGGGCCAGGTGCGCCGGCTCACCGATCTGCAGGGCAAGGTGGTGCTGCTCGACTTCCATGTCTTCGCCGCTGAGGGCAGCGCGGCACGCATCCTCGCCCTGCGCGAGCTCTACAACAAATATCACGACCGCGGACTGGAAATCTACCAGGTGAGCCTCGACGAAGACGCCCACTTCTGGAAGACACAGACCGCCGCCCTGCCCTGGATATGTGTGCGCGACGACCAAGGCGCCAGCCAGTCGTATCTGCTGCAGGTGCAGCGCCTGCCCGCCGACTATATCATCAGCCGCGACAACAGCGTGGTGATGGGGCCTGCGCAAATCAAAGACCTCGATGCCGATATCGCACGCTATCTGTAGAACACTACTGCTTGCCGGCCTTGCGCTGGCTGCTATACAGGAGGCTGCCGCACAGCGCTTCAACGTGCGCACCGTGTGCGACAGCCTCTCTTACATCGAACTGCACACCGACAGTACCACCGACTGCTGGCCCCTGCGGTTCCCCGTGTACAGGTGGTGCACGGGCGATGTCGACGGCGACGGCACCGACGAGGTGCTCGTGGGGGTGACCAAGACCACCCGCTTCGACCCCAACCTGGCGCGCCGCCTCTTCATCTTCAAGAACCTCGACGGCATGATACGTCCCATGTGGATGGGAAGCCAGCTGGGAGGCATTCTGCAGGACTTCCGCTTCACCGGCGGCAAGGTGTGGACCCTCCAGACCTCCGCCGACGGCCAGTATGCCGTGCTGCAGCACCGCTGGAGGGCCTTCGGGCTCGGTGCCGACGGTTTCATCGTGCGCAATGTGGACCGCGACGAGGCGCTGCGTGTCTTCCAGGCCGGGCGCCGGCCGTGAAGGGCGCGCCGCTCTCCCTGGTACTTCTCATAGGCCCTTCCGGCCTTTCTTGTCTGATATCCGAAATAACCTATCAATCCCTAATTCTTTACAGCCATGAGAAAATTGATTGCCTTTTTCTTCCTGCTCGCCTGTGCCGCCACACTGCATGCACAGTACGACGAGTACGACAACCGGCCCGTGAAGCCCTTCGTCTTGCCGGGCAAGGGAAAAATCAATGTCGAGACACTCAACAAGAAAATCGACTTCAACATGGACATCTCGCAGCTCAACGTGGCAGAGCTCAGGGTGCTCCGCAATGCCATCCCCGCCCGCAAGGGCTATCTCTTCAGCAATGCCGAACTGCGCGGTGTGTTCAACACCACCTCATGGTACGAGAAACTGTGCTGGGAGAAGTTCGACTGGGACACCGAGGACACGGCCCCTGTGACCTACACCGCCAAGGAGACGGCCTTCATGAACCGCCTTCAAGCCCGTGAGAAAGAGCTGCTCAAGAACAACTTCCAGAGTTCCGAGGGCATCGTCAACCTCGACAACCTGGTGCTGGCCAAGCAGGGCTTCGGCATCGTGGAGACCAACGAGGAGCAGCTCTTCCAGATCTACGAGGCCAACGACTATTCCATGTTCCCCAGCTTTGTCACCACCGACCTCTACCTGCAGCTCTACCACCTCTTCTTCGACACCATGCTGCGCAAGGTGGAGGAGACCACGCTGGGCAAGAAAATGGCCGACCTCAACCTCTTCCTTTATAAGGAGATGATGGGCCGTGCCGCCAATACGAAGAACAAAGACATCAAGGCAGCCGCAGAGTGGGACGCCGCCTTCTTCGCCGTGGCCCAGGCCCTCTTCACCGACGGCCCCCTGCCCGAGGTGGCCCCCCAGCTCATGGCGATGGCCCAGGACGAGTTGACCAAGTGCAAGGCCTCCGAGAACGACATGTCCGAATTCCTCGAACAGCCGAATGTGCAGTTCCCCTACAGCCTCTTCCGCCCGCGCGGCCATTACACCCGCAGCGAGATGTGCCAGCGCTACTTCCGCGGCATGATGTGGCTCCAGACCGTGCCCTTCCGCACCGATTTCTCCCACCACATGCTGCGGGCCGCCGTCATAGCCGATGCTGTGGCCAACAATGCCTCGCTGCTCGCCGAATATAAGTCGGTCGACGAGGTTGTCGCCTATCTCATGGGCACCCCCGACAATATCACCATCCTGCAGGTGGCCGACGTCATGCAGAAGGGCGGCTACACGCTCGACAAACTGGCTGCCAAGAAGAAGACCCTCCAGGCCTTCGCCGACGAGGTGGATGCCGTGGCCGAGAAGCAGATACGCATACGGCCCGCCTTCGAGAGAAGCGGGCGCAACAAGGTCAACTTCATGCCGCAGCGCTACATGCCCGATGCCGAGGTGCTGCAGGAGATGTGCGACTATGAGAACGAAGTGACCAAGCGCGATGTGCCCAAGGGCCTCGACGTGATGGCCGCCTTCGGCAGCAGCGCCGCCGAGCGCATCCTGCTCCAGGAACTCAAAGAGGGCGAGCGCTGGGAGAAATATGTGCCCAACCTCAACAAGATGAAGGACACGATGAAGGGCGCCGACTGGCGCACCTCCATCGCCACCCGCTGGATGGATGTCCTCAACACGCTCAACAACAGCAAGGACAACCGCTATCCTTACTTTATGAAGACCCAGGCCTGGGACAAGAAGAACCTCAACGCCACCCTGGCCAGCTGGGCCGAGCTCAAGCACGACGCCATCCTCTATGCCAAGCAGCCCTTCGCCGCCGAGTGTGGCGACGGCTCGCTCCCCGCACCCCTGGTGAAAGGCTACGTGGAGCCCAATGTGGGCTTCTGGCGCAAGGCCGTGAGCCTCTTCGACGATACCCAGGCGCTCTTCCGCCGCAACGGTCTCCTCACCGAGGACATCAGCAATGTGTGCGATCCCATGCGCGAGGAGGCGGAGTTCCTGCTCAAGGTGAGCGAGAAGGAACTGGCCGGCACTCCGCTCGATGCGGGCGAGTACGACCACATACGCTACATCGGCGCCACCTTCGAGAACCTCTCCCTCGGTCTGCTCAAGGAGCCCGACCAGTATCTTTCCGGTTGGAGCGATGTGCAGGGCACCGACAAGAGCATGGCCATCGTGGCCGATGTATACACCGCCAACGGCTTCAACAACCCCGAGCAGTCGGTGCTCTTCGAGGGCGTGGGACCGGCCAACGAACTCTATGTGGTGGTGGAAATCGACGGCTATCTCTATCTCATGCGCGGCGCTGTGTTCTCCTACCGCGAGTTCAAGCGACCCATCGACGAACAGCGCATGACCGACGAGGAGTGGCAGCAGTATCTGCAGCAGTATCCCGAGACCGGCAAGCCTTCCTGGATGAAGGAAATCATCATCCCCTCGGGCGAGAAACCCGTACCCAATGAGCGCATCTTCTACAGCACAGGCTGCTAAGTGCCTCCTCCTGGCATGGCTGCTCCTGGCCTCACGGCCGGGAGCAGTTGCTGTTGGGGCGGGTCCCTCGGGGGCTCCCGGCGATACGCTGAGCGTGGTCTTCACGGGCGATGTGCTGCTCGACAGGGGTGTGCGCGAGTTTATCGGCCGCAGGGGCGTCGACGCCCTCTTCAGCCCCAGTGTCGACTCGCTCTTCCATGCCTCCGACATTGTGGTGGCCAATCTGGAGTGTCCGGTCACCAAGATAAAGGCTCCCGTGCAGAAAATCTATATCTTCCGCGGCGAGCCGGAATGGCTGCCCGCCCTGCGGCGCCATGGCATCACCCACCTCAACCTGGCCAACAACCACAGCATCGATCAGGGCCGCGAGGGACTCGCCGACACCTGGCAGCAGGTGCGCCAGGCCGGCATGGTGCCCGTAGGGGCCGCTCCCACCATGGACCAGGCCGCCGAGCCGGTGCTTCTGGCCTCCCACCCACGGCCGGTCTACCTCGTGCCCACCCTGCAGTTGGCGTTGGAGAATTTCGCCTACCTGCCCCACCGCCCCAGTGTGAGCAATGAGAGCATGGACAGCCTGGTGGCGCGTGTGGCGCGGTTGCGGCAGCAGTGTCCCACGGCCTATATCATTGTATCGCCCCATTGGGGCGGCGAGCATACGCTGCGTCCGCTTCTGCAGCAGAAGCACGATGCCAAGCGGCTCATCGATGCCGGTGCCGATGTGCTCATCGGCCATCACACCCACACCCTGCAGCCCGTCGACACCTACCGCGGCCACTCCATCTACTACAGCATCGGCAATTTCATCTTCGACCAGCGCCGTCCGATCAACACGTCGGCCTGCGCCGTGCAGATAAAAATAACCGGCACGGGAGCGGAAGTGCTCACCTTGCCGGTCACGATAAAAAGCTGTGTACCGATAATAGATGAAAGATGAAATTTTTCATCTTTCATTTTTCCTAATAATCGTATAGTTTCACGTGTAGAATTTTGTAGTCGCCCACACTGATGCGGGCGTGGCGGCCCTGGTGGTCCTGGTCGCCGTTCTCGCGGCGCAGGTAGCGTAGGGTGCCGTCGGGCTGGATGGCCACCTCGTCTACATAGCCTATGCCGAGGCGCTTGCCCTTGAACTTCGCCTCCCGGGTCTGTGCCGGAGCCTGTCCCTGTTCGGCGAAACCGTCCTCGCCCAACTTCCGCTGTTCGGTCTGTTCCTTCTCGCTTGCCGTCTGAAACACCACCACCACACCGGTGCCCGCTATCAGATAGTCGTGCTCGGCCAGCTTCATCACCACGGCGCCTCCCTCGGGCCAGGTGGTGCCGTCGGTGGCCCGCGGGTCCCAGGGCAGGGTGAAGTAGTGGCGGCACGTCAGGCGCACCTCCCCGTCGCTGATTACCGTCTCACGGTCGTCCTGGTCCAGCAGCAGACCCCAGGTCAGGGGCTTTTTACCCTGCCGGCCATAGAGAATCGGCTGCAGTTGGCGCAGCAGGTCGTAGCTCTTCTGTAGCGGTTGCCACTCTGCGGTTGCCGCCTGGTCGATGGCGAAGGCGCTGAAGCCCACCGCCTGGTGAGCCCCCATGGTGTAGAGGGCGCGTGGGCCGCTGTTCTCGCAGCAGCGCGACTCCGGGATGAAGAGCGGGTTGTCGGCCAGTGCGTATTGGTCGGCCCATCCCTTGAACCCCGTGTCGTAGATGTCGGGTGCCAGCAGGTCGATATGGGGAGCCGCGCAGTACCAGATGTCCTTCAGATGCGCCAGCGGCCCTGCCGAGGGGTATTCGCCCGGTTGGCGTCCGCGGCTGTTCATGGCGGCGTTGACGAAGAGCGGCAGGTCGTAGATGGCGCGTGCTCCGGTGGCCAGCCGCTCCACATACGAGGCGTAGTGCCACGCCATGAAAATCTCGTCGGTGTACAGTCCCTCGCCGAACACCTCCGTCCAGGTGCCCTTGCCGCCCTTGAAGCGTTGCGCCATGAGCGGATGCAGCGTGCTGCGGTGCGCCTTCAGGTAGCCGAGCAGTTGTTGCGGTACAGGCTGCGCAAACTGCCGGTCGGCCTCGGGCGAGTGGTCGCGGGCCTCCTCCAGCATGCCTATCTCGTTCTCCACCTGCACCATCACCACCGTGCGCTCTTGTGCGTCGTTGGCTGCCAGGTGCGCCATCAGTCGGTTGAAGGCTTTCTGGTCGGCCTGGAACACCTTTTCCGAGAAGGCGCTCGCTATCTCCAGCGGTTTCCCGTTGCGTGTCATGGAGCGGGGGAACCGTCGCGTGTCTTGTTTGAACCACAGCGGTGCGTAGCAGCTCATGGAGTTTTTCCAGGCGCCGAACCACAGCAGTATCACCTTCAGCTTGTTTTTCCGGGCCTCCTGCAGGGTGCAGTCGATGAGCGAGAAGTCAAACTGTCCCTCCTCGGGCTCTATGAGGTCCCATGGTGCCGGCACCAGCACCGTGTTTAGGCCCATCTGCGCCATGCGGGGCATCACCTCGGCAATGTCTTCGGGGCAGGTGGCGGCCGAGTTGCTCAGTTCGCCGCCCAGCACCAGCATGGGTTGTCCGTCGATGGTGAGGCGGGCGTATCGGCCGTCGTTCACCAGCCGCACCTGTGCCTGCAGCGAGAGCGTGGCAGCGGTGAGCAGCAGTAGAGTATAGTGTCGTAGTGTCATATTCTTTCTCTTTGATTGTTGAGGACAAAGTTACGGAAAGTCGAGTGAAGAGCCAAATTTATTTGAGCTTTTCCGAGACGGAGTAACTTATCTAAAGGTACGAAAAAAATGAGAGGAATAATATGCCTGTAATCTATATCTTCATGTCCACACTTGTCAGAATGATACAGATTCAAACATTCTAGTAACTTTTTCATTTGTATTTGTCGAAAACCTTTTCTATTTTTGCAGTGATGAAAACAACGAACAGTATTTTATTCCGCGGCATCCTGGCAGCAAGCCTGTCGTTGTGCTGCGGCTTGGTGTGTGCACAGTCAGAGCAGTGGGTTGGCACATGGGCCTCCGCTGCCGAGTATACCGGTAAGGGCGACATGCCCGCGGCCCCCCTCACCAACCGCACCCTGCGCGAGGTGATACAGGTGTCGGTAGGCGGCGACCGCATCCGCCTGCGGCTCTCCAACGAGTTCAGCGACGAGCCGGTGGAGATACGCGGCCTCTATGTGGCCGATGCCCTCGACAGCTGCGACATCCGTAAGGGAACGGCACGCTTCCTCACTTTCAACGGCCGCAAGAGCGTCACCATTCCGGCCCGCCAGGCCATTGTGAGCGATGTGTGCCGCTACAGCCTGCAGCCCCTGCAGCGCCTCGCCGTGACCATCCAGTATGGTGCCACGCCCGAGCATGCCACCTCTCACCGCGGCAGCCGCACCACCTCATTCCTGGCTCCCGGTGCCGTGAAGCCCAATGCCCGCTTTGTGGCCAACGAGCGGGTGGACCACTGGTACAACATCGCCGCCCTCGAGGTGTCCGCCGCCTCGCAGCAGTGCGTGGTGGTGCTGGGCAACTCCATCACCGACGGCCGCGGCAGCACCACCAACCACCAGAACCGCTGGCCCGACCAGATGGCGGCCGCCCTTGGTGGTAATGTGGGTGTGCTCAATCTGGGCATCGGCGGCAACTGCGTGCTGCAGGGCGGACTGAGCGAACCGGCCGTGAAGAGGTTCTCGCGCGATATCCTGGGGCAGAACGGTGTGACCGCCGCCATCATCTTCCAGGGCACCAACGACATTGGCGGCAGCAAGGGCAACTATGAGCAGGTGGCCCAGCACCTGAAGGAAGCCTACAAGAGTTTCGTCGACCAGCTCCACGCCCGCGGCGTGAAGGTGTTCGGCGCCACCATCACCCCCTTCAAGGGCAACGGCTGGTACAGTTTCTACCATGAGGCGGTGCGCCGCGATGTGAACGAGTGGATACGCACTTCGGGCACCTTCGACGGTGTGATCGACTTCGACGCCCTCATCCGCGATGAGAAAGACCCTGAGAGCATCCGTCCGGGCTGGCACGAAGACGGCCTGCACCCCAATGCCGCCGGCTATGAGCGCATGGGCCAGTATGCCGCCCAGGTACTGCAGGAGGCCGGTATCCGCTGACCGCCCTTGTGTAATCTTACCGCTCCGATAAATCTGATAACAGTAAAAACAAAACCATATCTATGAACGCAACAAACAGCAATCAGGAATCCAAGGGATTCTACAAACTCAATTGGGTTCAGCGCATCGGCTTCGGATCCGGCGACCTGGCTCAGAACCTGATTTTTCAGGTCATCTGCACTTACCTGCTCTTCTTCTATACCGACATCTACGGCCTCACCCCGTCGGCCGTGGCCGTGATGTTCCTGGTGGGCAATGTGGCCAACGTGATCTGGGACCCCATCGTGGGCGCCCTGATCGACAAGAGCAACCCCCGCTATGGCAAATACCGCTCCTATCTGCTCTATGTGGGCATTCCGCTCTCGGGCTTTGCCATTCTGTGCTTCTACAACGGTTTCGCTCCGTCGCTGATATACGCCTATGTCACGTATATCTCCATGCAGCTGCTCTATACGTTTATCAATGTGCCCTACGGTGCCCTGAACTCCTCGCTCACCCGCGACACCAACGAGATTACCATCCTCACCTCGGTGCGTATGTTCATGGCCAACCTGGGCGGTCTGGCCGTCAATTCCGGTCTGCCGCTCTTCATTGCCCTCATTGCGGGCGCACCCTCCGACAGTCTGCCGAAAGACCCCTCCGCATGGTTCACCACCATGACCATCTATGCCATTGTGGGTTTCTGTCTCCTTGTGTTCTGCTTCAGTCAGTGCAAGGAGCGCGTGGTGATGGACGCCAAGGCTACTGAGACCGTGAAGGTGAGCGACCTCTGGATGGAGTTCATGCGCAACCGTCCGCTGCGCATCATCGCCTTCTTCTTCATCACGGCCTTTGCCATGATGTCGGTGGGCAATGCCGCCGGTGCCTATTTTGTGAACAGCAATCTGCACGGCTCTGCCCAGGAGTTGTCGGTGTTTATGGCGCTCGGTTCTGCTCCGGCCTTCATCTTCATGCCGCTTGTGCCCTGGTTCAAGCGCATGGTGGGTAAGAAAAACATGTTCTATATCTTCCTCGGAACGGCCATCGTGGGTATGGCCATGCTCTATTTCATCTCCAAGATGGAGCATGTGAACATGATGCGGATTTATGTGGCACAGTTTATCAAGAGCACCGGTGTGATTGTGGCCACCGGCTATATGTGGGCACTGGTGCCCGAGGTCATCTCCTATGGTGAGTATACCACGGGCCGCCGTATCTCCGGCATCGTCAATGCCCTCACAGGTCTGTTCTTCAAGGCCGGTATGACCTTCGGCAGCATTGTGGGACCGGCCGTGCTGGCTTATGTGGGCTACAAGAGCGAGGTGATCGACCAGACCCCGTTTGCCGAGGAAGGCATCCTCTGGCTCGTCTGCGTCATCCCCGCCATCCTGCTCTTGCTTGCCATGTTCATCATCTCCAAGTATGAGCTCTCCGACGAGCGCATCGACGAAATCAACAAGGAGATTGAGCGCCGTCACAACGCATAAAAAGACCATCCGTATGAAAAAGATATTCCTTCTCACCGCCGCCCTGGCAGCCCTCCTCACGGGCTGCCAGCGGGTGTCGGAACCTGAGACGCCCACCCTCAAGAGCGTGCTCGGACAGTATTTCCTCGTGGGCGTGGCCATGAACACCGACCAGGTGAGCGGCGCCGACTCGCTGGCGCAGCAGGTGGTGCTGCAGAACTTCAACTCGGTGGTGGCCGAGAACTGTATGAAGCAGGAGGTGCTGGCACCTGAGCCCGGCAAGTACGACTTCACCGAGGCCGACCGCCTGGTGAAGTGGGGCAACGACAACGGCCTCAAGGTCGTGGGCCATACCCTGGTGTGGCACTCGCAGCCCGCCCCCTGGTTCTTCACCGACGACAAGGGCCAGCCCCTCACCCGCGAGGCGCTCCTCGACCGCATGCACCAGTACATCAGCACCGTGATGGGTCGCTACAAGGGAAAGATCTACGGCTGGGACGTGGTGAACGAGGCCTTCGAGGACGACGGCTCGCTGCGCCAGACACCCTATCTGCGCATCATCGGCCCCGACTACATCGAGAAGGCGTTTCAGTTTGCCCATGAGGCCGACCCCGACGCCCAACTCTACTACAACGACTACTCCATGGCCAAGCCCGGCAAGCGCAAGGCCGTGTGCCAGCTTGTCGACTCGCTCAAGGTCAAGGGCCTGCGCATCGACGCCGTGGGCATGCAGAGCCACAATGGGGTAGACTATCCCGAACTGGCCGAGTATGAGACCACCATGGACTCGCTCTTCGCCCACGGGGTGAAAATCAACATCTCCGAGCTCGACCTCAACCTGCTGCCCAATCCCGACAACTTCGGCGGTGCCGAGGTGAGCCAGGATTTCGCTTATCAGGAGAAGATGAACCCCTACCGCAACGGGCTCGACAGCATAGGACAGAAAAACTTCGACGACCGCTACATGGCCTTCTTCGACATCTATCGCCGCCACAAGGCCCAGATAGAGCGTGTCACCCTCTGGGGCGTGGCCGACCACAACTCGTGGCTCAACGACTGGCCCATCAAGGGACGCACCAGCTATCCGCTCCTCTTCGACCGCAACTACCAGCCCAAACCGGTGGTGGGCCGCATTCTCCGCCTTTTCGAGCAGGAGAAGTAAAACCAGACTACACCTTATCTATATAATTAGAAACATAGCTATATAATCAGAAACAATGAGCAAAGAACGTTATCTATTCCCGAAAGACTATATGGCCGACCCCTCGGCCAATGTGTTCAACGGCCGCCTGTATATCTATCCCTCGCACGACTGGGACAGCGGTGAGTGCTTCGACGATGACGGCGGGCACTTCCAGATGCGCGACTACCATGTGCTCTCACTCGACGATGTGATGGAGGGCGAGGTGACCGACCACGGCGTGATTCTCGACGTGGAACAGGTGCCCTGGGCCGAAAAACAGATGTGGGACAACGATGTGGTGGAGAAAAACGGCAAGTACTACCTCATCTTCTCCGCCAAAGACTATACCGGCGTGTTCCATCTCGGCGTGGCCGTGGCCGACCGCCCCGAAGGTCCGTTCATCCCTCAGCCAGCTCCCATCATCGGCTCCTATTCCATCGACCCCTGCGTGTTTAAAGACGACGACGGCGAGGTATACTGCTACTTCGGCGGCATCTGGGGCGGACAGCTGCAGTGGTACCGCGACAACAAGCTCAAACCGGCCGCCTCGGTGGGCCAGGAGGCTTCGTTCCGCGCCTCCATGCTGCCCGAGGGCAAGGAAGAGGCGCTTCCCTCGCGCGTGGCCCGCATGACCGACGACGTGCTGCAGTTTGCCGAGGCTCCGCGCCCCGTGTTGGTGGTCGATGCCGAAGGCCGTCCGCTCACGGCCGACGACCCGCACCGCTTCTTCGAGGCCTCGTGGATGCACAAGATGAACGGCAAGTACTATTTCTCCTACAGCACCGGCGACAGCCACCTGCTCTGCTATGCCGTGGGCGACAACCCCTACGGCCCCTTCACTTACCAGGGCGTCATTCTGAAGCCCGTTGTGGGATGGACCACCCACCACAGTATCGTGCAGTACAAGGGCCAGTGGTATCTCTTCCACCACGACTGCGTGCCCTCCAACGACGTCACCTGGCTGCGCTCGCTCAAGGTGCGCCCGCTGCAGGTAGATGCCGACGGCACCATCCACACGCTGGAGTAAGAAATACCTTTAATTCAATATACATAGAGAGGGCTGCACATCGGTGCAGCCCTCTCTATGTATATTGATTAAGGTCTATTCGAACACTTTTCAGGATTAGTCCCAGACGCTCTTTCTCTTCTTGGTCACGGGCTCTTCCTCTTCCTCTTCTTCCTCATAGAAAGAGTTGGTAAGCTGTCTGCCGCTACCGGTAGAGTTCTTGATAGGAAGCTGCATGATTTCGGTGTCGTACACCATGCACTCGGCTACGGGCTGAATATATGTTTTCTTCATAATAATGCTCCTTTTATCTGTTTTATTGTTTGCGTTGCAGGCAGGCCCAGCCGTGCCGGGCCATGCCCTTTGCGCATTTTATTTGATAACAACTTTCTTACCGTTCACGATGTAGATACCCTTCTGCAGTTTGCCGTTCATGCGCACACCGCTGAGCGAGTACACCTCGTTGTTCTCGGCATTCACGTTGGCCACGCTGTTGATACCGTCGGTAGCACCGTCGAAGGTGTAGAAACCGGCAGCCACGTCGGCGGGCACAGCGAGATAAGCCTTGTGAGGAGCGCTTACGAAGGCAGCACCTTCATCCTCCTTGAAGTAGAAGCCCACTTCCTCACCGTCCTTGTTGGTGCTGAGGATGTAGAAGAGATAGGAGGCGCTGGCATTGGGACCTACGGTCTCGGCAGCGTCGTCGAATCCGAGCAGCATGTTGTTGGCATCAGGCTCGGCAGCGGCTTTCTCGGCCACGGCAAAGCTGTAGATACCGGCCTCGCCCTGGAGCACCACGGCCTCACCGGCGGGCACGATGTCGTTGGTATTGTAGGTCTTGCTCACCTTCATACCGTCTTTGTCGGCGGTCCAGGTAGTAGCGGTCACACCAGCGGGCACGGTCAGGTTCTTCTTGCCGTAGTACATGGTGGCATAGCCGGCTTCGGTGATCTCCACCTCCACCTCGTCGCTCACCTCGCGGTAGATGCGAACGGGTGTGTTGATAGAGCTGCTGGGTTTGTAGCAGCTGAACAGACGGTTGGTGTTGGTGCCGTTCATGTTGAAGCGAAGCATGTTCTGTGCCTCGGGGTCGGCAGTGTTGAACTGCACGTCGGCGTTGCCCTCGTCGTTGATCACGATGGTTGCCTCTCCGCCAGCCTCTGGCAGCTCGGCGGTGGTCTTCAGGTGGTTGCCGGTGGCGGGAGCATAGAGATAGCCTCCGTTGGTGGCAAAAGTCCAAGCACCGTCCTTACCGCCCAGCACGATAGCTGCCACGTCGGCAGTGCTGGTGATGGTGTTGTCCTTCAGGGTCACAGCAACACCAGTGCGGTTGTTCTTCTGCTGATTGGTGCTGATGGCGTAGTCGTTGGTGGGGCTCACGATGATGATGTTGTCACCGGCCTTCAGCACGTTGGCATTGGTCACGAGCTCATAGGTCTTGCCCACGAACACTTCCTTCACGGTCAGGGTGTAGCTGGCGCTACCGGCCTTGAAGTTGTCGTTCTCCTCGCTCTGGGCCTTGATCACGGTAGTACCGGCAGCATTCGGGGTCACCACACCGTCGCGGCCCACGGTAGCCACATTCTCGTCGCTCGAGGTGTAGGTCACGGTCAGCTTGTTGGGGTTGCTCAGAGTGGGGAATGCTTCGTTCTCACCGCCGATGGTGTAGGTGAACTCGGTAGCCGAGTACTCCAGTCCGGCAGGCTGCTGCTGGGTGGTGGTGGGTTTCTTGTAGATGCGCACGGGGGTACCGGTAGCATTCTCAGCATCAACATAGCAGCTGAAGATGGGGTTGCCGCTGTTGGGATTGAAGCGCAGCAGGGTGCGGGCCTTTTGTTCCTCTGTGTCCCACTGGTTGAACTTCACGGTAGCCACGCCGTCGGCGGCGATGTCGAGGGTGGTCACCAGAGCCTTGTCGTCAGCAGCGGCGTGGGTCATCAGATGGTTTTTGGAGGTGCTGGCAGCATAGAGATATCCGTCGCCCACATTGAAGTACCAGGCACCTGGCTCGCCTTCAAGGGTAATCACCTGCACGGTGGTCGAGGGGATGATGGTGCCGTCGCTCTCCAGTGCCACGTCGGTGGCGGCGCGGTTGTTGTTGGTCTGCTTGCTCATCGCCTGGTCGTTGGCTTCGTTCACGATGATGATTTGGTCACCGTCGGTCAGGTCGTCGGCGCTGGTCACGAGCTCGAACACATCGGTGCCGGCCTCGCCCTTTACCTTGACCACCAGGTAGTAGGAGGCGCTTCCCTCTTCGAACTCGTCGTTGCCCTCGAAGGAGGCCTTGATGGTGGTGTTGCCTTCGCCCACCACGGTCACGTTGCCGTTGGCGTCAACGGTAGCGGCAGTCTCGTTGTTCGAGGTGTAGGTCACAGGCAGGTTGTTGGGGTTGTCGAGTGTGGGCAGCTCATAGGGCTCCTCACCGAGATACACCACAACTTGCGACTCGCTGTATTTCAGTCCGGCGGGCTGTTTCACCACAGCCTCTTCGGCGGTCACGGCGAAACTCTTCACCTCGTAGGTACCGGCGGTAGCGGCTTTGCCGATGTAGTGGAAACCGATTTGCACTTTCTTGCCTGCATAGGAAGAAAGGTTCACCACCTGGTCTTTCCATCCACCCCAATTTTTAGAGGAGGGCTTCTCGTAGGCCACGTTCAGGTTGGTCCAAGTGTTGGTACCGGCCTCACGCACATTCACGGAAATCTCTTCCTCGATGTTGCCGAAAAACTTGTTCACCTGATCGGTGAAAGCCAATGAAGCGGTGGAGGCGTTGCTCAGGTCGATGATGGGCGACACCAGCCAGCTCTCGCCGTCATGGTTGTACTTCTTGTCTTCGTCGGCCAACTGTACATAGGTGGTGGCGGTCATACCGTATTGGCTGCCTTGGGTCCAGATGTCGGTGCCGAGTTCGTTCTCGACATCCTCAATCACGAAAGCGCCTTGGCCCTCTGTGAAGTTCACCTCGTAAGGCAGACTTACAGTCTGGTAGGTCTGGGCCATAGACACATTAAACACTGCACAGAGCAGTGCCACGAATAGTAGTCTAAGATTTTTAACCATAATAGATTTTTTTTGTTGATAAATATTTGATTTAATGTTATTTCCGTTAGAAGAGCCCTTTAGGCTGTGTCTTGTCATGGCTATTCGGCTACAAAATTAATAAAATAGTCTTAATCCTTTATAATAATGTGTTTAAAAAAACTTAATTCATACAACGGAAACCATGCATGCAGAACCGGATATATCAAGAAAAAAAACTACGGATTTTTCTCTACGTTTGCAGCGAGATTGCGTGGCGACAGCCACGCATAAGCAAAACATTATGAAAATATTTGCTTAATCGGATTAAT